>NZ_CAWUDE010000005.1:0-313395 GCF_963920895.1 Anabaena sp. CCY 9613
TCAGGTCACGGGTTCCCCTAAGCTTGATTTTTCCAATCTCAAATCCATCTGTAAATGTAATGTATTGGCGACACTCTGAAAGTGACCAACCACTTTGCTTATATTCTACAGATAGCCTAGTTTGGAATCGTCTAAACCTGGGGAATCCTTTCTTCCCTGGTATCTTCTTTTTACAATTATCAAAGAACCTTGATATTGCTGACCATGTTCTTTCTGCCATTGCCTGTCTTGCCGTTGAGTTGAGTTTTTTAACCCACGGAAAGTCAGGGTTGTCGGCTAGAACTTTGGTGTATTTATTCAAGTCGTAACCAGTTTTTGCATGACCATTTATCCAGTAGCGCAAGGAAGAATTTCTAACAAAAAGAGCAGTCCTTAAGGCTTCATTTACCTTAAGTGACTGCTCTTTTGTTATCTCCACTTTTACTTCGTAGACTATCATTCTTTTGTTTGGTTACTGTTAAGTACAGTACCATTATTTTGTCAAAAACTCAACTACCCTGTTATACTCATTTCGTGACACGAAATATTTTCTAACAGGGTGTTTCGTTTTTAACCGCTATTCATGAGGCAGTGCGGTCTTGGGGGTTTCCCCCATGAGCAACTGCCGTCTCCCGCTAAATGCTGGTGCATTGTAACGGGATTCTTCTAGCTTGATTAGATAAAATACCCTACTTCTAGATGCAGTAGGGTATCTGAGTAGTTCTATTTTTGATGATTGCGATCACGTAAGATTTGTATAGAAAATGACTATCATTTTTTTATCAGCAAGGAACCCAGGTACCCTTAACTAGACAAATTTCTTGTACACGTTTACCTGGGAGAGTTACTGAACCCTCTGAAGCATCTTCTGTAACTTCTTGTCCTTCAAAAGCATCATTTAATTCAATTTGATGAGAATCGACACTGTTCGGCAATTCTGGGGAATTGTCTACAGCACCATCGTCAGACTGATTTAGGCTTTCAATAGTCTCATTTTGCATATCTTCTGTTAACTGCTGTTGTAGGTTTTGAGATTCCATGAATTTTCTCCTTACAAGCTTGTAGATGTATAAACTTATCGTTTGATTTACTAATGAGTGCTTCATTTTGGCTTGCGGAGATTACGGAATAGTTTACAAAACTACATATTATTTTTTGGGTTATGTTCTCAAATAGGCTAGAGGGGAAGGATTTTTACGTTTTTGTTATGTGATTGCTCACCTAAACATTAAGCTTTATCGTTATGTATCCACATAGAAAAGGCGATCGCAGATTATTATCCGAGTGCGATCGCCTGACCTCATCTCCCTAATTCTTAATCCCAGTCGCAGCGATACCCCGAATAAACTGACGCTGACCGATGAGGAATAGCACCATCACCGGTACAGTCGCTATAGTTACAGCCGCCATCATCAACGGCCAGTTATTGGTAAATTGCTCTTGAAACTCTGCTAAAGCCAACTGCACCGTTCTTAATTCCGGTCTTGTGGTAAATACCAAAGGCTTAAACAAATCGTTCCATTCAGCAATGAAGGTGAACAAAAACAGCGTCACCAGTGCTGGACGGGCTAAAGGTAACATAACTTGCCACAAAATTTGCAATCGGTTCGCCCCATCGATGGTTGCGGCTTCTTCCAACTCTACGGGAATTGTCTGGAAATATTGACGTAACAAGAAAATGCCAAAGCCGTTGACAGCAGTGGGTAAAATCAACGCCCAGTAGGTATTAATCATGTGTCCCCACTTCAACACCAAGAAGATGGGTATCACCAATAATTGAAAAGGAATGACCAACGTAGCCAAGACAACCAGTAACAGCGCTTGTTTGCCTCGAAACTTCAACCGGGCCAAGGCGTAACCAGCCAATGCCGAAGTGACCATCTGAAAAGCCGTCACAGCCATCGCCACTAAGGTAGAATTAGCAAACGCAATTAAAAATCTACCTCGTTCCCAAGCGTCGCGGTAATTAGCTAAAGTCCAATCATTTTTGGTTAAACCTTCTACAGTCCCTCCAGGAGGGGAAAAAGAGGTGAGAAAGACCACAAGCAGCGGTAGTAGGACAACAAATGCGCCCAATAGCAGCACTCCTAGCCTCAAAAAGTTGCCAGATTTTGGATTCCAGTTTGATTTGGACATGAGTTATGCGTTAAAGCTTTGTTTTAAGTACTAGAGCATCGTCCCCTGCAAGAGCTAATCTATAACATAGTGACTTGTTAAGTTAAATTAAACCATAGTGATCATTACCCTAAGTTAATGGGGAAAATTGAATTTTTGTATCAAATGATTCAAGTTTACAGGAGTAAACATACCATGCAGCAGCTTGCACCCGAATTAAACCTTGATTTCCAGAGCGAATCTTATAAAGATGCTTACAGTCGCATCAATGCCATCGTCATTGAAGGGGAACAAGAAGCCTATGAAAATTACATCAGATTAGCAGAACTGCTGCCGGCAGATAAAGATGAGCTGATTCGGTTATCGAAAATGGAAAGTCGCCACAAAAAAGGTTTTGAAGCTTGTGGGCGCAATCTCTCAGTCACGCCGGATATGCAATTCGCTCAAGAGTTTTTCTCTGGACTACACGAAAACTTCCAAACAGCGGCGGCCCAAGGCAAAGTAGTCACTTGCTTACTGATTCAGTCTTTGATTATTGAATGCTTTGCGATCGCAGCATACAACATCTACATTCCCGTTGCCGATGATTTTGCTCGTAAAATCACTGAAGGAGTGGTAAAAGATGAATATAGTCATCTCAACTTTGGAGAAGTGTGGTTGCAAGAACATTTTGCCGAAGCCAAGACAGAATTAGAAGCAGCTAATCGCCAAAACTTACCCATAGTTTGGAAAATGCTCAACAAAGTAGAAAATGATGCCCACACCTTAGCAATGGAAAAAGAAGCTTTAGTAGAAGATTTCATGATTCAATACGGTGAAGCCCTAAGTAACATTGGCTTTACCACCAGAGACATCATGCGGATGTCAGCCTACGGACTCACAGCAGCTTAAGAAGTAGTTAGGTGCTGAGTGCCTAAAAAGGCTATTTCCAGTGCAAAATACTTGCGACAACATCCTCAGCACTATCTGAGTTACCCCGAAGACATCTGACGCTTTGTTTACTTTTTTTTCAGAGTCATACCAATTTGCCAAAAGCATCCCACAGATATAAACCAGGAAACTAGGATAAAGTCTGGCTTTTTTAATTACGAATTACGTAGGCGCAAGCCTTCTTGCAGGGTATTACGAATTACGAATTGGTATTTTTCCCACCCACCATTTAACGCTTTCGACAAAGCATACGCCTAATACATCAATACATGTTTGGTCTAATTGGACATCTGACAAGTTTAGAACACGCTCAAGCGGTAGCTAAAGAATTGGGTTACCCAGAATATGCCGATCAAGGGTTGGATTTTTGGTGCAGCGCCCCGCCGCAAATTGTTGATAATATCACAGTTACCAGTGTGACTGGGCAGACAATTGAAGGGCGGTATGTAGAATCTTGCTTTTTGCCGGAGATGCTGGCCCATCGCCGCATCAAAGCCGCAACACGTAAAATTCTCAACGCTATGGCCCATGCTCAAAAGCATGGCATTAATATCACTGCTTTAGGGGGGTTTTCCTCAATTATCTTTGAAAACTTTAAATTAGAGCAGTTTAGCCAAGTCCGCAACATCAAACTAGAGTTTGAACGCTTCACCACAGGAAATACTCACACTGCTTACATTATTTGTCAGCAGGTGGAGCAAGCGTCACAACAAATAGGAATTGATTTGTCGAAAGCGACTGTTGCTGTATGTGGGGCCACAGGTGACATTGGCAGCGCCGTCACCCGCTGGCTAGATGCCAAAACAGATGTCAAGGAACTTTTGCTAATAGCCCGTAACCATGAACGTCTCAAAGAATTACAAGATGAACTGGGACGAGGCAAAATCATGGCTTTGGATGAAGCACTCCCCGAAGCTGATATTGTCGTGTGGGTTGCCAGTATGCCCAAAGGTGTAGAAATTGACTTTAAAGGCTTGAAGCAGCCCTGTTTACTAATTGATGGTGGCTATCCTAAAAACTTAGCTACAAAAATTCAGCACCCTGGTGTACACGTGCTAAATGGTGGGATTGTAGAGCATTCTCTGGATATTGACTGGAAAATTATGAAAATAGTCAATATGGATGTGCCAGCACGCCAGTTGTTTGCTTGTTTTGCTGAATCAATGCTGCTGGAATTTGAGAAGTTATACACGAACTTTTCTTGGGGGCGCAATCAGATTACCGTAGACAAAATGGAGCAGATTGGTCAAGCATCAGTGAAACACGGATTTAGACCACTGCTAGTTGAGACGTTAGTCGTGAGTTAATTACTCATGAATTAATACCAGTGTACTACTATACCCACCTTGAACAACTCCACAATCAACACTCATAACTTGTACGATGGCAACTACCGAGCGCAAACCGCTACTGTTAGATTTTGAAAAGCCACTAGCAGAACTGGGCAACCGAATTGATCAAATTCGGCAACTTGCAGAAGAAAACGGCGTCGATGTTTCTGGTGAAATTCGTAAATTAGAAACACGGGCCATGCAGCTACGGGAGGAAATTTTCAGTACTCTGTCTCCGTCTCAGCGCCTGCAAGTAGCTCGTCATCCTCGTCGCCCGAGTACTCTTGATTACATTCAGTCCATTAGTGATGAATGGATGGAGTTGCATGGCGATCGCTGTGGTGGTGACGATCCAGCTTTAGTTGGTGGTGTAGGTCGTTTGGGCGGACAACCAGTGGTGATGTTAGGTCATCAAAAAGGCCGCGACACCAAAGATAATGTGGCCCGTAACTTCGGTATGGCTTCCCCTGGTGGTTACCGCAAAGCATTGCGCTTAATGGAACACGCCAATAAATTTAGTATGCCGATTATCACCTTTATCGATACCCCTGGTGCTTGGGCAGGTATCGAAGCCGAACATCAAGGTCAAGGGGAAGCGATCGCCTACAATTTACGGGAAATGTTTTGCTTTGATGTGCCCATTATCTGCACAGTTATTGGCGAAGGCGGTTCTGGTGGTGCTTTAGGTATTGGCGTAGGCGATCGCCTGATGATGTTTGAACACGCCGTTTATACTGTAGCTACTCCCGAAGCCTGTGCCGCTATTTTGTGGAAAGATGCTAGCAAGTCTCCCCAAGCCGCGGTGGCCCTCAAAATTATTTCCCACGACCTGAAAAATCTGGGTATCATCGACCAAATATTGCCAGAACCCATTGGTGGCGCTCATTCCGACCCCCTACAAGCTGCCACAACTCTCAAGCAAGCTTTGTTAGACAATCTAGATGAACTCAGTCGGTTAACATCTCAAGAACGCCGCCAACTGCGCTATGATAAATTCCGCAAAATTGGCGTTTTTACCGAAGTTGCCCACTAACACCGAGGGAAATAACGGATTAATTCAACAGCAATGCTATAATTGCCTATGGCTACGTAAAGATTTTTAACAATCTAGTCAGCCATAGGCATTTATATTGTCAGCCAATCGACTCGATTTCACGAGCGGTTGATCTGATATTTCAATAATCAAGATTGAAAATATGATATAAATTCCCAGGCTAAAGATCTGTTGTCCTAACTTGGGAAACAACTGACGGGCAAAAATACCCACTTTCGCAGAAAAAAGTAGCAGTTATCAACCAGAAATCATGGGAATTTAAGGTTAATTTAATCTACCCCATTCGTAAGATTTAGATAATTTGTCTAGAAAAAAGCTTTCGGAACAGCCAAAAATTGGGAGAGCGCATGAGTGTTGAAAAACGACGTGCCCTAATCACTGGGGCCAGTAGTGGAATTGGCAAAGCAACAGCTTTAGAATTCGCCAAGGCGGGAATTGATGTCGCCTTAGTGAGCCGTTCTGTGGATAAATTGGAGACAGTAGCAGCAGCAGCCAGGCATACAGGAGTGACAGCCACAGCCTACGCCGTAGATTTAGCTAATGTATCTCAAGTAAAAGCAAACATCCAGGCGATCGCCCTTGATTTTGGGGGTATAGATATCTTGGTAAACAATGCTGGTATAGGATACACAGCCACCTTAAGTGAAACCCCCTTAGAAGATTGGCAACAAGTAATTAACTTAAACCTGACCAGCGTCTTTCAATGCATGATGGGAATTTTACCCGGAATGCGCGAACGTGCTACAGGCACAATCATCAACGTCGCCTCTATCGCTGCCAAACAAGCCTTTCCTGGTTGGGGAGCTTACAGCGTCAGCAAAGCCGCCTTAATGAGCTTATCTCAAACCCTAGCGCAAGAAGAACGCGCCCACGGCATACGTGTCACCGCCATTTATCCTGGTGCTGTCAACACCGAAATCTGGGACACAGAAACCGTCAACGCCGACTTTGACCGCTCCAAAATGTTAACCCCAGAAATCGTAGCGCAAACAATTTTATACACAGCCTTACTACCACAGCAAGCCGTCATCGACGAATTGACCCTAATGCCCAGCGCAGGCGCTCTTTAATTAACTCTTTGCTCCTTTGCACGCCAGTTACTTTAAGTCGGCGGAGCCGACGACAGTTGCTTTATGCCGGGAAACCCGTCCACCGCACTGGCTCGCCTTTGCGCCTTTGCGTGTTAGCGCAGCGGGGCGTAAGCCCGAAAAATCTCAATAATTCCCAACATAACCAAGAATTAAATCATGACTATTGCCAGTTCCAACGGTTCTAACAGCTCAAAATCTCCCTTAATTCCCGACTTAGCAGAAGCCATCAGCCCCAAACCCGACCGTAACACCCACAACGGCAGACAACCAGAATTGCACTTACCTTCAGGAGAAGAGAAAGAAGCAATGATGGATGCCGTCAGAGCAATACTAGTAGGAGTTGGAGAAGATCCAGAACGGGAAGGGCTACTGAAAACACCCAAGCGTGTAGCAGAAGCCATGCAATTTCTTACCAGCGGCTACAACCAATCTCTAGAAGAACTCCTCAACGATGCCATCTTTGATGAAGGACATAACGAGATGGTATTAGTCAGAGATATTAACTTCTTTAGCCTCTGCGAACACCACATGCTGCCTTTCATGGGGAGAGCGCACGTTGCTTATATCCCCAACCAAAAAGTAGTGGGACTAAGTAAACTAGCCCGCATAGTCGAAATGTACTCCCGCCGCTTACAAGTCCAAGAAAGACTAACCCGGCAAATAGCCGAAGCAATCCAGACCATTCTCGAACCTCAGGGTGTTGCAGTAGTGATGGAAGCCAGCCATATGTGCATGGTCATGCGTGGCGTGCAAAAACCCGGTTCTTGGACAGTCACCAGCGCCATGGTTGGTGCGTTTCAGGAAGAGCAAAAAACCCGCGAAGAATTCTTTAACTTGATTCGTCACCAACCGGCGTTCTTTTAGGAAGTGGGGAGTGGTGAGTGGGGAGTAGACTGACGCTCACGGCGAAGCCAACTCCCTACTCCTTAATTTCTCAAACAGCAATGCTACCTTATCTAAATCCTTATCCCCTGGCTCGAGTTCTACACCACTAGATAAATCTATACCGTCGGGTTGAACTTGATTTAAGGCATCTACAACATTATCTGGTGTCAGTCCCCCGGCTAACAACCAAGGACAAGTGGGTTTAAATTGCTGTAGCATTTGCCAGTCTAGAGTTTGGCCTGTACCGCCTAACTGTTGGGGATGGTAGGCATCAAGGAGTAATGTATCTACGTACTTAATGTAATTAGAGACTTGATTAAGCTGCTCTAAACTACGTACCCTTACAGCCTTAATAATTTCTCTATTTGGTAAACTTTGACGCAACTGATAGCAAAATTCTAGTGACTCATCACCATGTAACTGAACACCAGTTAACCCAGAATCTATAGCTATCTGGACGATTTCGGGAATGCTGAGATTAGCAAAAACACCGATTTTGTCAATATTTTTCGGTAATTGTGCCACTGCTGCCCGAATTTGCTCCGTGGTAACGTATCGGGGTGAAGTAGGTACACAAATAAATCCTAGTGCCGTTGCGCCTAGAGAAGCGATCGCTACAGACTGTTGTGGTTGAGTAATGCCGCAAATTTTAACCCGCATATAAATTTGAGATATTGGGGACTGAAAAAAGGTCTAAGTTTTACTAAAACTGTTCGGTTGTTTCCTGTAGAACTTTATAATTTTGGAGGTCTACATTAATTGTGTCATTTAGGAGATACCAGTATGATTTCATCAACCTTACTAGCAGTGCAATCCACCGTTCCCCCAACTCCAGCATGGAATCCAACGGTTGCTATCATTATTGGCATCAGCTGTTTCGTAGTACTTTTGCTTTCTACCAAAATTGAGCAACCCCAAGTTGGGCCCAAATTGCCTGTTCTACCAGTTAGTGTCCCCACATTCATCGGTGCAATGGCTTTCGGTCATATTATCGGCGTTGGTATTGTTTTAGGACTAACTAATATCGGTCGTCTGTAGGTTTCAAAGGAGTGGGGACTAGGGACTAGGGGTTAGGAGACAAGAACAAAAATCTTCCTCATCTCCCCTTATCCCCAACATCCCAACAGTCGGTATGGTTTTGAGATTGCCCAATCTTGGCTGCACTATTTAGTTTTGTTTCTCTCCAATTCAGCCAATAGTGTCCGGAATCGCTACAAGTCAAAGATGACAGTCGGAAATCCCCACCCTCAGACGTTCGTGCTGGGGGTTTATAGTATGTCAATCTAGATGTGAGGGCAGCTTTTTCGTAATTCGTAATTCCGTTACAACAGGGGTTTTCTGGGTTAGGAATGAGTACTTTATGAAAACGAGGCTGTACTCTTCCATCAGTAATAATTGTCTAAATGTTATTTTAGCGTATAAAAACACATCAGTATTTGCACTATGAATTTTTGAAAATATTGAGCTTAAAGACATATCTAGTATTAGGAAAAAGTAATGCAAACAAATTGGAGAATTGGGTCTTTATTTGGCATTCCCCTATTTTTAGACCCGCTATGGTTTGTAATTTTAGGGCTAGCCACCCTTAACTTTGGGGTAGCTTACCAAGAATGGGGAACTGCTATCGCTTGGAGTGCGGGAATGGGGATGGCACTGCTGCTATTTGCTTCGGTGTTGTTGCACGAATTAGGTCACAGTTTGGCAGCGCGATCGCAAGGTATTAAAGTTAATTCTATTACCTTATTTCTATTTGGTGGGATTGCTGCCATCGAAGAAGAATCGAAAACTCCAGGAAAAGCTTTTCAAGTAGCCATCGCCGGGCCTTTAGTCAGTATTGCTCTATTCTTGTTGCTGAGTCTAGCTAATAATATTACACCCGATGCTAGCCCCATCAGTGAAATGGTTACAGATTTAGCGAGAATTAACTTAGTAGTCGCGCTATTTAATTTGATTCCCGGCTTACCTCTAGATGGGGGGCAAGTGTTAAAAGCAGCACTCTGGAAAATCACAGGCGATCGCTTTCAAGCTGTACATTGGGCAGCGAGGGCAGGGCAAATTTTAGGTTACAGTGCGATCGCCTTGGGTTTTGCTGTAGATTTCTTTACTAGAGAGTTAATCACTGGTTTGTGGATTGCGTTGATAGGTTGGTTTGCTGTGCGTAACGCCAACAGCTATGACCGTGTAACCACATTACAAGAAACTCTACTCAGTTTAGAAGCCAGCACAGCCATGACCCGTGATTTTCGTGTAGTTGATGCTGACCAGAGTTTACGTTCCTTTGCCGACTCTTACCTTTTAGACAGCAACGCCCCAAATATTTACTTTGCTGCTGCTGATGGGCGTTACCGGGGTATGGTAGCTATTGACGATTTACGCTTAGTAGAAAGAAGTGAATGGGAAAACCGAACTCTGCAAAGTCTTGTGCATCCCTTGACAGAAATCCCCACTGTTGCCGAATCTACTCCTCTGGCTGAAGTTATCAACAAGCTAGAAAATGAACAACTAGCTCGAATTACTGTGCTTTCGCCCGCTGGTGCGGTAGCTGGTATCATTGACCGGGGCGATATTGTGCGCGCTTTGGCAGAAAAGTTAAACTTACGCATAACTGATGCAGAGATTCAGCGGATCAAAGAAGATGGTAGTTACCCACCAGGGTTACAACTTGGGGTTATTGCCAAGTCAACTACAAATTCATTAAATTAGCAACTTTTAATCGCCGATAGTTAGGTTTTATCGGCGGTTACACTGTCAGTTTTCCCCAGTTAGCATCTGCCTTAAAATTTCTGGTAAATTAGCAATTTCTTGGATTAAATCATCGGGACTAAAGCCAAACATATTCAAAATAACGAGAATTACAAAAATAGCGATCGCACTACTAACAAATGTTTTTAATGTTTTCAGAACTGCTTGAAAGATGATAAATGCAACAATTAATGCAGCGATTAAAATGATTATATTAGTTGGCATTACAGTATGAATATTGAAATAATAATACTATAGCAGCAAACCCTATTTATTCGCCTTTATCCTAAATAGAAGTACTTTAGATAGTGGTAGTGATGACAAGAATTTCAAAATTTAGTGGCTGTCTGAGTAACTATTTAGTGATGGAATAGTTCACATATTTGGCTTATTCAACTAATTCTCTTGCTTGTCGTAAGACATCTTCATAAAGATGGTGACTCACCCAGTATTGGGCATGATCAATCATGGCATCTAACACTGGTTGAACTTGTGTAATTATTCCTCTATTTTTTGCCAATAAGAGAATACCTAAAGTCCCAACTACTTGTAATCCTAAGCTTTGAGCTACTTGACGTGCTTCACGTTCATCTAATAAAATTTGTGTTTGACTAGTTTCTAGTGCAAGACTAATTGCTTCGCGTTCACCTTCATCTAATTCTGGTGGTATATTAGGCGCTATGCTTGAGATGGGAATAACTTGCAACCATTTTGCGGAAATTGCTTGCAACACAAATTCTGATGCTGGAAATCCGGCCACAGTTGTTTCATCACAAACTGCTTGAGAAATAACAATTTGACCAAATGCAGCTTTCAAGATATCTAGACGATTAATAGCTGCAAAATTTATTAAAGGTGTAGCATTACAAACAACTGTCACAACTACTAAAAACCTGTATTAATAGTTTCAATATCCTGGGCTAAATCTGCTTCATTATAATGGCGTTCAATTTTATACTGGCCTAAAATTTGCTGAAATTCCCATACAGATAAGTTAGCTAAGTGACGCGCTTGAGCAAAAGTAAAAATATTTTGTGCATATAACTGTAGAGCTAATTCTAGACGAATAGCTTGTTCGCCTTGGTTTAAAGAATTGGGTGATATTTGCAAGTTTAGTGGCAGGGTAAAGGAAACCATGTGATACTCCTGTTAAGAGATTTTTATAACTAGGCTAATAATTAGAATTTTAACTGTTATATTGCTAAAGCTTCTTCCCATTCAGATTGCGAGAGCGGCTGCACATTTATCTGCATGGCAAAACAATCACAAGCGGCGTTAGTTAAAGCATTAATAATGTGATCTAACTCCAAATTTACAGGTAATTGCACAGATGTCGCAGATGCTTCCCCAAAAACTTGAGAAAACAATTCAATATCGGGTTGTAAACGGATAGAACCATGTTGCAGAATCACCTCACCTCGTCGCAACTGAGCGCTACCAATCAGTTTAGTCCCATCTGCTAATACTAAATCTGCACCTGTAGCTGTGCCAAAACAATTAGGATTGTGGATATAGCCTCGCCCAGTTGTACCGTAGCCCAATTCCACGCCAAGCGATCGCCATCCTTGAATTAAAAACTCACAAATTTTTGCGTATATCTCCAGGCGACTCCCACTGATTCCCGAAGTAATCACAGCATACGTTAAATCACCTTGATGTAGTACCGCCCTACCACCAGTAGGACGGCGTACTAAATCTAATTTTTGACCCCGCCAAAGCAAATTTGTCCAAAATTCAGGATATTGACGTTGATGATAGCCGAGGGAAATGGCAGGTGGCGACCATGTATAAAATCGCAGAGTCGGGGGGTGTTGTCCCGATTGGTGCTGTTCTAACAACCAACGGTCAATCGCCATCTGCACATCGCCAGCAGCGTCTAGCAAGGGAATTAGTCGCCAAACCTGCTGACTATGAAAGTTTTCAATTGAATTTAACACTGATGTGGGTTACGTTAAGCAGCACCAAACTGAGATTGTAAAACTTCATCGTTGTCATCAGCAATAGTTGCCACAATGGTAATTAACCGTGAGACTTCAGCTGGTGATAACTCTTCTAAGATACGTGTCGATATGACAACTACCCGATTGTCAATGATCCCAAAACGGGCTTCTAAAGTACTAGAACAGTTCATTTCCAAAAGATGTCGCATTAATTTAGGTTCATCTTTCGCAGGTAAGTTTAGTACCGCCGACCAAACTGTGATGGTATCTTCATCACTTGTTCCAGTGAGTTGGACAAACACTTCCACAGTACCGTAATTAAACTTCCAGAGATAGCCACCCTCTGGGCTATGACTCACCATCGCACTCTCATCTTGTTCTAGAGTACCGATGACACTTTCAATGACTTCCACATGGTTGACGGTTAACGTATCCACGTTTAGTCCGTTGCTAAGTAGGGTTTCTTGGTAGCTTGTCATACAGATTTTTGGCTCAATATAGTTAATGTTTCATCTACACATACTTTATAGCTTGTGCAGAAGGTTTAGTTGTAGTTCCTGAGGTAATACTCTGGTCATCAGTCATACCCACATCTGGGGATATTAGTTATTACAGTAATAACTCTGACGTTTTATTTTGCTAAAAATTACCTGTAAGATAACTCTTACTGCACCTGCATTCCCGCAACGGTGTACCAACTCGAAAGTTTAAGGATGTGCTAAGATATGTCCTCTTTTCCCCAAACTTTGCCCAGTCGTGATGTTCGTCAATTAGGTATTAATTTAAATCACTGGTATGTGGTGGCACGTAGTAGTGAAGTAACAAATAAGCCTGTAGGTATAGTAATTTGGCAACAGGCGATCGCACTTTATCGAGATAGTGCAGGTACAATTCACGCCTTAGAAGACCATTGTCCCCACCGCCAAGTTAAACTCAGTCACGGGCAGGTAATTGGTAACGAATTAGAATGTGCATATCACGGTTGGCGCTTCAACTCATCCGGTGCATGTACTGCTGTTCCCTACCTAGCAGTCAATCAGAAATTACCAAGTTGTCAAATTCGCCGTTACCTAGTTAAAGAACAAGACGGTTTTATTTGGTTATTTCCAGGAAATGCAGAACCTACTATAGAACCGATGGGTTTACCAGAGTGGGAACATCTTAATTATATTGCCACAGTTTCAGTTATTAATTGTCATGCCCATTATTCTTATTTAATTGAAAACTTGATGGATATGTATCACGGGCATTTACATAACGATTTACAGGCTTGGGCAGCAGCAGCTTTACAAGATATCGATGAAGATGATAATCGTATAGATGCTCATTACATAGCGCAAAGCTATTACAAAATAGATAAAATTTGGTCGATATCCCAGTTATTTTTTCCAGCATTGAGAAAATTACATCCTGAACCATTGGATGTGAGTTATGTGTATCCTCATTGGGTTTCTACCTTGGGACAAGATTTTAAAATTTATTGTTTATTGTGTCCAGTGAGTGAGACTCAAACCAAAGCTTATTTGATTCATTTCACCTCATTAAATGCCTTCTGGAGATTACATAAATTACCTGTATGGTTTCGGCAGTTTATCAAAAATAGTTTGTTTGGTGCAGCGCAAAAGTTACTTGATGGTTTAGTAGTTCAAGACGTGGAGATGATTGAAGAAGAACAGCAAGCGTATTTACAAAATCCTCAAAGGCGGAATTTTGAGTTAAATCGAGCCTTAGTAAGTGTACAAAGGTTGATGCGGAGTCAAGTGGAAAGGTTGGAGTAATTTTTCCTGAACGTATGGAAGCACAACCAAGGGAGATTAGGCGTTACATTACAGCTAATGGCAAAGTTCCTTTTACAGATTGGCTGGATGATCTGCAAGATAGAAAAGCCAAGGCTAAAATTAAAGAGAGGCTAAAACGAGTTAGCCTTGGCAATCTAGGAGATTCTAAATCAGTAGGAAAAGGTGTTTTTGAACTCAGGATTAATTATGGTTCTGGTTACCGAGTGTACTTTGGACAAATAAGTACAACAATTGTGCTTCTGTTATTAGGTGGAGATAAAAGTACTCAAGAAAAAGATATTTTTAAGGCACAAGAATATTGGGCAGACTATGAAGAAAGTAAAAATGCCGACTAGTGATAGTTACCAGAATTATCTCATTGAATCTCTTCAAGATCCTGAAGAGGCAGCTGCTTATATCGAGGCAATATTAGAAGCAGAGAATCCTGAGGCTGAACTTTTAACTTCTGCATTAAAGGATGTCATTGATGCTCAATTGAAAATTAACAATCTGTCACAGCCAGCAAAACTGAGATGGGAAAGACTTCACAAAATTTTGTTAAAGAGCGGTGGTAATGAGATTTACAGTTTGGTAGACCTACTAGATGCTCTTGGATTTAGATTAGAAGTAGTGAAAAAACCGTCTACTTGAAGTTGGAACATCAGTGAAAATCACAATGGAACACTTTAATTCCTGTTGGAGAACTAAGAGAAACTTGGGTTTTGATTTTAGATAAACATCCTAATATTTCACAACCGGGTTTAAAAAAGACATCTTTAATTAGAACTGATAAAATTGCCACGGTCAATGCATCGGTGTTTCAAAGGCAGTTAGGAACCTTGCCCTCAAATATATTACCTTTAGTACAGGCAGCACTGAAAATATCTCTTAAAATTAGTTAGATACTGCTGTCTAAGACAGGGCACAATAAAGATAGTAAAAGTGCCAACCCTCCATGAGTTATTGCCTAAATACCCGTTGTCCCAAGCCGGAAAACCCTGGTGATGTCAATTTTTGCCTGAGTTGTGGTTCTAAGTTACTCCTCAAAGAACGCTACCGCGCCATTAAACCTATTGGACAAGGTGGCTTTGGTAGAACCTTTCTAGCTGTGGATGAGGACAAACCCTCAAAACCACACTGCGTGATTAAGCAATTTTACCCCCAAGCCCAAGGGACAAATACTTTACAAAAAGCTGTGGAGTTATTTAACCAAGAGGCTATACAGTTAGATGAATTGGGTCAACATCCCCAAATTCCCGAACTCCAAGCATATTTTACCCACGATGATCGGCAATATCTCGTACAAGAATTTATCGATGGGCAAAATTTAGCCCAGGAATTGGCACAACATGGGGCTTTTAGTGAAACGCAGATATGGCAGTTACTCCATGATTTATTACCAGTACTGCAATTTTGTCATGCTAGACAAGTAATTCACCGCGATATTAAGCCAGAAAATATTTTACGCAATTCCAATGGCAAATTAGTATTAGTAGACTTTGGTGCTGCTAAATCTGCTAGTGGTACAGCCTTAAATAAAACTGGTACAAGTATTGGTACTCCCGAATATGTCGCCCCAGAACAAATGAGGGGTAGGGCGATTTTCGCTAGCGATATCTACAGTTTAGGCGCTACTTGTATTCATCTGTTAACCCAGCGATCGCCTTTTGATTCCTATGATATCAATAATGACGCTTGGATTTGGCAGCAATACTTACAAACTCCTGTAAGTCCTCAGTTGAGTCGCATTCTCGACAAGATGTTAGTCAGTATCCCCGTTCGGCGTTATCAAACAGCAAATGAAGTTATCCAAGATTTAAGTCAAAAGCCGCAGGTAGTCGCTACTCCACAAATATCAGCAAAACCTGTAATTCAGCCACCACCTACTGTGATTACTAAAACGCCTAGTCAAATTGATTTGGAACTAGAAGAAATGAAAACCCAGTTTTTGGGCGGTGGTAAACCCCAACAGCAGCAAGTAAATTCACCAAACCCCACTTCTGCGCCTACTCATCAAAGTGCCATAGATGAGGAATTGGCAGAATTAAAAGCCAAATATTTGGGCAATAATAATTCTCCAAATCCATAGGAATTTTTTAAACAATTGCTAAGTACGTCCAGAAAGTCTCAAGTAGTGCTGGGCCGCTAAACTAAAGTTATAGATGATAGTAAAAGTTAGACCTATTCAGGAATGCGACGATTTGCCTGAAACCAAGTAACCTGGATAAGTACGTCTGCTAATCGCATACTGATCAAGTCTGTTTATTTGCTGGATATTTGGCAATTAGTCTCATGATACAGATTCAGTCTGAACTAAAACACGTTGAAGAACTGCGCCAGTTGTTGCAGCAAGCTAGCTATGCTTATTACGTCTTAGACGCGCCAATTATGGAGGATGCTGTCTATGACCAACTGTATCGTGAATTGCATGAATTAGAAACTCAGTATCCAGAGTTATTGACACCGGATAGTCCTACTCAGCGCGTGGGTGAAAAGCCAGCAAAACATTTTACGTCTGTACGACACAATATCCCCCTGTACAGCTTGGAAAATGCGTTTAATCTTGATGAGTTGCAAACATGGGATCAGCGTTGGCGGCGACAAGTCCCACAAGTAGATGCGATGGAATATGTTGCAGAACTGAAAATTGATGGTTCTGCCTTGGCATTGACTTACGAAAATGGCATTTTAGTTAGGGGTACCACTAGGGGTGATGGCATAACAGGTGAAGACATCACCCAAAATGTGCGGACAATTCGCTCAATTCCCTTGCGGTTGAATTTTGATGGTTGTGAAAGTTGGGGAAAGGTGGAAATTCGCGGTGAAGCGTTTTTACCGCTGGAAGTATTTAAAGAAATCAACGCCGAACGACAAAAAGCAGGTGAACAGTTATTTGCTAATCCCCGCAACGCCGCTGCTGGTACACTCAGGCAATTAGACTCCCGCATTGTCGCCCAACGGCGGTTAGATTTTTTTGCTTATACGTTGCACATTTCCGGGATGGATGACGCGGCTGTAGCTAATACCCAATGGGAAGCTTTAGAGTTACTGGAAAAAATGGGTTTTCGAGTCAATTCCCAGCATAAATTGTGTGGCTCTTTAGTAGAAGTCGCAGAATATTACAAATACTGGGATACAGAACGGCTGAATTTACCTTACATGACCGATGGGGTGGTGGTGAAGCTCAATCGGTTTAAGTTGCAAGAACAACTAGGGTTTACGCAAAAATTCCCCCGGTGGGCGGTGGCGTTGAAGTATCCAGCCGAAGAAGCACCCACCCGTGTAGAAAATATTGCTGTAAATGTGGGCAGAACTGGGGCGTTAACTCCGTTGGCAGAAATGCGCCCAGTCCAATTAGCCGGGACTACTGTTTCCCGTGCTACTTTACACAATAGCGATCGCATTGTCCAATTAGATATCAGAATTGGTGATACTGTCATTGTTCGCAAAGCTGGAGAAATTATTCCCGAAGTGGTGCGGGTATTAACAGAACTGCGTCCTGATGATACTCAACCTTTTGAAATGCCTACCCATTGTCCAGTCTGTGGTCAACCTGTGGTACGAGAATCAGGGGAAGCTGTAACTCGATGTGTGAATGCTTCCTGTCCAGCAATTCTCAAAGGAGAAATTGAACATTGGGTGAGCCGGGATGCCTTAGATATTAAAGGCATGGGGGAAAAATTAGTCCATCAACTGGTGGATAGAGAGTTGGTGCATTCCGTTGCTGATTTGTATAACTTGACAACCGAGAAGTTGTGTGGGTTGGAAAGAATGGGGCAAAAATCCGCACAGAAATTAATCGATGCGATCGCTCAATCAAAAAACCAACCTTGGTCAAGGGTATTGTATGGTTTAGGTATCCGGCACGTGGGTAGTGTCAATGCCCAATTATTAACTCAGAAGTATCCCACAGTTGCACAGTTAGCAAATGCTAAACAATCAGATGTTGAGGGGATTTACGGTATTGGTGCCGAAATTGCCCAATCTGTATACCAGTGGTTCCGCATTGAGGCTAATCAAGTTTTAATTGAACGTTTGCAAGGTGCAGGGTTGCAATTAGCAGCTACTGAGGAAACAACTGTGGATACTGGTAATCAAAAGTTGGTGGGTAAGACTTTTGTAATTACTGGTACGCTGCCTAATTTAACGCGAGATGAGGCTAAGGATTTAATTCAAAAGGCTGGGGGGAAGGTGACTAATTCGGTGAGTAAGAAAACTGATTATTTGCTGGTTGGTGAAGATGCGGGTTCTAAGTTAGAAAAGGCACAGGCTTTGGGAATTACTCAGTTGACTGAGGCGCAGTTGTTGGAGATATTGGAAGATTAACCAACCGCAAAGAACACACGTGCAGCAATGCCCGTAAGGGCTGTAGAACACAAAGAGAAGAAAAGAAAAGAAAATTTCCCAACTACCTCCCATTATGCCAATTCAATTTAAATACGCTACTCCTAGTAGTAAAGAGGATGTTCAGCAACTAGGATATATCCTCGAACAGTGTTTTATCATGTCTGCTGGAGATAGCGCCATATATATGCCGCGTATTGGTGTGGACAATTTGCGCGCTATTTATCAAGACCAGCAAATTGTCGGTGGACTAGCAACGATCCCGATGGGTCAGTGGTGGGGTGGTCAGCGTGTACCCATGACGGGAATTGCTGCGGTGGGTATTGCTCCAGAATACCGTGGTGATGGTGCTGCGATCGCCCTCATTGAAGAAGCTGTGAAAGAACTCTCTGACCAAGAAGTGCCAATTTCGGTTCTTTATCCCGCTACTCAACGCCTATATCGCAAAGCAGGTTACGAACAAGGCGGTAGTTATTGTACTTGGGAAATTTCTCCTGACAGTATTCAGTTGCAAGATAAATCGTTACCCTTGCAACCTGTAATTGCCAAAAATCATTATGTTTTTCACGACTTATATCAGCAGCAAGCAAAACTCACTGATGGATATATAGACCGACATCCGGCTATCTGGCAAGGTGTAACTCAACCAGATCATCAAGAAACAGTCTATAGTTATTTGATTGGTGACACAGACCAACCCCAAGGCTACATCATATTTACTCAAGAGCGTACCAAAGATGGTGCAATTTTACGAGTCAGAGATTGGACAATGTTGACACATGCTGCGGTACGAACTTTTTGGAAGTTTGTTGCTAATCATCGCTCCCAAATTGACAAGGTGCAATGGAAAAGTTCTGTAGTTGATTTTTTAACATTATTACTACCAGAACAAACTGCCAAAATTAAAAATCAAGAGCGTTGGATGCTGCGGATAATAAATGTCGTTAAGGCGTTAGAGATGCGGGGTTATCCACCAGGAATCGACGCTGAACTACATTTAGAAATTCAAGATAACTTGTTAGTTGCCAACAACGGCAAATTTATATTATCTGTAGCTAATGGACGTGGTGAAGTTACCAAAGGCGGTAAAGGTGAGTTGCAGTTAGATATTAAAAACTTAGCATCTTTATACACAGGTTTATTCACACCCCAGCAATTACAACTAAGTGGCAAAATCGACGCTACAGCAACGGGACTAGGAGCAGCCACACAAATATTTACAGGTAATTCTCCGTGGATGGCTGATTTCTTTTAATATTCTAATTTACTAACCGATATAGAGACTAAGGGTGAGAATTGTTATTTTCTATATTTCTGATTAATCTAATAAATTTATAGAAATATATTTTTGAAAATTTTTAAAATCTTGGTCAGTTGTTAGAATATACCAACCTCGGCGATGAGCTACAGAGCAGATTAAAAAATCAGTATTAGCCCCTTGGATACCATTCATGCGGCAGGTATTGTAAAACTCAGCAGCTAATTCGTAATCTTCGATGGTTAGCTGCAAATCAGGAAAAGCACGGAGCGAGTCTTTAAGTCTAGTAAACTGCTCAGTGGAACGAATACCTGAAAGTATTTCTTGCCTGATAGCGCCTAGCAAAACGACTTGATTATCTGCAATTAGCTCACGTAACTGGTTAACAATAGGTAGTGCTTGTTGTGGAGTATTACGCCGTAATGCTAACGACCATACAGAGGTATCTACAACAACTTTCATTCCTTGTGTCGCTGCTGTTTGTAATCGTAATCATCGTTGTAGTCAATTTTCCCAAACAAATCCAGTATTTTCATCTGTTGACGACGTTGTACATATTCACGTAAAGCTTGTTCGACTACATCAAGTTCGGTTTGTTGATTACTAAGAGCTAGGGCTTCTTGAATTAATGCTTTGTCGATTTGGCGATTAACTGTCATGCACTTCAATATTGATTGGCTGATTAGGTAATTTGTTTATCTATTAATTATAAAGGATAGGTTGAAACTCCATTTTAAGGATGGTTGTAGCTGCCAAGATTTATCACTAATAGTCTACGATTTGACCGCTAAGTTAGTTTGCCCATAATGTATTCTTTAGACTCTCATATTGGAAAATTCATTTTTTACCAGGACTTACGTAAACCTAACGTATTTCCGTCATTGCGACCGTAGGGAGGCAATCTCAAAGCCTTGATTTTCGTGGCGAGTACGTAAGTCCTATTTACCAAACTTGACTTAAATCTAAAACAAACCCAGGTAATAACGACTCGCCATAAAGTGTTTGAGGATTATCTAATACCTCAACCCTAGTATTCGGACGATAAATAAAAACTTGGCGTTGCTTTCTATCAATTAACCAACCCAGTTGTGTGCCATTATCCATATACTCTTGCATCTTGTCTTGCAAGATTCGCAAGTTATCACTTTCAGAACGCAATTCAATCACAAACTCAGCACATATGGGAGCAAATTTTTTGCGTAGTTCTGGTGATATAGCTTCCCAACGTGTGCGTTTTATCCATGCTGCATCGGGTGAACGCACCGCACCATTGGGTAAGGTAAACCCTCCACTGGAACCAAACCCGATACCTGTACCATCTTGTTTTGTCCATACCCACAATTGGCCAATTAAATTAAAATTACGCTCATCAGTTTCGGAACCAGTAGGGGACATAATCATTAACTCTCCCACAGAATTACGTTCAATACGAAAATCACGGTTTAGCTGACAAAATTCATAAAACTGCTCATCTGTCATAGACATTGCACTGGGCAATTGCAATACTATGGGTATAATTTCTGCAATGACTGGTAAGTTTGTCGTCATAGTTTTAGCTAATCTTTACTTGCTTTACTTTCTTTAGCACACACCGTCTTGCACCCACTGTGATGTGTTACTTTCGTTCTACCTTCATATTTCCTCCCAGAAAACATTGAAATATTGCTAGCAATTCTACTAAAAATGCTAACCTTGCTTCTAGTGAACTTGAGTAACTAGCGATATGAGTTCAGCAAAAGTGGCAATTATCTTGGCTGCTAGTCGCGGTATTGGTGCGGGTTGTGCAAAAGAGTTAGCAGCTAGGGGTTACAATGTTTCATTAATGGCGCGATCGCCTGAAGTTTTGAATTTAGCAGCAGAGTTGCAAGGAATCGCCATTCAAGGTTCCATGACCAACCCCCAAGACTTGCAACGATTAGTAGAAACAACTTTAGCTAAATTTGGTCGTATCGATGCTGTAGTAAATAGCTTTGGTGACCCACCTAGGCCAGATTTACTGTCTATTTCTGATGAAATGTGGCTAGAAAACTTTGAAATGCTGTTTTTGAGTGTTGTTCGCATCGCCAGACTAGTAACAGAACCAATGCAACATTCAGGAGGAGGTGTCATAGTCAATATTTCCGCCTGTGATTCTCAAGAACCCAGCTTAGGAACCCCCTTTAGCGGAACACTCCGGGCTGCAATGGAAGGCTTTACGAAAATGTATGCCAAGCGTTACAGAAAAGATAAAATTCGCATGGTTTCAGTTGCACCTTTTTTTGTTGCAGATTCAATGGCAGATTTAGAAGGCTGGAATGTACCCACAGATTTAATGTTTGGTCGTCCTGCAACTTATAGTGAGTTAGCTAAAACAGTTGCTTTTTTGATTTCCGATGAAGCTAAGTTCATCACAGGTACGACCTTAAAAGTAGATGAAGCTTATTCAGCCGCTATTTAATAAAGATAGGGAACGGGAACAGGGCAAAAAGCATTGCTGAACCAAAGTAAAAAGTAAAAAATTAAATTCTCCCCTCTTACTCTCTGCGTCTCTGCGTGAGATAAAAAAATTTAAGGGTGGTCATGTAACCACCCCTAATTCCCCTCATATTTATTAGAACTTATATTTACTCTGAAAGATTAACTAAAGTTTCAACTTGAGAAGAAGCTAAAGTTGGTGCTGTAAAGATACGCGAGTACAAACTTGCTGGTTGCTGACGTGCGACAACTGGCAGAACTTGACGAGCATGAGCTGCTAATTCTACTGTCTTCACATCATAAGTCTGCGTAGCCAACTTGGGATAGAAACCAATGCCGATGATGGGAATTATCAAACAAGCCGTGATGAACAATTCGCGGGGTTTGATATCGGCAATTACACCATCTAAATTTAATTCTTCGCTTTGCTGACCGTAGAACACTTGGCGTAGCATGGATAGTAAGTAAATTGGTGTCAAAATCACGCCAACAGCTGACAACACGATGACTACAACTTTGAAGCTGGAACTGTAAACATCGCTGGAAGCAATACCGAGGAACACCATCAATTCACCGACAAAGCCACTCATTCCTGGTAAAGCCAGAGAAGCCATTGAACCAATAGTAAATACAGCGAAGGTTTTAGGCATTACTTTAGCCATACCGCCCATTTTGTCCATCATCAAGGTGTGGGTACGTTCGTAAGTTACACCAGAGAGGAAGAACAAGCTAGCGGCAATTAAACCGTGAGAAACCATCTGTAGTACTGCACCGCTAGCACCAATTTCGGTGTAGGAGGCAATGCCGATTAAGACAAATCCCATGTGGGCAATTGAAGAGTAAGCCAAGCGGCGTTTGAGATTTGTTTGGGCAAAGGCACAGCAAGCACCGTAAACAATATTCACTACACCTAATACAGCTAAAACTGGAGCAAAATAAACATGGGCATTAGGCAACATTTCCACGTTGATGCGGATGAGTGCATAACCACCCATTTTTAACAATACACCAGCCAAAATCATGGAACCAGGTGCAGATGCTTCACCGTGGGCATCAGGTAGCCAAGTATGTAAGGGGAAGATTGGCATCTTCACACCGAAGGCAATTAAGAAACCTGCATAAGTTAACAATTCAAAAGCTTTGGGGTATTGCTTCATTCCCAGAGTTGCCATGTCGAAGGTGACGGTATCTCCAGAGAATGCCATTGCAAAACCAGCTACCAAGATAAAGATTGATGCGGCTGCTGTGTAGAGAATAAACTTAGTCGCAGCATAACGACGTTTTGGCCCTCCCCAGATGGAAATTAGTAAGTAAACAGGTACTAACTCGATTTCCCACATTAAGAAGAACAACAGCAAATCTTGGGCGACGAATACGCCGATCTGGGCGCTGTACATCACCAACATCAAACCATAAAACAATCGCGGCTTGTTGGTAACTTTCCAAGCCGCGAAGATTGCGAGTGTGTTAATTAAGCCTGTTAATAGGAGTAAGGGCATCGATAATCCATCAACCCCTACTGACCAATTCAATCCTAATTGCGGAACCCAAGGATAGTTTTCTACGAGTTGCAGTGTGGAGTTTTGAAAATCGTAGCTCTGCCAAAAAGCATAAATCATCAGGGCAAAGTCGGCGATCGCAACTCCCAGACCATACCAGCGAACGGTTTTGCCTTCTTTATCTGGGATTAAAGGGATGGCTAAGGCAGCCACCAAGGGCAATAAAATTATGGCTGACAGCCAGGGAAATTCAATAGCATTCATCACTTCTGACAATCAATTTACCTTTTTGCTTTTAATTACATTATATTAAGGAATTTAGACATTTGTAAACGTTATTTATCCCTATGAAATCTTATTTGAAGCATCGATAGGAATAAATACTTAATAATTCCTGTTAGATTCATTCTAATTGTAAACTTTTGCAACGTCAACAAAATTTATCACAAAAAAGGCGGCTAAAGCCACCGTTTTACGCTATAATCCCGTACTTATTAGATAAATACTAAGCTTTACAAGCCTAAGCCAAGCTTTTAAACAATCCGATTCACAATTGTCCAGACTTCGCCATCTGAGCGGACATAGGGGACGGAGATGGTTTTAAACCCAGTAATGAAAGGCTTGTAGTACACTTGCCAATACATGGGACTCAAGTAATCAGCACAAGATTTCAGTTGGCGGATTTCCGTTGCTAGTTCCGCAGCGAGTTGATTAATGCGTTCAGCATGAACCTGAGCAACTTCTCTGGCTTCTTCTAACTCTTGCTCTTGGGTAAGTTGTCTTGATTCTGTTTGCCAATTTTTTAATTCAGCTTGTTTGTACTGTCGCTGTATTTCCAACGCTGCGATCGCATCGTCTATACCCTTGAGTTCTACAGACAATTGGGGATTTTCTCTGGCGTGGCGGCGATAAGCTTCAACCATTGCCGACGGTGAATTATTTTCGCTAGATAATACATTATTAGCTGAATCATGATCGCCAGATAATACATTATCAATAGTTAGCGCCGCGCGTTCTTGCTGGAGAGCCTGAATTTGTGAGTTCAGGGTTGTGATTTCTGTATGAATTGGATTAATCATTGCGGTTTATCCTTCGTAGCTTGCACCTTGGGTATCCAGAGAAAGCGATCGCACTGTTGCTGTAATTCCTGTTGATTGCCAAGCTGATAACATGGCTGACTCTACAGATGGGGAATGCAACTTATCTACTAAAGCTAACAGTGTTGGCCCTGCACCGCTAATTACCATGCCATAAGCACCAGCATTCACAGCAGCTGCATTCACCGCATCATAACCAGGAATCAAAGCTTGACGATATGGTTGATGCAATCTATCTTGCAACGCCGCTCTTAACCATTCTCCCTTACCAGTTTCCAAGCCGCGTAATAATAACCCCAGATGCGCTGTGTTGAAAATTGCATCTGCACGACTGACTTGAGTGGGTAAAACTTGCCGTGCTTCACTGGTGGAAAGTTCAAAATCAGGAATAGCTAGCACTGGTACGATATCTTCATTCCAAGGAATATCGCAAATTTCCCAACCATCAGCACTGGTAGCAGCGAGACGACATCCCCCCAACAGGGCTGGTACTACATTATCAGGATGTCCTTCCATTGCGATCGCTAATTCCATCACTTGCAACTGAGTCAAAGGCTCACCCGCCAGTTGATTCGCACCAACCAACCCGCCCACAATGGCTGTAGCTGAACTACCCAAACCTCTAGCCAAGGGGACACCCAACTCAATCTCCATTTTTACCGATGGCGGTGTTTGCCCTATATATTGATAGCACTTGACAAAAGCCTGATAGAGCAAATTACTTTCATCGGTTTGCACCCGTTCAGCTTCTGCACCTGTGACATCAATAATTAATCCACCCTCTTCTAAGCGAGTGAACTTGAATTTGTTGTACAGAGTTAAAGCTGCACCAATACAGTCAAAACCAGGCCCCAAGTTAGCAGTGGTGGCAGGAACGGTAACAGTGATACTAGAAACAACAGACATCTGCAAATATTCACCAATCAATCAACCAGCATCTCATGTAAAGGGTGAATTTGTTCATGAGTTTTGCTAATTCCTGCACCATAGGGTTTGTAAAACTTAATATATGAGCAAGTATTCACTAATTGATTTACAGGTTCACAGGAGTAAGCACTCACTCTTGCAGTTGACAAAATGGCAATGCGCGAAGTTTGCGATCGCTGATAAATTCTTTAACGAATTTTCTCAATTATGTGTAAAACTTTTATAGACCGCAAACTAACTCTCGACACTAAACACGTTGCCAAGCATCTCCCAAATACTCCTCAAATGCAACACCTACTTCAAAAAGAAAGCAGCGCTCATATATTTATTGATGAAGCGACAATATATATAGTTGCTCAGACAATCATAGAGAAAGGGGAATTTACAGGAGTTATTCGCGGTCATGAACGTTATGGCTTATACTTTGACGAACCAATTGGATATTGTGTCAGCATTGATGGCGGTAAAATTCCACTTTATTACGCTGAAATGAAAGTAAAAGGAAACAAATACCATGTTATCCCACGCACAAAATCTAGCAGATAATTGGGAATTTACTGAGCTATGGATAGATCCCACTGCTTCACCTCCATACGTTCTGATTTTATTAAGTGACAGTTCCGGTAAAAGCTGTGTTTACGATCCAAATCAGAATTATCAATTGGCATTTTCTAGTGACACCTACGAAGAAGCAAAACTTTGGCTACTTGAAGATGAATATGAACGAATTGAAGGAAGATTAACAGCTTCAGTTGCAGCATGACAAGCGTCTTGTTAAACTTTGACAACTTACTGCGGGTGATTTTTTGACAGGGTGAGTATTACTCACCCTACTTTCTGCTAGAAGTTCTCGAAGTTAGCGATCGCTATCAAGTTGATCTACAAGTCTTTTGCCATAAATCACGGCTGCAATAGTCATAGTATCATCTTGAATTCGATAAATAATTCGATAACTGTATGCAAACTTTTCCCTAATGTTATCTTCACTAAATTCTGGCGCTACTCGGCCTGAAAAGGGCGATTCGTTCAAATGTCGAGTTACATCAAGGATTTCCTGAACCACTGTAGCAGTATAAGAAACCGAGTCACGAGATATATATGTAGCGATCGCTTCTACATCTTCTAATGCTTTTTTAGACCAGACTACTTGATAAGCCATTTGCTCAAAAGTTCTTTAGCTTCTTGTTGGCTAATGGTTTTTTCTGTATCAGCTACTCCCAGTCCATGACGAACTTTCTCGATGACATATAGATGATACTGCATATCTTCAATGGAGCAGTCATCTGGTAGTTGCTGCAACAGAGATTGTACTTGTGCTTTTGTGGTCATCATAGGCTGTTTTAGTAATTTAGTTTTTTAGACTAGGCATTGCCTAGCCTAATGACTTTTAAAAGTTCTCGAAGTTAGCGATCGCCTGCTTCATTTTATCTACCACCTCATCTACAGGTATCGCGCCCAACTCCCCAGAAGCACGGGTACGGATACTCAAACTATTAGATTCTACCTCTTTAGCTCCTACTACCGCCATTACAGGTATTTTTTGCTTCTCAGCATTGCGGATGAGTTTACCCAGGCGATCGCCACTAGTATCGACTTCGGCACGGATACCCGCAGTTAACATTTTTGCGGCTACATCTTTGGTAAAATCTAACTGGGCTTCTCCTACTGGTAACAATCTGGCCTGCACTGGCGCCAACCATAAGGGAAAATCACCAGCGTATTCTTCAATTAAAATCCCAATTAGCCGTTCTAGGGAACCAAAAGGCGCACGGTGAATCATTACGGGACGTTGGCGAGAACCATCTTCAGCTACGTATTCCAAATCAAACCGTTCTGGTAAGTTGTAATCTACTTGCACAGTACCTAATTGCCATTCTCGTTCTAAGGCATCACTAAAGATAAAGTCTAGTTTGGGTCCATAAAACGCCGCTTCCCCAATCCCTTCAAAGTAATTCATTCCCAATTTTTCCACAGCACGACGAATCGCGCCTTCAGCTTTATCCCAAACTTCATTGGAACCGATATACTTATCACTGTTGGGATCTCGGAAACTGAGTCTAGCCTTAAAGTTTTTCAGTTGCAGACTTTTGAACACCGACAAAATCAAATCTACAACGTTGAGAAATTCGTTGTCTAGCTGTTCTGGAGTCACAAATAGGTGCGAATCATCTACGGTAAAACCGCGTACCCTGGTTAAACCGCCTAATTCTCCTGATTGTTCGTAGCGGTAAACAGTACCAAATTCCGCCAATCTGATGGGTAATTCCCGATAGGAACGTAATTCACTCTTGTATATTTGGATGTGAAACGGACAATTCATCGGCTTGAGAACGAAGCCTTGTTCTAGTGCGGCTGCTTCCTCGTCATCCGACATCAAAGGAAACATATCTTCCTTATATTTTTGCCAGTGTCCAGAAGTCTTAAATAAATCTACTCTAGCAATATGTGGTGTCACTACGGGTAAATAACCACGTTTTAGCTGTTCTTGTTTAAGAAAATCTTCTAAGACACTCCGTAATAAAGTACCTTTGGGTGTCCACAAGGGTAAACCCGGCCCCACTTGCTCAGAAAATATAAATAATCCCAGTTCCTTACCAAGTTTACGGTGGTCACGCCGCAAGGCTTCTTCTTTGCGCCGCTTATATTCAGCCAGTTGTTCTGGACTTTCCCATGCAGTAGCATAGATGCGTTGTAACTGGGCCTTAGTTTCATCCCCACGCCAATAAGCACCAGCGACACTTTCCAATTCAATAGCTTTGGGGTTTAATTCGCTGGTATTTTCCACGTGAGGCCCAGCGCACAAATCCCACCATTCATTTCCCAGATGGTAAATGGTAATGGGTTCTTCTTTGATATCTGCCAGGATTTCTAGTTTGTAAGGTTCTTTGATTTGTTGAATGCGTTGTTCGGCTTGTTCGCGGCTGACTTCTTCCCGAATCACCGGTAATTTGCGATTAATAATCTTTACCATCTCTTTTTTGATGGCCTTTAGATCATTTTCGCTAAACGGTTCTGGACTATCAAAGTCGTAATAAAAACCGTTTTCAATCCAGGGACCAATTGTAACTTGCGCCTTGGGAAACAGCTTTTGTACCGCCATTGCCATCACATGGGAAGCTGTATGACGAATCTTTTTTAATTCTTCCGATTCGCTGGTGCGCGGTAAATAAATTTTTTCCGGTTGTTCTGACTGACTAAGAGATGAGTTTGGCGACATCGGCTGCTGAACCATTGGCGAAGTGATTGCAAAAAGATAATTTTAGTAGTTGATGCTAGGAAAAATCTACCCAAGGATTGGGGAATAGAGGCTAGGGGCTTTTACTCAGCACTCAGCACTTTCCTGTACTGCTTCAAATATAACGATTTTGATTACTTTAATTACTGCCAGTCTGACATTATTCAATTAATCCTGTTCTCATAAACCTTAACTGCTGAGGGTAAAATACTCAGCGCCACACTTGAAGATTATTCACCTTTGATTTAACTAGTTATCTCCGGTCAGCTATGCTAACGCAATGCCGAAAATCCTTTGGCTCAATGCTCCCTATAGCTTTTTTGTGACCAGAAGTTTACACAAAACTTGCGCTGATTTTAACTTTAGTTTATTTCGTAGTCATTATTACAGATTTTTCGACAATCTATCCTTAGAGAGAGCATATAATAATGTTAAATATTGTAAATAACGTTAATATAAGTAGAGGAGTTAGAAATATACTTTTTACTTATGCGAGACTCAAATTTACCAGGGGCTGATCTGCTGAAAACGGTATTAGAACCTCTACTAGAGGATTTTCAGTATTGGTTTGCGCGATCGCGTGAATTGTTAGAAACCGAGCAACTATCATTTATGAGTCACGAAGAGCAATCTGATTTTCTTTTGCGAGTGAAACAAGCGCAAAACGAAGTCAACACAGCCAAGATGTTGTTTAACGCAACCGATGGACAAGTCGGGATTGAGATGAATACCTTAATGCCCTGGCATCAACTGGTAACGGAATGCTGGAATACTTCAATGAAATTTCGTCAAGCACGCGAACTGTGAGGGTTGGCTATGGCTGCTTGACCGGCTCAGGCTGATTGGGACAACGAACGGTAAGACATATGTATACATGTCGCATTGTTCGGAAAAAATCCTTAACATTATTTTTATTATCAAATAATGTATCCTATGCTACCGTAGTTTGAATAACGGTTAAATTTTTTTCCAATCTGAATATAAACGCATCTTGGTAATTAAGAGAAAAGTCCTCGTTGCCACTGAAAATATCAACGAAGCACAGCGTTAAAGTATCAAAATTTAAAAATTGCTGCCCCTGGAGGAAAATCTGATGTTACACCTACTTTACATTCTTGCTTTTACAATCCTTGCTGTTATAGCCGTTGCCAACTTAATCCGCAACTTGATCATGTTTAGTTTTGATCGAGAGCGATCTTATCCAGCGCAATATTCGCCCAGAGGTAATCAGGGTAATGTTGCCTATTTTTCGGCAAAAAAACAGTTTATTCCCCATCCAGAATTATTAGATAATGCAGGCAACTTAATAAAAGAACCTCTGTTAGTCATGCGTTCAGTCAACGTTGAAGATGCGCGTCAACAGCTAGATGCTCTTTATGAAGCTTCTCCAGGACAGAAAAGTGACCGTCAAGAAGAAGCTTAATATAATTTTAGAATTCGTAGGGTAGAGATTTAGCATCGCTAAAATCCTTAAAAATTTAACATGTCAGTATAAATGAAAGCGATCGCAATTGGCACTTAACAACCAGGCGATCGCTTTCTAATTTATGTCACCAATGGGTAAGGATAAATAGTAAAAAATAACCATTATGAGCGATGTCTTGGTCGTCGTAGTTGTTGAGAATTAATTGGCCCCAGAATTTGATTAAGTTTACGCAGTTGTTCAGATGTACCCATACAAATTAGCGTATCTCCTGGTAGTAAAATTGTCTCCCCTGTGGGGCCACCAATCAAAGTACCATCAACTCGGCGAATAGCCAAAACTAATGACCCAGTTTGCGATCGCAGTCTAGCATTATGTAAACTTTGACCAACAATTGGACAAACATCTGAGTCAATCAAAAATTCTTCCATGTATAATTCACGACCCGCACCAGTAATCACACCATCCATAAAATCTAATACTTGGGGTCTAAGAGCCGCCGCCGCCATGCGTTTACCCCCCGTAATATAAGGAGAAATCACAGCATCTGCACCACCGCGCTGCAATTTTTTGAGAGCTTCTTCTGTACTGGCGCGGGCGATCGCTCGAATTTTTGGGTTAAGTGTTTTTGCTGACAATACAGTATATAAATTTTCAGCGTCAGATGGTAGAGCCGCAACTATACAAGTCGCTCGGTTAATGCCAACTTGCAATAGGGTATCATCCAGTGTGGCATCACCTTGAAAAGCCACATAACCGATTGCCTGTGCATCTTGCACTGATTCTAACTCAGAATCAATTATGACAAACTCTACGCCTTCGGCCTGAAATTCCTTGGCAATTTGCCGACCAGTACGACTAAATCCACAAATAATGTAATGTCCTGATAAGGATTCCATTAAGCGCCTTTGTTGCTGGAGACGAATTCCTTGTTGAAAGTAGCCTTGAATCAGAGCTTCTGTTAATCTATTGACAATGTAACCGATGTTGATTACACCCAACACAATCAAAGCTATGGTAAATAACCTTCCTCGGCTACTGAGGGGGTTTGTTTCGCCATATCCCACGGTAGCTAAGGTAATGACTGTCATGTAAGCTGCGTCTTCCCATGACCATCCCTCCACTAACCAATACCACAACGTACCCAAAAGGAAAACACCACCGAGGGCAAGCATCCCCGCCATTAATTCTTTTTGAATTTGTCGGTATTTTTTCTCAAGCGTAGAATACACAATTTTTATTTACTACTGCCCAACCGGGGAGAATATTTGACTGTTAGCCTATAAAAAAGTATCAGATGTGATAAATAAAAAGTAATTTTTAATAATTTCTAGGAAACTAGTAAGTGAGTATAAGATTAAAGATTTATCAGGAGGCGCGGTAGTGAGCAGACAAACTCTCATTGAGCAAGTCACCATCCCCCCAAAGTCAGATTCTATGTCATCTAGACCTTTTGACGCCGATAGCTTTAATGAAGCTGTGATGTCAACCTATGCCCGCTTTCCCTTAGCTTTAGATAGAGGTGCTGGATGCCGAGTTTGGGACACCCAGGGTAGAGAATACCTGGACTTTGTGGCGGGAATTGCCACTTGTACCTTAGGACACGCCCACACAGCAATGGTAGAAGCTGTGACACGCCAAATCCAGAAGCTACACCACGTTTCTAATTTGTACTATATTCCCGAACAAGGTGAATTGGCCCAATGGATTATTCAACATTCTTGTGCCGATCGCGTATTTTTCTGCAATTCTGGAGCCGAGGCTAACGAAGCCGCCATTAAACTGGCACGCAAGTATGCCCACACCGTTTTAGACATTGACAAGCCAATTATTTTAACAGCCAATGCTAGTTTCCACGGTAGGACTTTAGCGACAGTCACCGCTACGGGACAACCGAAGTATCAAAAATACTTTGATCCTTTAGTTCCTGGTTTTGCATATGTACCATACAACGATATTAATGCCATAGAGGAAGCAATTACTGAATTAGATGAAGGTGATTATCGGGTAGCAGCAATTTTAATTGAACCGTTGCAAGGTGAAGGTGGTGTGCGTCCTGGTGATGTGGCTTACTTCCAAAAACTGCGGCAAATTTGCGATGAAACTGGCGTTTTGTTGATGTTCGACGAAGTGCAAGTGGGTATGGGACGCAGTGGTAAGTTATGGGGTTATGAACATTTGGGTGTAGAACCAGATATCTTTACCAGTGCCAAAGGTTTAGGTGGTGGTATCCCCATTGGCGCCATGATGAGTAAGAAATTCTGTGATGTCTTCCAACCAGGAGAACACGCCAGCACCTTTGGTGGTAATCCCTTTGTCTGTGGGGTGGCCCTTGCTGTCTGCCAAACTTTGGAAACAGAGAATATTGTGCAGAATGTGGAAGCTAGAGGAGAACAGTTACGCGCTGGACTAAACGCCCTGGCGACAAAGTATCCTAACTACATTACAGAAGTCCGGGGTTGGGGTTTAATTAATGGGATGGAGTTGCAAGCCGATATTCAGCTAACCGCCGCTGATATTGTGAAAGCAGCTATTGATGAGGGTTTGTTGCTAGTACCAGCCGGGCCCAAAGTTGTCCGGTTTGTCCCACCGTTGATTGTCACAGCTGCCGAAATCGATTTGGCATTGCAAGCTGTTGATCAGGCGATCGCCTCTGCAATCGCTTAGTTTATTTTCTTGTGGAACAGGCATCTTGCCTGTTCTGGGCGGGCGAGGACGCCCACCCCACAATTATTGTTTTTATCACATAATATTCCTGGGTGGTTTACTTTCATAGATACCTCCCAGAAAGTTGAAGTTCCAGAGATTTAATGCATGGTGGTAGCCACATCTACACCATTAGTCTTCAACTGACCATCTTCCATATAAATAATGCGATCAGCTATATCGAGAATGCGGTTGTCGTGGGTCACTAGCAATATCGTACAACCTTGTTCTTTAGCAAGTTTCTGCATGAGTTCCACAACATCACGCCCAGATTTCTTATCTAATGCAGCTGTGGGTTCATCTGCCAAGACAATTTTAGGATGACTAACTAAAGCACGAGCGATCGCCACCCTTTGTTTTTGTCCTCCTGAGAGATTTTCGGGATAATAATTAACGCGATCGCCTAAACCGACAGTTTCTAGCATGGCGATGGCTTTGGCGTTGACATCTTGTTTTAAGTATTCTTCATGCAACTCTAGGGACATGCGTACATTGTCTTTAGCTGTCAGAAAGGTCATGAGGTTATGCGCTTGAAAAATATAGCCAATTTGACGGCGTAACCGCGTTAATTGCCCTTTATGAGCGCCACATATTTCTTGTCCTAAAATTTTTAAACTACCTTCTTGCGCCGAGCGTAGTCCACCCATTAAAGTCAACAAAGTGGTTTTTCCAGAACCAGAGGGGCCAGTCATAATCACAATATCACCAGCGTTAATCTCTAAATTAATATCAAATAACACTTGTTTACGCAGATTTCCACCACCGAAGTAATGATTCAAACTGCGAACAGCAATTACTGGTTCCACAGCAGAGATGTTTGAGTTGGTATTTACTGATACAGGTTTTTGCAACATGAGATTTTAAATGTGAGGGGTTAGAGGTTAGAAGATAATCAGTAATCAATCCCTAAAAAACATCAGCAGGGTCAGCAGATCGTAACTTCCGCATGGCGATCGCTCCTGAAAAACTACACATAATGATTGTTAAAATAAACACCGTTATAGCTCGATCTACTTTCATGCTGATGGGTAGCATGGTGGCTGCGTAGGTTACTTGATACAACCCAAAGGAAAGGAAAAATGCCGGGATAAAACCTAAGATGGCTAAGAATAACGCCTCTTGGAGTAAGACTCCCAACAAATAGCGATCGCTATAACCCATTGCTTTGAGAGTGGCGTATTCTGGCAAGTGTTCGGAAACATCAGAATACAGAATCTGATAGACAATAACGATGCCGACAATAAAGCCGACTCCCACACCTAAGCCGAAAATAAACCCAATCCCTGTACCTTCTGCCCAATAATCTTTTTCTGTTTGGGCAAATCCTTCGGGAGTGAGGACGATGACATCCTTGGGTAGCCCGGCGGCTAGCTGCGATCGCACTGTTTCTGGATCAGCACCCGGTTTGAGGGTAATTAAGCCAACTTCTATGCGATCGCTTTGACGGTCAGGAAACAGTTGTAAAAATGTTGAATCACTGGTAATTACATTACCATCAGCCGCAAAGGAAGCACCGTTACTAAACACGCCCCGCACATTCACGGCTTTATTATTGAGTTCCGTTTGAAAGTTACCCTGTTCTTGGAAAATCTTACCAACAGCCCCATATTCTGGACGACCAGCTTGATCAAACAGAACTTGATGCAACTGTTTAAGATGATCCTGATTTTGTTGCACTTCGGGAAACTTGAATGCAGATTGCGCCGGGTCAATACCCCAAACCAAGATAGCCCGGTCAAGACGCGTTTGAGGATTACGCCATTGTCCAGTGCCAATGTATACAGAATTTACTGACTGCACACCCTCATAACCCAAGGTTTGATAAAGTCTTTCTCTAGAAAAACTTTTGACCGAAAACAAAGTTTGAAATTGGGGATTAATCAAAACCAAATCTGCTTGTAAATTGCGATGAGGTTGGATAGCCGCATCAAACAAAGCACTTTCAAAACCCAGCTGAATAAACATCAGCATATCGGCAAAAGTAATACCTGCCACTGCCACGGCGAGACGAGTTTTTTCTTTCATTAACTGTCGCCAAGCCAGCGGTGTTTTACGGAATAGGATGGAAAACATCTTGCAAATGTCTCAATATCAAAGTTAGTTAAAAGCTCGCCGTCTCAGTCTGTTTTTCAAGTTGATACTCTCGCATTAATAGAAATAAAGGCAAGGCAAGAGAAACCCCAACCAAAAGATTAGCAGCAATATAAATCCAGAGATTGGACATTTTTAGACGTATGCCTTCCCAATATACAAATACCCAAATAACTAGGGATGAAACAATTAAATCCATGCCAAAAAAAGCAGAAATTTTGTTAGCAAATAGCTGTTCAAAAAAAAGCTGGATATCAAGGTTGTGTTCTAGCAAAAATGGCACGAATTGAGAATAAGGCAAAACTGTTCCGGCAATACAAAGCAGAAGATATATAACTTTCAACATGATGAAATTACCTGATTTTTTAATTAATCTGGGCAACAAAAAATTTACAACTCAATAGCGGTCTGCACCTGCAAATTAGTCAACCCGGCAACTCGTTGACTATCTTCGGGGTTGAGGCGGATTTTGACTTCAATGACGCGGCTATCTAAGTTTTCTCCGGGTTGGTTACTAAAAACGTTTTGGCGATTTACCTGTAAGCCTATTTGAGAAATTGTTCCTCGCAGTTCGCCATTAAATGCTTGACTGGTAACTGTTGCTGGCTGTCCTAATTTAATTTTGCTGATGTCTGTTTGATAAACTTCTGCTATGGCAATCATTTGTGCGGTTTGGGCTAAGTCTGCAATCCCGGCATCACTAATTTTTTCTCCAACTCGTGTATGAATTTTGAGAATTTGTCCGGCTATTGGTGCTTGAATATTCGTAGCTGCTAAGTTGGTTGCGATTTGTTTAAGTGAAGCGATGGCGTTTTCAACTTCACTCTGGGCTGCTTGTACATCTACCGGACGGACTTCGGCCAGACTGTTAAGTGTAGCTTGGGCTTCGTTAATTTGTTTGTTACTAGTGGCTTGAATCCGAGTGAGGGCCGCATTGGCTTCAGCTAGTTGCCTACTAGCGGTGGAATTAATGCGATTGAGAACTGCTTCGCCTTCGTCTAGTTGCTGTTGGGCAGTTTCTAAGCTTAAACGTTTACTATCAAATAAAGAGCTAGAAATGGCCCCTGCCAAGGATAGTTGCTGATAACGTTGATATTCAGCCTCGGCATTATTTAATTCTGCTTTGAGTTTTTTCATCGTTGCTTCTTGAGCAATTCTATCTCCTTGCCATTGTGCTTCTATGCGGGCGATCGCTTCTTGTTGAGTTATGATGTCTCCTTGTGACTGGGCTTGTAAGCGTTCAATACTTGCTTGTTGTGCCTGAATGTCCCCGGTTTTTGCCCCTGCTTTCACTTGCGCGAGTTTGGCTTGGGCAACTCTTACTTGTTTTTCTGCCTGGAGTACAGCAGTTTGTAAGCGTGTGCGTGAGTCTAAAATTGCCACCACCTGCCCAGGTTTGACCATATCGCCTTCCTGGACTAAGATTTGAGCAATGCGATCGCCATCTAACTCCAACGGTGCGGAGAGGCTAATTACCTCTGTTTCTGGTTCTAGTCTTCCTAAGGCCGTGACTCTGCGGACTGTGGGTGCAGTTTCTACTAGTTCAGAAGAGGCTGTTTGACCCATTTGTCCAAACTGAGAAATCCCATACACAGCCATTCCCCCTGTAATTGCTGTGGCAGCTATTACTAATACAATTAATGTTTTATTGGGAGTTTTAAATAAGCGATTTTGCACCATTTTTTTACTCAATAGGTGTATATTTCCATGCCAAAACCTTAAGGTTTCGCAGTCAAAAAAATATCTTCTGGTTGGTTATTATCTTTCTCTTGTAAATACAGAGTTAGCATTTTCCCCAATAAGGCACATTGTTCAGAGAAATCAATTGTTTCATTCCCCCATAATTTTTCTAGAATTACACCATTGACAAAGCTCAATACAAAAGAAGCCAACACTGCATCTTGAATCCCCAAAAATTCATATACTGCTTGTTGGTATCTTTGATTTGCTAGTTTAAAAACACTATTACTGCGGATTTTTTCTGGGTCTTGATGTTGACAAAAATCAACCCAAACATAAGTCCACTTAATAAAATAATCTTCGTTTTTGATTAAATATCTCCCCAACGCTGCCATTGCTTGACGCAGTGTTTGAGATCCTTGCATCTCAGCTAATGCTGAACTGACATCCTGCTTGCTAATCTCCTCGACTAATTGTTCAAACAAAGCTTGTTTACTGGGAAAGTAATGATAAAGCGTACCAGTAGACACATTTAAGCTTTGCGAAATTTGGCGCATGGTGACCGAACCATAACCTTTTTCGGCAAATAAATCAAAGCATTTTCCGAGGAGTTCTTGGCGATATTGGTCATGGTCAACTATCTTAGGCATGATTTAATTTATTTATATCGAACGCTCGGTATTTTTAATATAACAACAATTAACAAAGAGACATCAAAAATTAGATTAATCTCCAACACCTCTGCAAACAGAGTCAGATTTGGTAGTATTTTTGCTCGTAAACTTGCTGTTTATGCAATAAGTCTGCTGAACACTAGCAGGCTACTTGTAGTGATTGTAAATTGATGCTGTATACATACACCAATTTAGGCGTAACAGCCAAATATGTCAATATAACTTGATAAACTACTCGTCTAATGCGTGTTTTTGCAAATCATCTAGAGAACAAACTTCTAAGGCTCTAGCGTGAGTGGCGCCAAGAACGACAGGAGGCGCAACCCCGGCGTCTAATGCTTCTTGCCAACGAGCGGCACATAAACACCAGCGGTCGCCTGGACGTAATCCCGGAAAATTAAATTGGGGAACTGGTGTGCTGAGGTCATTCCCCTGCAATTGGGTAAACTCTAAAAATTCTGCTGTCACTTGGGCGCAAATAACGTGCATCCCAAAATCCTGACCACCTGTACTACAAAACCCGTCGCGGTAATACCCAGTCAAAGGAGAAGTACAGCAACTCTCTAAGTTTGTACCTAGTACGTTTTTTGCCTCTGCCATATTCTTTTCCTGATCCTTTTGGTAATTATTGTAATCTGAACCTTGAAAAAAGGTGTTGGTGTAGCCCGCCCCAGGCATCACTTAAATCAGTTAGGATTCTCGTAATACGTATCCTACGCCCCGTACTGTTTGAATCAGGCGCTTGTGATTTTCGTCTTCTATCTTCAGGCGTAAATAGCGAATGTACACTTCTATCACATTCGATTCCCCCATAAAGTCGTAACCCCAGACATTTTCCAAAATTTGTTCGCGGGTTAATACTTCGCGGGGATGTTCCATTAAGTATTTTAATAATTCAAATTCTTTCATTGTCAAATCAATTGTCCGTCCGTTGTGTATGGCGCGACGGGTGGCTATATCTAAAACCAATTCTCCAAAACGTAATTGTTCGGTGGTATCAATATCAGGTTTTAAATAAAGGCGAATTAACTTCAAAAAGTCTTCTGAGCGATAAGGCTTAATTACATAATCATCAGCCCCAGCTTCTAGACAGGCTACACGGTCATCTACTGTATCCCTGGCCATCATTACCAACACAGGAGCGCACAGACCAGCGTTTCTGATATTTTTACACAACGAGAGTCCTGATTCTCCTGAGAGCATCCGGTCTACAACAATTAAAGCAGGTTGGCTTTCACGGCAGTATTGCAAACCACTAGCCGCATCATGAGCCAAAATCGGCTCATAGCCGGCTTCTTGCAAATCAAAAGCCAGCTGACTTGCTAGGCTCTCATCGGTTTCAATCACCAGAACACACGGACTATGAGCAATTGTCATAAGAATTTGGGATTTGGGATTTGGGATTTGGGATTTGGGATTTGGGATTTTCAAATAATCAATCAGCTATCAGCTAATGGATAAAGCCTGAATTAATACCCTGCTGAAATTATTTGAGCAGGTTCAGGTATCAGCCATTGAGTTCTCCAATGCAATTTTAATCACTAATTCCCAATTCCATCCTTATACAGTAATTCTGGAAAAATTACTCAACAAGGAAAAAGAAAGATTTTTCTTTCTCACCAATGCCTCATTACCCAATGTCCCATACTTAAGGCAATTCTACCGAAGTAGGTTTGGCGATATGTGGTAAACCCCAACCCAGTTTTTCTCGTAAAATCCGGAAAAATTCGGGTGGTTGTAGACGAATGAATTTGACACTGTAATGCGATCGCTCTAAATATACTCGATCCTCCGGAAATATATAACACCCACCATTACCATCTACCACCATCACTAATCGCGGGATATTGACTGGGTAGATACTCACTGTTTCTGTATCGGGAAACACTAATGCCCTAGAAGCTAAAGAATGGGGGCAAATGGGTATCAACTGCAAAACGGAAACACCAGGAGTCACCACCGGGCCGCCAGCACTCAAGGAATAAGCTGTAGAACCTGTAGGAGTAGAAACTATCACACCATCTGCGGCAATATCTACTGGCGCATGACGCCCTACAGCAATTTCAAAATGGCACATCGAGGTTAATGGTTCTCGATGTAAAACCATTTCATTTAAACAGAGGGCTTCCCACAGTACACAATCACCCCGAAACACTTTGACGGTGAGCATGGCTCGCTCTTCGATTTCATACTCACCTGTGATGGCCTGTTCTATCGCTTGGGGTAGTTGATTCAGATAAGTTTCCGTCAAAAATCCCATATGACCAGTATTCACCGTTAGCAGGGGAATACCAATAGGAGCAACCTGACGAGATGCTGCTAAAACAGTGCCATCTCCTCCTAAAACCACAGCGAACTTCATTTGGGAGTCAAAACCAGGGGGTGTCAGTCCATCAACTGGCGTGTGACATACAGGACTCTCTGGGTTAGAGTAGCCCAATATGCCGCCGATGCTACTGGTGATACATACATCCCAACCAGCAGCGGTTAGCTGGTCTTTCAGTTCGATAGCGATGCGACCCGCTATCGGTTTAACGTCATTGTAAATAATGCCTGCTTTCGGCACACTTAAATATCCAAGTTTTAACGATGCTTTTTACTTATGTCATCCTGACATATTTTGGCCAGTGTAGTCATTAGTCTGCCAAAAAATCACTGGGAATCCCATCTTTTTACTTATGTCATCCTGACATATTTTGGCCAGTGTAGTCATTAGTCTGCCAAAAAATCACTGGGAATCCCATTTTTATCAGCAGATAAGGATAGTGAGGGAAATTTGACCATCTCCCTACCCTCTATTGCCCATTTCCTATTGACTATTAACTTTGGAAGATTGCTTAAAGGGAGTTTTTTTTGGTTTCTGGTCTTTCTTTTTAGATTTATTTTTATCGTAGTCTAGCTGTTTGAGCTTCTTCATAATGCGACTGAAATACTCTTGTAGGTAGCTTTCGAGAGTGGTGGTTTGTTGTTGGTCTAACCCAAAGACTTGGTATACTTCATCCATCGGGGCATTTAACGGTTTACCACTAGCTAAGACTTCTGTAAACTCCAATCTGTCAGCAACATTCCATCCCCACTGAAAAAAGCGGATGATGCGGCGCACAGTACGCAGCAGGTTGATTGGCATCCGTGTAACTCTAGCTTCTTTGCCAGACAGGCGTTCACACAAGTTAATAATTTCCTCAGCACTCCAAGCACGAGTACCAACTACAGGGAAAGCTTGTTTTTCTGTGGCTGGGACACTCAAGGCGCGGATAGCAAACTTAGCAATATCTTGAGTATCCATATAGGCAATAGGCGAAGAATCACCAGTTACCCAGACTGGTTGATTTTCCAAAATGGGAATGCCATATTGACCAATTAGCCCTTGCATAAAGCCAGCTAACCGTAAAATTGTGTAATTTATCCCAGATTCAGCTAAAAATAGTTCTGTGCATCGCTTAATTTCCATTAGCGGCACTTCTGGATACTTCTCGGCATCAAGAATAGAAAAGAATATAAAACGCTCAACACCAGCAGTTTTCGCTGCTTGAATTAATGCTACTTGTCCGTCCCAATCCACTTGTTTAATAGTCAGTGAATCTGTCGCCCGAGATGTAGCAGCATCAATGACTGCGGTGACACCTTCCATCGCTCCTGTGAGGCTCTGGGGGTTACACAAATCTCCGCGGACTAATTCAGCACCCCATTCTTTGAGAAAAGCAGCTCTTTTGGTACTCCGTACAAGACACCGTACCTTATATCCCTCATCGATGGCACGACGAGCTACTTGTCTTCCTAAGGTGCCTGTTGCACCAACGATTAATAAAGTCATGAGGGTACTAATAAATTGTTAAGTTTTATTAAATGAATATTAACAGAATTATCTCTGTAAACAAAAGTTTACGTTTTTTTCAGAAACTAAATTGGAGGCTGGGGACTGGGAAGATGAGAATCAAGCCTTGTTTCTAGCCCCTAGCCCCTAGCCCCTAGAAAATAATTATTCCTCTGCGCCTTGAATTTTCAGTAATAAAGCGCCTAAAGCCCAACCTACAAAAATTAAACCGAAAGATAACAGTGCTGCATTTAAAATTTCGCCGCCCATTGATGTGATTCTCCTTTGCGTATGGTTTGAAGATTGCCTGAGTCTGAGGCTGTTTTATTAGATGGGGAGCAATTACTCTCATCTAATTTTCACCAGTCATTTGATCCAGGTATTTGAATTTTACGTCTACCAATGTCCTGATGCAGACTCCGGTAAACTAGCTCTACAACAGCTACTGTTGGATTAGTCCTGTGTAAATAATTTTAAACCAGTTTTATCTTCAATCCCTAATTTAAGGATAGGGAAGTAGTGTCGTCAACAGATTATCAAGTAATAATATGTATCAAATAAACAAAAAAAACTCAACAAATATACATAAAAATCATCGCCCCCGCTTGGCGTTGACACTAGGAGATCCAGCAGGAATTGGACCAGAGGTAATTTTAAAAGCTTTGGCAGATACTACGGTTAGTCATAATTGCGACGTAACGGTAGTAAGTAGTAAGGATTTGCTATTAGAGATTTATGAGAAGCTGAATTTAGCAGGTTTGGCAAATCCCCGCGAACTGCAAGTTATGGATGTGCCATTAAATCAGGAAATTGCCGACAATATTATTATTGGTACTGGAAATGCGGCTAGTGGTGCGGCTAGTTTTGCTTATATGGAATACGCGATCGCCTGCACATTAGCTGGTAAATTCGATGGTATTGTTACCGGACCCATAGCTAAATCGGCCTGGAAAGCAGCCGGATATAATTATCCAGGACAAACGGAACTCTTGGCAGAGAAATCAGGTGTTGACCGTTTTGGGATGTTATTTGTCGCGCGATCGCCTCATACTAATTGGACAATCCGCACTTTACTTGCAACTACACATATTCCCCTAAGTCAAGTAGCCAAGACATTAACACCACATTTATTGACGAAAAAACTAGATTTACTGGTGGAGTGTTTAAAAGCAGACTTTGGCATAGACAATGGGAGAATTGCGATCGCAGGTTTAAATCCCCACAGTGGCGAACAAGGACAACTGGGAAATGAAGAACAAGATTGGTTGATTCCCTGGTTAGAACAAGAACGGCAAAATCGTCCTCATTGGCAGCTAGAGGGGCCAATACCACCAGATACAATGTGGGTTAAGCCTGGTCAAGCTTGGTATGGCAATTCTGCTGTTCAAAATCCCGCAGATGGGTATTTAGCGCTTTATCACGACCAAGGTTTAATTCCTGTAAAGTTGATGGCCTTTGACCGGGCTGTTAACACTACTATTGGTTTACCTTTTGTGCGGACTTCACCAGATCATGGCACAGCATTTGATATTGCAGGTCAAGGAATTGCTGATGCTACAAGTATGCAAGCAGCCATAAAGTTAGCATCTGAGTTAGTCAGTCAAAGGTTAGCAGTGAAATAGGATTATTCTTCAATCATCAAGTTGCTTTTAATTAAGCCTTTTTGCATAGCCATAACCACAGCTTGGGAGCGATCGCTTACTTTTATTTTATGTAAAATAGCATGAACTCTCACAGTACTATGATTCATTCCCATACTTCCTCCCCCGACAGTTCTTATATTCGTTCTCACCGACGTGGGAAGCACAAAATTTTTATTGGTATGGCTCCCGGTGTGGGCAAAACTTATAAAATGCTGCAAGAAGCACATCAACTCAAACAAGATGGTATTGATGTAGTTATCGGGATGTTAGAAACTCATGGACGAAAAGAAACAGCCATAAAAGCTACGAGATTAGAAACAATTCCCCGTAAAGCCTTTAGCCACCAGAACATCACCCTACAAGAAATGGACACAGACGCAATTGTGCAACGTTTCCCCCAACTGGTTCTAGTGGATGAACTGGCTCATACTAATGCTCCTGGTTCTCCACGAGAAAAACGCTATCAGGACGTAGAGGTAATTTTAGCAGCCGGAATTAATGTTTATTCCACTGTGAATATTCAACATTTAGAAAGTTTAAACGACCTAGTAGCTAGAATTACGGGTGTCGTGGTGCGAGAGCGGATTCCGGATCATGTACTTGACGAAGCTGATGCTGTTGTTGTCATTGATGTTACCCCAGAGACTTTAGAAGAACGCCTACAAGAAGGCCAAATTTACGCCCCTGATAAAATCGAACAATCCCTAAAAAACTTCTTTCAGCGTCGTAATCTCATTGCTTTAAGAGAACTAGCTTTAAGAGAAGTTGCAGATACAGTTGAGGAAGCAGCAAACACTTCTAACTTAGTCGGACAAAATTGTAATATTCACGAACGAGTTCTCGTATGTGTCTCTACTTATCCTGATTCAGCGCAGTTGTTACGTCGAGGCGCACGCATTGCTAATTATATGAATGCGCGATTGTATGCTGTATTTGTGGCAAATCCTGAACGATTTCTCACTAAAGAAGAAAGTTTACATATCGATACTTGTGAGAGATTATGCAGAGAGTTTGGTGGTGAATTTTTATATGTAAAAAGCAAAAGTATTGCTAAAGAAATTGCTCAAGTGGCAGCAGTTCATCGCATTACACAAATTATTATTGGTGAAAGTCAGCAGCCACAATGGAAAAGGTTTTTTAAAATTTCTTTTACTCAACAAATTATAGATTTAATTAGAGATAAAAATATCGATTTACACATTATATCTACTAAAAATTAAGCCTTCCATTTTGCAGTACTAGGTATGTTGTTGAGATGCACAACTTTCACGTCGTGCATCTAAATACAATGCTCAAGATAAGAAGACCTTGCCCTTCATCTGTGTAGTAAATGGGGACACCATCCTCCGCACTAAAAAACGGCATGGTTTACTCCTGATTTACAAATTATGTGGTTTTAAATTCAAATAATACAGGAGTGGCGTGACAAAGCTCATTTAGTGTATTAGTAAAAATAAAAAATTTATGGCATTATTTTAGTCGTGTCAGTCCAGTATGCTAAAAAAGATTATTAAACAGTAGTAGATTCCGGCAGTTCAAACTTATAACCGTAGCCGCGCACAGTCTTAATAAACTCAGGAACCGTAGTATCAACTTCCAACTTCTTGCGAAGCTGACCTATATGTACATCAACCACCCGTCCATCTCCCACATATTCGCAACCCCAGATTTTTTGAATTAATTGGGGACGACTCCAGGCTTGGCCAGGATGACTTGCTAAAAAATGTAAAATATTAAATTCCAGAGCTGTTAATGTTAGAGGCTTATCATTAAGTTTGACCTCCCGACCATCTGGGTTAATTGCCAATTGATTGAACACCAGACGCTGTGATGGAGAAGGATTAACACAACGGATACGTCTTAACAGTGCTTGTACTCTAACTTCAACTTCTGCCAAGCTGAAAGGCTTTGTTAAAAAGTCATCTGCACCTGCGGAAAGGATTTTAATTTTATCGGCTTCAGCAGTTCTCCCAGTCAATATCATTACTAAGACATCAGTGCGACTCTGCATTTCCTGACAAAGTTGATAACCACTGGTATCCGGCAAATTCCAATCCAGAATTACTAAAGCTGGTTGGAACTGATCAAACAACGACAAAGCCGTCTTACCATCTGCCGCAGACTCTATGTGATATTTTCGACTTAAAAAGCGATATATCAGATTGCGGATGCCGAAATCGTCATCTACAACCAGGATTTTAGGATTTGTAGTAGGAAGCATAACCATAACGTTTTAGCCTGTTTCGGATCTGGCGATTGACTATGGGCCGTAGCTTTTACCCTTCTTTACTGCCAGCCCTTTGTCAGACGGATTTAATTAACGTGTAGCATCTTACAGAAAGGGTAGGTTCTCACGGTTAATCTGGGAAAAGACTTAAACTTGGGTAAAGACTGCGCTGAAGATCCTTAGGGGATATACCTCTGGCACGTCTATGAGGGTAAGTGCAACTAAGTCCACAAAATGTGTACGCGATCGCCTGATGCCAAAAGCTTGGTTCAAAGTTGTGATTTGCGCTTACCTGGACTGAGGATGTAGATGTAGATAAAAAAATCAATTATTGCCTAGATATGACCTCTGTGGTACTTAGCTACACTTAATTTTCTATTAATTTTAGAAAAAGTTCAGCTATTATCATGTATGAATAATGTATGACTTTTGTATAAGTTTGGTATGTTTTTCATATTTAATCATGTATTTTCCAATCTTTATACTTAAGCAAAGTGTATTTTTAGCAGTACTTACCCAAATACACTTAATCTTTAAATTGACTACAAAACGACAAAGTCATCAAAATGATCAATTTTCTAGTGGCGTGGCATAGCTGCTCTGGCATTACGGAATCCTATTTAATCTTTGTTAGTGTAGCCTGCACTAACGGCTGAAAACCTCAGTACAACTCAAATAGCCCGATTTCCTCTTGCCTATTTACCTACGCATATTTCTACTCCCTGGTTGCTTGTTCTCTGCTTTACAAGTAATTTGAGCAAATATGGCCAATAACTAGCTGAGAGATGACAAGTCAAGGACTGAGAGCATCGCCAGAAGGTATCAAAGCAGCAAAAACAGCTTTAACTGACAAAACCTTAAGTCAGCACAAATTAGCAGTCGCTTTAGGTATCACACGCCAACCAGTTTCTAAGTTTTTCGCAGGTGAACCAGTTTCTCGCAGTTGTTTTGTGCAAATTTGCCAACAGCTAGGATTATCATGGCAAAAAGTTGTCAGCATACCTGACGATGAGACATCTGAGATAACGGTTAAACACAAGTTTAACAATGTCGATATCAACGCACTGGTGCAGAAAGTCCGTCAACAGCGCCAAGATAAAATTACCGACCAGTGTGGCACTTTGCAACTGTTGGATATTGCCCCAGTCATTCCTATAAATAACATCTATACAGATATCAGTGTTTGCGAAGAAATAAGTAGCCAACAATGGCTAAATATTGCCGATTTAGCCCCAGAATTTAGCCACAAGTCAAACATTCATTCACTTACAGAAATTAATAACCTGAATAAATTACCTGGTTTAGAAGCTGTATCTCGGTACTCAAAGTTAATGGTGTTGGGTAAGCCGGGTTCCGGTAAAACTATATTTTTGCAATATCTAGCTACTGAATGTAACAAAGGAGAATTTCAACCAAAGCGGATATCAATTTTCATCCGACTGCAAGAATTTGCTGAAGATACTCAAGATGATGGTGAATTGTCTTTAGTGAAATATATTACCCAGGAATTTATCAGTTCTGGTATTGAAGAAAAGGCAACTGCAACCATACTGACTGAGGGTAAGGCACTGATTTTATTAGATGGCTTAGATGAAGTACCATCTGCATATGTGAATCAAATGAACAGGGAAATTCGCAGATTTACTCAAACTTATTACAAAAACCAGTTTGTCATTAGCTGTCGCATAGGCTACCAAAACTATAGATTTCCAGGCTTTACTCAAGTTGAAATTGTAGACTTTAACAATAAACAAATTGAAGTTTTTGTCAAAAACTGGTTTGTAGCAGTTGCCCATAAATCTAGAGAAGCTGGAGAAAGTATAGGTAATTTATTTTTCCATCAACTGAATCTGCTAGAAAATCGGCCAATTAAAGAATTAGCCACAACACCAATCTTGCTACATCTAATTTGTTTAGTTTTTAGAGTCAAATCTGAATTACCATCCAACCCAGCCAAGTTTTATGAGCAAATTTTAAATGTTCTATTAGTGAGGTGGGATGAAGTCAGAGGTATTCAACGATATCAGATTCATGGTGATTTAACCTTAGAACATAAAAAAAAGTTGTTGTCTCAGATTGCAGCTAGTACTTTTGAAAAGGAAAGTCATTTTTTTGAAATAGCAAAAGTTCAGCACATTATTGCCAACTATCTGAAGACTTTGCCAAATATCTATATAGATACAGGGAAATGGCAACAAGATATGGCAGCCTTATTTAAGGTAATTGAGGTACAAAATGGTTTATTAGTAGAAAGGTCACGGGAGATTTACTCATTTTCTCATTTAACACTGCATGAGTATTTAACTGCTAAAAATATTGTAGAAAATTTTCCATACCAAGCTTGTAATAATTTGATGAATCATATCACCGACGAGCGTTGGCGGCAAGTCTTCTTGCTTACCATGAGTATGTTACCCAATGCTGAAGATATGTTATGGGCGATGAAAAACAAGATTAATTTAATAGTGGCAAATGATGAGAAAATACAAGATTTGCTGATTTGGTTATCTAGAAAATCTCAATCAGTTGCTACTAGTTATCAAGCAGTAGCTCTGCGTGCTTTTTATCTAGTTTGTGTTGGACGCATTCCGCAGGAGCAACCATTTAAAAAGAGTATTTTTTCTGCTGCTTCTACATATGAACACAAAATTGTAATAAATGATAATGTTCATACTCCTAGCTGTGACCTAGAGTGGGCAATTGTGGGTAATATATCTTTTAATCCTGACCTAGCCCTTGACGAATTTTTAACTAGTACTCTCATTTGTGCAATCGAGCTAAATCTGGCTGTTGAGTCTAGGCTTGATGATGCTATTACTCTGGATCATGTTCAAGCTCTTAAAATTGCCTTACATCAAGCTTTAAATCTGATTACAGAAAATGAATTGAAGCAAAAATTACAAAGTCTTGAAAAACAATTACCTCATCTCAACAGTAATTATGAAACAATTTACCAATGGTGGCAATCTAATGGTAAATACTGGATTACAAATTTAAGAAAAATTTTGATATCTTATCGTGATATTGCTCATGATTGGCAGTTCAATAAACAGCAAATAGAATCATTACAGCAATATTATTATGCTAATAAATTAATAATAGATTGTCTGAATCAGGCTGCAAACATTAATTCAGTTAACAAACAAAAAATTCAAGAAAGCTTGTTATTAGCATTGGCAGAAACCAATAAATAAAGTTTTGTAACCTTATTTTCCATAAATAAAGATAACAAAAATATGGTTTATAAAGATATTTTTTTAAATAAAATTTGAATCTATCGCAAGAAAGAGACTTATTATAATATTCATACCTACGAAAGATAAAATAAAAATGTATATTTTGCTAATTTAGTAATAGTGAAATTAATCAGAAATAGTTATGAATAGTAATCCCATTGAGAACATTATTCCCTCACAGCCACCAATAGAACCACAATCTGACGCTTATGCCGTTAAGTCTCGTTTAGAATGGGGTGAACCAGCTTTTACCATGCTGGATGTACGCGATCGCATGGTCTACAATCAGGGTCATATTATGGGCGCGATGGCCATGCCAATGAATGACTTAGTAGACCGAGCCGCTTCATCTTTAGAAAAGAAGCGTGACATTTATGTTTACGGCGCCAACGAACAAGAAACTGCTCAAGCGGCACAAATGCTCCGTGCGGCTGGATTTGTCCATGTATCTGAACTTAAAGGAGGCCTAGCTGCATGGAAGGAAATAGGCGGGCCCACAGAAGGGATTATTGAATCCAGAACTCCCGCAGGTGCAGATGACCTTAATGTTGTATCGCGGATGCAAAATCACTTAGAGAATCTGGATAAAAAAGCCTAGATTTCTGGTCAATAGTTACTATGTGTAGCGTTTTTTTACTTTGATGCAGGGTAACTGCACCGATACAAAAAGCGTTATCAGTTGTAACTATTGACTGTCTGCTTAATGCTCAAATACATCTTTATACTGCAATAAATCTAAGGAAACTAATGTCGGTAGAACGTGAAAGCATTCTTGAGCAATTTCCCAACGTTCTTCCCGTTTGAGCATAGCGGTTAGTTGCTGCTGGATACCAAGTAAGTAGCGGACATCATTGGCGGCGTAGCTTAATTGAGCCTCAGACAAATTAGCGGCGTTACCCCAATCAGAACTTTGAGCGCTTTTATCTAGTTCCACTTGTGTCAACTCTTGCACCACGTCCTTGAGTCCATGACGATTGGTGTAAGTACGAGCTAGTTTACTGGCAATTTTGGTACAAAAAATAGGCTGCACCTGAATCCCCAAGTTGTAGTGTAAAGTCGCAACATCAAAACGAGCGAAGTGAAAAACTTTGACAATATTCACCGCTTCCAAGAGCTGCTTTAAATTAGGGGCTGCGGTTTGCCCTTTAGCGATGCGAATTGCCGTGACTTTGCCTTCCGGGTTACACAGCTGAACAAGACACAGGCGATCGCGCTGTGGTAATAATCCCATAGTTTCGGTATCAATGGCCATGGCCTCGGATTTTAAATACTCCGCCAGCACATCGTCACTCAGATCGCCATCGCCTACTTGAAAATCTGGTAGTGTCATGAATTAATCAATAATAAATGCAGTGTCTTTTCGGTGAAATTACCATAAGACACTACATTATTATCCTATCTAGTACGAATGAAAATTTGGGTAAGGTAAACTTCGCCCTGAGAATTAGTCGCAACACCAATCCCCGTGTGGTCGAAATTGCCTTGGATATTTTGCAAATGTCCGGGACTTTTCAACCAACCAGTAATAGCTTCGCTAACGGGATCGCTATATCCCTGATTAACAGCGACATTCTCTGACGCATCATTGTAGCGAAGGGGAATAGCTTTCACACGCTGTTCAAATCCTTGATGACTAAACGGGACTTGTCCATTAGCCATGTTTTGACTGTGAATCCGAGCCTGTTGAGTAATATTTGCATTTAGGGTTAACTGTGGCAGTTTATTAGCAACTCGATATCGATTGATTTCTTCAAAAACTGATTTCTCCAAAGCAGTAGTTTCAAAAGACGTAGTTAATGTTGCAGCCTGACTTAAAGGAATCAACAACGGTTGATTAGGAGTGGTTGGTTCTGTCGAAGAGTTACCTGGTATGGGAGCAGTCATTAATCCACTCGCAAAGACAAGCGTACTTAAAGCGATGCCAAAAGCAGGTTGTCGGAACATGGAAACTTGCGTGATGTATGTACTTGAGACCTATACTCTAACTTCGTATTCTCAGAATACATAACAGGATACTATTGAATATTCATTAAATTAGGTCATTTTGGCAAATATTTCCGGAAAATAGCCAGTTCCAAGATCTAACGGTCAGCACTGGGATAGATGAATTGTAATTAATATGTATTATTTTTAACAAAAACTAGTAAAAAGGTGGGATCTTTTCTACCTTTCTAAGAGGATGTTTGAAAAGTTTTGCAGGGTCAAATTTTAGGCTAATCGCCTTACCATAATACGGATCATGGCAAGATAGACAAAAGTCTCCGATGTTTCGGGTAATAATTCATAGTCTCGGACTAATCGCCGACAGCCCATCAGCCATCCGAAAGTGCGCTCGACGACCCAACGTTTTTTGAGTACTGCAAAACCCTTAGTTTGTTGTGGCCGCAGAACCACCTGCACAATCCAACGACAAAAACTCATCACCCACTGCATGAATGGCTGACCATTAAAGCCCCCATCCACCCAGATTGTTGTCAAACGAGACAGTTTCTGGCTAGATTTTTTGACTTCTCGCTTGCGACCACCAGGTTTTGCTTCTTGGCCGGGATTCGTTGAGGCTATTTATCAAAAGAAACTGGTAGATTTTCAGAAGTTACATCAGGTATCACCACATCACCTGTAATAGTTGCTTTCTCAGCAGAAGTAGCTGTTTGAGCAGCTTGACGCTGTTGTTCTATCACTTGGGCAATTTGCTGCATCAATTGGTCGATTTTCTGGGCTTCTTCCTGGTTCTCTTGTTCCTGGTATATTTGGTGGGCACGTTTTAATACTGCATTGGCTCTTGGTAGATCACCCTGATTGTATAAAGTCACTCCCAAGTTATAGTAAGTTGCAGCATCCTGGGGATTTTGGCGAATTGCTTGCCGATAAACCGCGATCGCTTCGGTATTTTGACCTTGAATTGCCCTTAGACTACCCATATTGTTATAGGCTTTGGCATTTTGCGGATTTAGCTGCACGGCTTGTCGATAGGCGGCGATGGCAGGTTCAATTTCACCTTGTGATTGCAGGGCGATGGCTAAGTTAAAATGGGCATCGGCATTGTTTTGATCCAAATTAATTGCCTGCTCGTAGGCGGCGATCGCTTCCTGGGATTGTCCTAAGTCATGTAATGCTAAACCTAAGTTATACTGGGCTGCTGACCTTGTAGGGTCGATCACCAATGCTTGCCGATAAGCTGTAATTGCCGCTTCCTTTTGTCCTTGTCGGTGCAATGCTAACCCCAGGTTATAATAAGTTTCACCCAAATTGGGGTTAATTCGTAAGGCTTCTCCATATTCTTGCACTGCTATATCTAGGCGATTTTGCATCAACAGAATATTGCCGAGATAATTCCTGGCCATGCCAATAGTCGGATCACGCTGCAAGGCGCGGCGAAAGGCAGATTCTGCACCCTGTAAGTCATTCCGGTTATAACGTGTGACTCCCTGCTGGTAAAAGCTAGCTGCTTCTAAATCCTGAGATACTGGAGTTTGTGCCAATAGTTTGCTTGCTGGTAAATTGATCATTGTCGGTGCAGCCAACATCAAAAATGTAGAGGCAGCACAGAGAAGTCCTAAATGTGGCTGCCGCCCATTGAACATCGGAGAAAACCAGCAAAACCACTGACGAATTTGATGCTGTTTATACATAAATGATAACTCTGTACTTTTATAGATCCTTATAAGTCAGAGTACCCACCAAGAAACAGAAAATTAAAAGTTAAAAGTTAAAAATTTCTAACTCTTGCTAGATCTAGCTTCTGGCAAAATTAGCATGGCATCACCGAAAGAATAAAAGCGATATTGAGAGGCAATCGCTTCGTTGTATAGATTTAACAATCGCTGTCTACCAATCAACGCACTTACTAGCATCAGCAAACTAGAACGCGGTAGATGAAAATTAGTAATTAAACCTTCTACTACCCGCCATTGGTAACCAGGATAAATAAATAAATTGGTTTTGCCACAAAATGGTTGTAAGTCCCCAGATGTAGCGGCCCCTTCTAAAGCCCGGACTGCTGTTGTCCCCACAGCAATAATGCGACCACCAGCAGCTTTGGTGGCGCGGATTTGTTCTACTGTTTCTGGAGGAACTTCAATCCATTCTTCATGCATTTGATGACTAGTCACATCTTCTACTTCCACCGGGCGAAAGGTACCCACGCCCACATGTAGTGTAATGTAAGCTTGGTTGATGCCGCGATCGCGCAACTTTTCTAATAGTTCTGGCGTAAAGTGTAATCCAGCCGTAGGTGCGGCGATCGCTCCTGGTTGTTGAGCATAAACTGTTTGATATTGTTCATCAGCAGCCGTCGATGCCGTAATATAAGGTGGTAGGGGTATTTCACCAAATTTATCTAACACTGATACCAAAGATTTTCCTGTCGGCACATCAAATAGTAATAAACGGCCTCCGGTTGCTGGGTCTGATTCTAAAACTGTGGCAGTTAATTGAGTAGGGAGTGGGTCAGAATTTTCTGCATTCCTCATCCCTATTCCTCTCGGTTCAAAAATAATCTCTGTTCCTGGTTTGAAGCGTTTTCCTGGCTTGACCAAGGCTAACCAACAGTTATGTTGTCGTTCTTCTAAAAGCAACACCTCTATTTCTGCGCCTGTAGATTTACGACCATAAAGACGTGCCGGAATAACTTTAGTATTATTTATGACTAATAAATCACCAGTACGTAATAGGTCTGGTAAATCCCGAAAAATATGGTGTAGGGGTGCTGTTTCTTGACCTGTCGTAGGAGAATTCACTACCAATAACTGTGAGCTATCTCTAGGAAATACAGGATTTTGGGCAATAAGTTCACTAGGTAATGTGTAATCATACCCAGCCAATGAACAGTCTAAATTTGCATTTTTTTCCTCTTGGGGAGAAAGTGATTGAAAATTAGTGTGTGCTATTTGTTGCTTCATAGAATTTGAATGATAGTGAACAATTTAGGAACATGAATTAAATAACATGCAAGTCTGGTTTTTGACCTCACCCCGCCTTTGACTTGCGTCAAACTCTCCCCTCTCCTTGGTAAGGGTGAGGTTCTGTATTTTATTAAATCCACATTCCTTAGTTTGATATTTATCAGAAAAATGCTCAATTACAATGCTCAATTTCCTTTTTTCACTATTAGGTATGGAGACTATATTAAGTAACACGGAAATATCACTACTAAAATTGGGTAATTTTCCCCATACGAAAACGGGGGCTTTTACCCTACCCGGAATAGCGATCTATCTACGAATATAGAGGAGTAGGATTGGCTTTGATCCAAAGCAGCAACATGGAATACTTGTATTACCTGGCAAATGCCAGTCTAACTCTGAGGGTCGTTCAACATCTGCACGCCAGACCTCAGATGCCCGTCTCCTTCGTTACCGTGATTCATCAAATTGATGGTTGGGTGGTGAGAATCAAATTCAAAAGTCCAGTTTCGTCTCAAGAAGATGGCGATTTTCGGGCTTTTCTCAATGAATTAGGAATTAGCTACGAACCACCGATGCGCGTGCAAATGGCACTTTGGAGTTTGGAAGCCGGACAAAGTCCTGTGGACGTAATGCGTCGCTATCAAGTAGCGATAGTTTCTCATGGTAGCCCAGAAAGAGAAGAAATTGAAGCGTTTCGCCAACAATTCGTCCGGGGGCTGGGTTATTGTCCAGAAACACTGGCTTGAGATGGCTCAGTGTGAGTGCTACCACTAAGGAATTGGCAATTGGTAATTGGTCAACAGAGATATTTTTCTATGACTAATTACCAGCCGATTTTGGATTTTCGGTTTTCACAAACAAATCTAATTCACTGTTCACCTCAGGCGCTGTAAATATTCGGTGATCTAGGATTCATTTTTAATTTTTATTGGCGCAGCCTGCGCTAGGCGCTGAAAAAACTCACTCCCCATTCCCTGTGTCCTATTTCTTATTCCCTGTATCTACACCACACAAGCTATTTGGTCGTCGCGTTGCCCAAATATGGGAATAATGGAAATTAAAAGGCAATAGGCAATAGGTAACAGGGAAATACCCGTTATGCCTACTTTTTTAATCGCCAAGATAGGTGCAAAATTTAACGTGAGTCTCCAACGGAGGCGCACATAAAATTTAAGGTAAGATTTTTACTATTTCCAATTCACAATTAAGCGCCGTTGGTGTTGTCTTACCATTAGACATAGGGCTTAGTGAATCGAAAAGTGTTCATAAAATAAATATTAAGATACAACGTTTAGCAATATCTGTCTAAATAGAGTAGGAGCATGAAAAAATTAATTTTACAAATATAAATAATGCTCCCCACAGGCAGGTTTTATACTAATTTTACAAATGAATAAAACACAGATAATTTACCTGTTTACCATAAAGTAAAACAAGTCAATAACTAAGGATTTTTGGGTATGTATCACAAAATTTTGGTGGCTATAGATAAGTCTGACATGAGCCAATCTGTTTTTGAACAAGGTATATTTTTGGCAAAAGCAGCTGACGCGGAACTTATGTTACTGCATGTATTATCTCCTTTAGAAGATCCTTATCTCAGTCCTGTATTTACCCAACCAGACACCATGTATCCATCTCTACAAGCTGCACCTATAGATAGCTACATGCGGGAGTGGGAAGAACTGAAGCAACAAAGACTCGATTGGTTGCGATCGCTTAGTGATACAGCAATTCATGCAGGGGTAAAAACTGGGTTTACCCAAAACTTGGGTGATGCAGGTCGGATGATTTGTGAGGTGGCGCGTAATTGGCCCGCAGACTTGATTATTGTGGGTCGTCGAGGTCGTGTTGGCATCAGTGAGTTTTTGCTCGGTAGTGTCAGCAATTATGTACTACATCATTCCCCTTGCTCTATTTTGACAGTCCAAGGACGCATTCCTCCGACAACAGATACCGATTTGATTTGACCGCATAGTCAATCATTCAAGGTGCGTTGTGCGACAACACAACGCCATTTGCTACAACTGAGGGAACCTCTGCAACGCACTGGCTCCCCTACAGTTGATTTATATTTCTTCATATACATTGAATCTTAACTGCTAGAAATAATGTTAATGAATGTAAATTTTATATTGATTTATTAATATTTATTAACAGAAAAGAAGAAGATAAAATTTATATCGAACCCGCTATTTCTTTAAAGAAAACTCAGAACTTACACGGATATCATTTAGGTTAAATATATTTATTATAGTAGATCAATAACTAATGAACTGCATCTTTATTATCTGAATTATTTAGACAAGTATATTCGCCATCGTAAAGATGCACACCAATTTTTATCTAGTTATTTTGGGTATTTAAAGGGCTGATTTGTTAATTAAAGGAACAAACTATGACCTACCCGGAGATGACGATATCAAATAACATTTTTAACGAGTTTAAAATTTGTACTCAACTGCAATATAACGGACATTTAAATATTAAAAGTCCTAAAGGAAATCAATGGGTTTTTTACTATCGTCTAGGGCGAATAGTTTGGGCGACAGGTGGAACCCATCCTTTCCGGCGCTGGCGGAGACAGATGGCTCAATATTGCCCCCACATTGATGTAGGTAAGTTGCAGTTACGCAGACAAGATATATCAATGGATTACTGGGATTATCGCCTCCTGGAAATTTTGTATAAAAAACAGAAAATTCAGCGTGAGCAAATTCACGCTATTGTAGAAAATACGATAGCAGAACTTTTATTTGACTTAGCTCAAAAAACTGATTTTGTTTCTGTGAGTTGCGATCGCAGGCAGGAAGTAATCTTAGAAACACCAATGAGTTTTACGAGTGCAGATCTGTCTATGAAGCAGATGCAAGACTCGTGGAAAACTTGGTCAGAAGCTGGTTTAGCAAATTTTTCTCCTGACTTAGCGCCAGTCATCCGCAAACCAGAACAACTCCAGGAGCATGTTAGTCCATCTGTTTACAAAAACTTTGTTAGTTTGATCGACGGTAAGTATACGCTGCGGGATTTAGCGGCAAAAATGAAGCAGAGTATTGTTCCTGTTACCCGTTCGTTGTTGCCTTATATCCTCAAAGGCATTATTGAACTAGTGGAAGTTCCTGATTTACCTTTGTCAGTGACAGAACTCAAAAGTCAGCCTATTGCTACACAATCGCAAAAATCAACTGCGCCATTGGTGGCCTGTGTGGATGATAGCCCTCAAGTTTGTAAAATCTTAGAGGAAATTATCACTTCAAATGGAATGAGATTTGTCAAGATTCAAGATGCTGTACAAGCTTTACCAATTTTGATTCAAGACAAACCAGACCTGATTTTTTTAGATTTGATTATGCCTATTGCTAATGGTTACGAAATATGCACTCAGTTGCGCCGTATTTCTGCCTTTGCCGACACACCTGTAATTATTTTAACTGGTAATGATGGCCTTCTTGATAGAGTCCGAGCTAAAGTAGTCGGTTCCACAGATTTTCTGACTAAACCCGTAACAGAAGATAAGTTAATGAGTGTAGTCAGAAAATATTTACCTGTACAGCTAAAAACCCAAGTTAAAGGCAAATCATATCCATCTAATTTAAGGGTTTGTCATTAAGGTCTTTGGCATAAGTTTTTGATTGGCTTTTTTGAAATTACTTTTTTAAACTTGGATATACTTCAGTCTTAATTATTTTACTTAACGTGAGTTCGATGGCTTTAAAAAACCCCGCTTCCATTCCTCTACCCGACGCGGTGAGAGGCTTAAAAACACTATTTTTTCGTACCAAACTGTAGATTTTTTGCCCCTTCCATCGTAGGGAAGGGGTTGGGGTTAGGTTCCGTCGAACTCACATTTACTTAAGGCTGAATTATCCAGTAATTAATAGTATTAGATAAAACTAAAATTATTAACAAAAAAACTGATAAAGTCTAGTACTTACGCTGAAGCAAATCTAAAAAAGATGAATCAAACTTGAGTAAAACTCAAATCCAGTAAATGTCTTATTAAGATATTTACTAAGTTTGGTAGTTTCATTATTGCAAAATTCAACAGGTGATAAATATGAATACTGTTTTAGTTGTTGAAGATGGTTTGACAGATATGCAAATCCTCAGCCGTTACTTGCAGCAAGCAGGGTATTCGGTAATGAGTGCCACCAGTAGTGAAGAGGCACAGGACAAAATAGACAAAAATAAACCTGATCTGATTTTTTTAGATGTAATTTTACCGGGTAAAAGTGGATTTGAAATTTGTCGAGAACTTAAAAATAACCCCAACACTAGCAAAATACCTGTGGTTTTTTGTTCTACTAAAAATAGCGACGTAGACAAAATTTGGGGTAACATGCTGGGTGCGGAAGCTTATCTTTCTAAACCTATAGATCAAGAAGAACTAGAGGTTACTTTAAAGAAATTAATTAAGTAATATCAAAGGAAAAATGACTTTAGAGACTAAGCAGAAATTTTTAAGTTTGCAATTAGGTACAAGGGATACAGCAGTAATTGCTTTAGAACACATCACAGAAGTTTTTCAAGTATCGTTGGCCGATATATGTGGTGTCCCCCAAATGCCTAATTGTGTCTTGGGTATCTATAACTGGCGCGGCGAAATGCTGTGGTTAGTTGATTTAGAAGAAATGCTGGGTTATCCACCACTTTTACAAAAGGCTAATTTTCTTTCAACAATGATGGCTATTGTGCTGGAAAAAGAAGGTAAATATTTAGGGTTATTGGTGCGGAATCTCATGGATATTGAGTGGCTAGACACCAATCAAATTAAACCTCCATCAGCTGAATTATTTTATCCGGCGATGTCACCATTTTTGCAAGGCTACTTTATTAATAGTGCTGAGGAGATGCTATTAAATTTGGATGCCACAGCAATTGTGCGATCGCCTCTATGGACTATGAATAATTAATTATCTTTTCTAGTCATGCATTTTCAATTACCAGGGTTTAACTGGAAACGACAAAATATTACTTTACTAGTACAATCTCTCCAGGGTGAAAACATGAGCATTGCATATAATAATAGTCACGAAAACCAGCCTATAGTTACTGAATTAGCACATTTAAAAAATGAGAATGGCGATGAGAAAATAGCCAATATTGCTAGCGATGCCATATCAGAATTAAAAGCTATTTCTCAGGAATTTAAAACTTGGCGACAGCAGTTGCAAGAAATGACAACTCAGATGCGTCAAGCTCCAGATATGGAGATGCTACTAAAAGTGACTGTGGCACAAGTCAGGGATAAACTTGGTAGCGATCGCGCCTTAATTTATCGCTTTACTTCTCTGGAGTCTGGCACAGTTTTATCAGAATCGAGAACTTTAGGTTGGACACCAACTCTAGGCGAAAATCTTCCAGGTATTTTGTTTGGCTTATATACCAGCCAAGATTATTTGGAACCTGTAGCCATTAATGATGTTAACCAAATACAGCTTACCCCCTATCAAAAACAACTGCTTGAGAAGTTTCAAATCAAAGCTTGTTTGAGTTTACCGATTGTTATAGAAGGTAAAGTTTGGGGCTTATTAGCTATCAATAATTGTAATTCAGTTCGCCCGTGGCAAGAAGTAGAAATTACTTTACTATCGCAAATTTCTACAGAACTAACCTACAGATTACAAAAATTTGAATTCCAAAAAGAATTACAACAGCAGACACTAGCTAAGAAATCTGTTGCTAAAGTCATCGACAAGATTCTGCGAATATCAAATGTCGATCAGATTTTTCAAACCACAACTCAAGAAATCCGCCAATTTTTACGCTGCGATCGCGTGGGTGTTTATCGCTTCAAACCTGACTGGAGTGGTGAGTTTGTTGCTGAATCTGTGGGTCATGGTTGGGTAAAAATGGTCACCCAAGACTTTAAAATGGTCTGGGAAGATACACATTTACAAGAAACCCAAGGAGGTCGTTATGCCAAAGGTGAAAGCTTTGCTGTCAATGACATTTATCAGGTTGGTCATGCTCAATGCCACATTGATATTTTAGAACAATTTGAAATGAAAGCCTACATAATTGTGCCGATTTTTTCTGGGGAACAATTGTGGGGTTTATTGGCAGCTTATCAAAACTCTGGTTCGAGAGAATGGCAATCTTGGGAAGTCAGCTTTTTAACTCAGATTGGCTTGCAATTTGGTGTAGCCATTTCCCAGGGTGAATATTTAGAACAAATGCAGGTACAATCTGAGCAATTAGTGCAGATTGCTGCACAAGAAAAGGCATTAACTAAAACAATTAACCGCATTCGCCAAGCTTTAGATGTAGATTGTTTCTTTAAAACCACAACTCAAGAAGTGCGTCAATCACTACGATGCGATCGCGTGGCTGTTTATCGCTTCGATGCTGATTGGGGTGGTGAATTTATTGCTGAATCAGTAGGTAATATTTGGGTCAAACTGGTGGGGCCTGGCATCAAAACAGTTTTAGATGATACCTACTTACAAGAAACCCAGGGAGGGCGCTATACCAAAGGTGAAAATTTCGTTGTTAATGATATTTATACAATAGGTCTAGCTCCCTGCCACATTGAGATTTTAGAGCAGTTTGAAGCCAAAGCTTATATCATTGTGCCGATATTTTTTGGTGATAAATTATGGGGATTACTGGCAGCTTATCAAAATTCTGGCTCTCGGACATGGCAACCGTGGGAAGTCAACTTTTTAACTCAAATTGGCTTGCAATTTAGCCTAGCTAAATCACAAATAGATTATCTCGAACAAGTGCGCGTGAAATCTGAGAAACTAGCTCAGATAGCTGAACAAGAAAAAGCCGTTACCAAGATAGTCAACCGGATTCGGCAATCATTAGATGTAGACGAAATTTTCAAAACAGCAACTCAAGAAGTGCGCCAATTACTCAGATGCGATCGCGTGGCTGTTTATCGCTTTAATGCTGATTGGGGCGGTGAATTTATTGCTGAGTCTGTGGCGCATAATTGGGTAAAACTAGTAGGTGTTGATATCAAAACCGTTTGGGAAGATACCCACTTACAAGAAACTCAGGGAGGTAGATATGCTAAAGGCGAAAGCTTTGTTGCCAATGACATTTATCAGGTAGGACATTCTCCTTGTCACATTGAGATTTTAGAGCAGTTTGAAGCCAAAGCTTATGTGATAGTTCCTGTGTTTTCTGGCGAACAATTATGGGGCTTATTGGCAGCGTATCAAAATTCTAGCTCTCGTGATTGGGAAGAATCACAAGTCAGCTTGTTAGCACGGATTGGTGATCAGTTAGGGTTGGGATTACAACAAACCGAATATCTACAACAACTACAAGCACAGTCAGCCAAACTAGCAGAAGCCGCAGCACGAGAAAAGGCAGCCAAGGAATTATTGCAACAACGATCTATTCAACTTCTCACAGCAGTCAGGCCCGCCTTGAATGGCGACTTAACAGTACGCGCACCTATTACAGAAGACGAACTCGGTACAATTGCTGATGCTTACAATAATACTCTGCAAGCACTACGGCAAATTGTCAATCAAGTGCAGGTAACTTCTCAACAAGTCGCCCAAACATCTAGTCATAGTGAAGCTTCCTTAGCGGGATTAACAAATCTAGCAAAACAACAGTCTGACGAAATCACCATAGTCTTAGGTGAAATTCAACAAATGGTTGACTCAACCCAAGCGGTAGTTAATCACGCAGATTTGGTGCAGATGGCGTTGCAACAAGCCAACCAAACCGTAGAATCTGGTGATGCAGCCATGAATCAGACTGTCAAAGCCATTCAAGCGATTCGTGAAACCGTTGCCCAAACTAGTAAAAAGATCAAACGCCTCAGCGAATCTTCACAAAAAATCTCCAAGGTGGTGAACTTAATTAGCAACTTCGCCACACAGACAAACGTACTGGCGTTAAATGCCGCTATTGAAGCCACCCGTGCCGGTGAATATGGTAAAGGTTTTGCCGTTGTAGCCGATGAAGTCCGTTCCTTGTCTCGCCAATCAGCCGCTGCAACCATTGAAATTGAAAAATTAGTCCAAGAAATTCAAACAGAAACTGGCGAAGTCGCAGTAGCGATGGAAACAGGTATTCAGCAAGTGGTAGAAGGGACAAACTTTGTTGGTGAAACCCGTCAAAACTTAAACGCCATTGTTTCTGCAACTGCTGAAATCAGTCAGCTAATTCAGCGAATTACTGAAGCAACCCAAAAACAAATGGGGCAATCTGTAACGGTAACAGCATCAATGCAAGATGTAGCAGAAATTGCTAACAAAACGTTTACCGAATCTCAAGAAATTGCTGCGGTATTACAAAATTTATCAGGAATGGCACAAGAGTTATTAGCAACTGCCAGTAAGTTCAAAGTGAATTAGTTAGGGGCTAGGGGCTAGGGACTAGAGGCTAGAGAAGAATTTTCCCAGTACCAAATCCCTAGTACCCACTCCCCACTCACCACTCACTACTCCCTTATTTATTATGATTACAGACGCTGCAATTCGTGAACAAGGCTATATTTATTTTCTGGCGGAAGCCCCAGAGTTAGTACAAATTATTGAGCAAGAACTGTTTAGCTTGTCAGAAGGTTATAGCATTGCGAAAGTTCATAACTTAATGCGGGCAACTCATACCCTTAAAGGTGGTGCTGCTAATGTTGGGTTAGAAGTAATTCAGATGATAGCCCATTCTTTAGAAGATGTATTTAAGGCTTTATATAATCCAGATGTAGTTATTGATGATGAATTGCAAACACTCTTGCATCAAGCTTATGAATGTCTTAATTTAGCATTAACTACAGAATTGACAGGTAGTGCTATTAATAATGAAGAAATTTTGCAACGCACTACTTTAATTTTTGTGCAATTACAAGAAAAGCTGGGTGACTTTTTTGGTGCTGACAATCATATTCCTACCTCTCAAGAGTTAGGATTTGACATTGCCCAGTCTATATTTGAAGTAGGAGTACAACAACGCTTAGAAAGTATTGCTGAAGTTATTAATAATCCACCTGATAATACAGAATTTGTAGATTTTTTCAGCTCTCAAGCTGAGGTATTTTTGGGTTTAGCAGAGTCTTTAAATTTACCTGGATTGGCAGAAATTGCTCAAACAATTTTAGCTGCACTGCAAGCGAATCCTCAGCAAGTAGGCGAAATTGCAGAAATTTCCCTGGTGGATTTGCAGCAAGCACAAAAAGATGTATTAGCAGGCGATCGCACTTGTGGCGGCGCACCTTCTCCAAGTTTACAAAGACTGACAACAACTGCGGTTGATGAATTTTCTGGATCGGCGGATAAATTTTTGCTCAATGCAGAAGAATTTTATAAATTTTTAACTGCATCTGGTAATACTAAAAATGAACGAATTAAACCGACAACGGCTAAATTATATTTAAAAGTTATTTACTATATTTTCGGCTGGTTTAACCACTATCAAGGAATATCTAAAACAGAACTTAATTTATCTTTACTGATTCCGCAAACAGTAGAAGAAAATAATATTAATTATATAGAGAGTTGGCTGAATAATTTCCTTAAGTTTGTTCAGGATAAAGAAGATAGTTATAGTCTTTGTCTTTATCGCCACGGGGTAATTTTAATTATTCTGTTGGCAGTTGCCAAATTTCAATACTTATCTGATAAATCTGAGGGCTATATTTTCTTAATTCAAACACTACAAAACCAAATTCGCACATTAGCAAAAGAATATAAAAATTATCCTCCTGTGACTTCTGAAGAAAAAAATTGGTTGGACAGTCCTAAGTTACGCCAGTTGTTAGTCTTCAAAGAAATCTCAATACCCGAATCACCTCTTAGCGATAGCCTATTAGAGTCGATATGGGGGGGAGAAGCAGAGCAAAATGTGAATCCTGAAATTGATCAATCGGTAACCGCAGAGGTTCGAGAAACAGGCATTGAGGCTATTTCTGAACCAGCTATGCAGATTCACGAATCAACAGAAGAGCCATCTCAGTCGCCACAAAATAATAACGCTCGAAAATCTACATTTATTCGTGTAGATGTAGAAGGACTACAACGTCTGAATTACCTAGCAGGAGAATTACTAATTCATCAAAAACGCCGCACATTATATGATGAACAAATTCAAGAAATATTAGAACAATTATTGCAACGATTGAGCAAACATCAAGACAATTTAAATCAATTGCGAGATTTGCCAGTCCAAATGCAGAATTTCACATCTTTACCAACACAAAATTTTGCATCTGTGAAGTTTGATTCGCTGGAAATGGATGTCTATACAGAATTTAATCTCTCTTTGCATGAAATAATAGAAGAAACTCTACAATTACAAGAAACAACAGAATCTCTTGATTTACTGCTTAAACAAGCCATGCAAATTAGTGAAACAAAACAAAATTTAGCTTTTAATCTCATCGATAATTTAGTGGAAGCGCGAATGTTACCTTTGGGTAATGTCCTCAATCGCTTCCCTCAAATGGTGAAACAACTAGGAAGGGTTTATCACAAGCTTGTTAACTTACAACTTTATGGTACAGGTGTATTAGTTGATAAGGCGATCGCCGAAAAGCTATATGACCCCTTATTACACTTAGTACGTAATGCATTCGACCACGGTATTGAATCGCCACAGGTACGTAAAGAACGTGGTAAAACAGAACAAGGCACTATCGAAATCTGTGCTTATCATCAAGGTAGTCAAACTATTATTGAAGTCCGGGATGATGGACAGGGATTGAATTTAGAAGGTATTCGCAAAAAAGCTATTGAACTGAATTTCATCCCAGATAATGAACTATCAAAAGGCTATTTTTCTAACTCAGATAAAGCCGAATTATTAGATTTGATGTTTTTACCTGGATTTTCCACCACTGATCAGGTAAATGAAATTTCTGGACGTGGTATGGGTTTAGATATCGTGCGTTCTCAGTTGCAAGCACTCAATGGTTCTATTTCAGTGCAATTTTTGCCAAACCAAGGAACAACATTCATACTCAAAGTACCTTTTTCTATGACCACTGATAAATTAATGCTAGTCCAAGCCGGAGGTATTGTTTATGCACTGCTATTGGACAGTATAGAAAAAATCTTGATTCCCTCGACTCAGCAAGTGAAGGAATTTGAAGGTAAAAGAGTTTTGCATTGGCATACAGATGAGGATGAAACTCTAGTTAACCTGCATCAATTTTCTGATTTGATAAGTTACAAAACTTCAGTATTCAATAGTGCGAACCTCAACAATACACCAATAGCCAATGAAGCAGGCGTGATGAAAAATCCTGTGTTGCTGCTACGACGAAAGCAAGGTGTTTTTGGGTTAGAAGTTGACCAAATTTTAGGCGAACAAGAACTAGTAATTAGACCTTTAGGAAATGCGATCGCTCCGCCAAAATATATTTATGGTTGTAGTAGTTTAGCCAACGGTAATCTGATTTTAGTCATTGATGGGACGCTACTGCTAGAATCTCAAGATAGCCAAACACAACTTAAGATTGCGGCTCTACCAATTGCGTATTCTTCGGAACAAAAAGCCTTACCAATGTCAGTCAACCAGTGGGAAAGTCTACCTTTACTGGCTGCTTCTGCAAATAGTATAGAACCACTAACTCAGTCTATCGAGTCAAATCATCAAGCTCCTAAAGTAATTTTGGTAGTAGATGATGCTATTAGCTTGAGGCAAACTCTTTCTTTGACTCTACAAAAATCTGGCTATCAAGTTATTCAAGCTCAAAATGGTGTAGAAGCTTTAGAACAGTTACAACGCCATGCTGATATTCAAGTGATTATCTCTGATTTAGAGATGCCACGGATGAATGGTTTTGAATTATTAGGTAATTTGCGACAAAACCCAAATTTCGTGAATATTCCTATTGTCATTCTCACTTCCCGCAGCGCCGAAAAACATCGTCAACTTGCCCAAGAACTAGGAGCAAATGCTTACTTAACCAAGCCTTATTTAGAGCATGAGTTCCTCTCTGTTGTCAACAGTTTAATGAACAAAGATGAAAACAATTTGTTAAATTAGGTAATAAGAAAGTCATACGGTTTAATTAAAGTTAAATTAGGTTCAATGCCAACATCTCAATCTTGCTTTATCGACGGTTAATTACTCTATCTGAACTGGATTGAAGAATAAAGATGTTTAATTAATAAAAATTAATGATTAAATAATTTTTAACAAAATTGCTTTTAGCTGCTATCTTGACATTACTGCTAAGATGAAAGTCAAACCAATAATTTTTTTTCATCTATGGGCTGATGATATAAAACCATTAGCTGACTAGCATTCAGAGTTTCTATTGCATAAGCATGTCCTGCCAAATCGCTGAATTCTACTTCAAAAACGCCAGGTTCATATTCATCTACAATTGTTCCTACTTGACCGCGATATAGTTCTAATTCTGGTAAATCTTCAGTTAAAGCAACAACATTTAATAATTTCATAGATATTACCTCACTGCTTAGAGTATATAACAGGTGACTAGGCGGGGAAAGTTTTCATCATTTCGCACTATCCAAACACTCTGAATCATTGCTTGTTTATTGGCGCGAGTCATGGGAAAGTCAATGATATATTTTTGACCGTATGGATTACTTTTTCCAGGGATGGCATTATAATTAGCCACTGCTTGTAAAAGTATGGCTTGTAGTTCTTCTAGATTATTTAAATCTAAGTCTAAAGCAGATTTGAATACACGAGCTTTGTGTTTACCTTCTGGATGTCCTGGGTTGAGACAATACCCTGCAATTTTCTCTGTTTCAACGATAGCGCACTGAGGATGAGGAAGTTTCACAATATAGAAAAAATTACCAACAACTACTCTCTTGCGTCACCAAACTTAATGATGAGCGCGATCGCAATACTGACAGCCAAAATTAATGTCATACTCAAAGCTGAACCAAAACCCCAATTTTGGGTAACTCCGAGAAACTGGTTGTAGACTAATCGTGCTGCTGTCATACTAGAAGCGCCACCGAGTAATTCTGGATTGATAAAATCCCCTAATCCTGTAATCAAAACCAGCATTGAACCAGCAGTAATCCCTGGTAAAATTTGGGGTACAGTCACTTTCCAAAAAGTTTGCAGAGAATTTGCACCTAAGTCGGCTGCGGCTTCTAATAAGCGTTTATCTAGTTTTTCTAAAGAAGCATATAAAATTAACACCATATAAGGTAATAGACTATAGCTCATCCCAATTAATACTGCTGGCACACGATTGAGTATTTCTAAAGTAGGCAACCCGAAACTACTCAGTAAACTGTTCAATAAGCCAGTAGGACGTAAAATAGTAATCCAAGCATAAGAACGCAGCAACGAGGAAGTCCATAAAGGCAAAACAAAGCCTAATAGCAGCATATTTCGCCAGCGTTGTGGTGCGATTTGAGCAATCCAATAAGCAACAGGTAATCCCAAAATTAAGCAAATCATTGTTGTGGCGATCGCTAACCATAATGACCGCCAGATTACTTGCAAATATAAAGGATCAAGTATGCGAATATAATTGTCAAATCCACTGGGATTAACTACATCTCCTGGTCTAATATTGGGGACTAAACTCAACAGAAAAATTAATAGTGTTGGTAGCACTAACAAAAGTAATAACCAAATACCAGAGGGTGCAAGAAATACTAAAGGTTGAAACCAGGTTGACAGGGGGCGATGTATTTTTTCTGTATCTATATAATCGTCTGCTGAATTTATTTGAATATCACGATTTTTTGTAGGCATAATATTAATTTAATTACAAATAATATAAATTTACTAGATATGTAAATTTGGATAAATACTCAGAGTCATCTGATCACAAAAGGCTTTCAAACTTATTACCCGCTCCCCTCTCTTTATTTAACTACTAGTTAATTGAGTCCAGTAACGTTCATAAATATCTTCCAAATCTCCCAAGGGAGTAAGGCGTTCACATTTTTCTAAAAGTGAAGCTGGCGGAAACAAATTCACATTATTCTTGATGTCGTTTGGCAATTGTTCAAAGCCGGCACTATTGGGAATAGCAATATTCATGCGTTTGCTAATCATGGCTGAGACTTCTGGTTGTAACATAAAGTTAATCCAGGCATAGGCTCCATCTATATTGGGTGCTGTTTTCGGAATAACTATAGTGTCAGTCCAGAGTGAAGAACCACTACGAGGGATGACATATTTGAGCTTGGGGTTTTCTTGGATGACTTTGATAGCATCTACTGAATAACACATTGCCAATGTTAAATCTCCCGCGAGAAGTTGGTTTTGCCAAGCATCGGTATCAAAAGAGGCGATCGCAGGTTTTAGTTCTACTAATTTTTCATAAGCTTGTTTAATTTGATTTTCATCTTGGGAGTTGTAAGAATAACCCAACATGCGTAAAACTGCACCCATGACTTCACGGACATCATTTAACAATGTCATCCGCTTATTAAGTAGTTTCTGGTTTTGCCAAAGATAGTCCCAATCCTCTGGTGCATCTTTGAGGATTTCCGAATTGTAAACTAAACCTGTTGTCCCCCAATTAAAGGGAATGCTATGGCGATTATTGGGGTCATAACTAGGATTTTGGAACTGGGGAAATAAATTATCTATCCCAATTAAGCGATCGCGGTTTAATTCAATTAATAAATTTTGTGCCTCCATCTTTTGCACCATATAGTCAGATGGGTAGATGAGGCTGTAAGCACCACCACCTCCAGCCAACAGTTTAGCTAGCATGACTTCGTTAGAATCATAGACATCAGCCAGCACTTTTATCCCTGTTTGGGCAGAAAAAGTTTGCAGTAATTGTTGATCAGAATATTGTGTCCAGGTATAAAGATACAGTTGGTCGCTGCGTCCAGAGGTAGTAGTAGGTCTGACATCACCTAGCTTCCAAGCACAACTAGCTAAAGACAAACCAGAAATTGACGCCATCCTTTGTAAAAATTGCCGTCTGTTAGTCATGACTCATTATTTGATAAAGCTATACAGTCATTTTCTGCCCACCAAGCATAGATAGGTGTATCACGGTCTGGCAAATTACCAAAGGTGTTGGGCTGCAAAACATCGATGCTAATACCGTTGGTCAATTCCACAACATAATTAACATGAGTTCCTAAATACATCACATTGACTAACCTACCTTCAAAGCAGTTAGTCGATAAATTGGGGTGATAAAGCGAAAGTTGAATTTTTTCTGGGCGCACACTGACCACGACGGCTTGAGATAATTCAGCTGGTGTATCTTGATTGCGGGTGACAACAATTTTGAATCCTGTTTTGGTTTCAACGTGTACGCATGTGGATTCCATTGTGGTGATTGTGCCACTAAATAAATTAGTATCACCAATAAAATCAGCTACAAAGGGTGTTAGGGGATGTTCGTAAATTTCACTAGGAGTGCCAATTTGCTCAATTTTGCCTTGATTCATCACCGCAATGCGATCGCTTAAGGATAACGCTTCTTCCTGGTCATGTGTCACCAAAATGAAGGTCAGGCCTAATTCCTTGTGTAAATTCGATAACTCCACCTGCATATCCTTACGCAGTTTTAAATCTAAGGCCCCCAAAGGTTCATCTAGCAAGATAACAGCCGGCCTATTAACTAAGGCCCTAGCTAAAGCCACCCGTTGCTGTTGACCACCAGAGAGTTGACTGGGAAAGCGCGATCGCAAACTTTCCATTTTCACGAGATTTAACGCTTCTTTAACTCTGCTTTCAATTTCTGACTTGCGTAATTTTTTTAGGCGCAGTCCAAAAGCAATGTTATCCCACACATTCAAATGGTTAAATAAAGCATAGCTTTGAAAGACTGTATTCACGGGTCGGCGGTAAGGAGGAACATTAGTCATCGGCCGTCCCTGAATCAATACCTTGCCAGCATCAGTCATTTCAAACCCAGCAATTAAGCGGAGTGTAGTTGTCTTACCGCAACCAGAGGGGCCCAAAATACTAAAGAATTCACCCTGTCTGATATCTAAATCTACTCCATGAACTGCTGCTTCTTGGTTAAAAAATTTGAATACGTTACGCAGCTCAACATCTATTGGCTTACAAGTAGTGCTTCCCTTCTGATTCTGCGTGACAGTTTGAGCCATAATCTTCAGTAGAATGCCGTGATCTAAGGTGATATTGTCGGTTAATCTAGTCTTAAAAGTTGACTATATAGTACTCTTTGGTTCATTGTATCCGCCCACAACAATTGTGCAAAAGGATACTTTTTTCATGGCAACTAACACAATTCCCGGTAAAACTTACAGATATCAGGCATCTAGGCAAGTATGAGCAGCTTTTTTCCAGAAAGTCAGGAGTTAAGACCCATAAATCGATCACTAGGACTGGAGACTAAATAAATTATGCAGTATAAAAGTTGATTGAAAGTATCTGTTGAGCATTCCATCCGGTAACTACTTAGCATAATTGAATACATAGTAATCCTAGTAGAGAAGTTTTATTAATCTTATGGCTTTATTGCAACCATCCCCACTGGGTGAAAAAAAAAGTACACGCACAGTCGGCAAAAATTTCCAGCCCGTATTTTTAATTGCCTTTACGTTATTAATGACCACGGGCATAGGTGTTCGTTTAGCACACCTGCAAATTGTCGAAGGTGCAAACCATCGTCAACGAGCAGAAGCTAACCGCATTCGCGTAATTCCCAAACAACCAGAAAGGGGAAATATTTTTGATCGCAATGGCAAACTTTTAGCTAGTACGCGCTACCCTCGTTCTGTATACTTGTGGCCCATGTCCCACACCAAGCCAGGATGGCCGATTGTGGGTGCGCGGTTGGAAAAAATTCTGGAAATTCCCAAAGAAGAAGTAGCCAAAAAATTAGAAGAAGCAGGCCCTAACTCTTCTTCACTAATTCGCATTGCTCGTGACTTAGATGAAGCCCAAATCACAGCCTTGAAGGAATATGAACATGAACTTACAGATGTAGAAATACATACCGAAGCAGTTCGCTATTATCCCCAAGGCAGAGAATTAGCCCATGTACTGGGTTATACAAGGGAATTAACTGCTGAACAATTAAAAGAGAAGCGTCAGGAAGGCTATCGCTTGGGAGATGTGATTGGTCAAATGGGGGCCGAAAAGGCTTATGAAGACACACTCAGAGGAGAATGGGGTGGTCAACAAGTAGAAGTGGACGGTGCGGGTCGTCCCATTCGCGTTTTAGGAGAGAAACAGGCAAAGCCAGGTACTGATCTTAATTTAACTATTGATTTAAATATCCAAATGGCAGCAGAAAAAGCTTTGGGTGCGCGTGATGGTGCAATTGTGGCACTTGACCCCAAAAATGGTGCCATCTTGGCAATGGTGTCTCACCCAGCCTTTGATCCCAACATTTTCTCCAAGCAAAAACTCACCCAAAAAGATTGGGAAACTGTTCAAGGTGCAGACCATCCACTAGTTAATCGTGCCCTCAGCGCTTTTCCACCCGCCAGTACTTTCAAGATTGTCACTACAGCCGCCGGGCTAGAATCGGGCAAATTTTCTCCCAATACAGTGCTACAAACCTATGGTTCTTTAACCATTGGTGGCACTCGCTTTGGTGAATGGAACCACGCTGGATTTGGCCCATTGGGTTTTGTCGGCGCAATGCAATGGAGTAGTGATACTTTCTTTTATCAAATTGCCAGGGGAGTTGGTGGCCCTACTTTAATTGAATGGACTCGTAAGTTTGGCTTTGGTCAAAAAACCGGCTTTGAATTTGCCTCAGAAGAATCAAGAGGTTTAGTACCAGATGAAGCATGGAAGCGCAAGGCTTGGAAAATGCCTTGGACTGTAGGAGACAGCATTAATATGTCAATTGGTCAAGGCGCTTTACTGGCTACACCGTTGCAAGTTGCGGTGATGTTTGCTGTGCCAGCTAATGGCGGTTATCGAGTCCAACCGCATTTACTTAAAGATAACGAAGAAGCTAGAAGTTGGCGAGAACCTGTGAATATGAAGCCGACAACACTCAAAATTATCCGCGATGGGCTGAAGAAGGTGATCACTGACGGTACTGGTAAAGTTTTAAATAAGCCGACACTTCCCCCAGTAGCGGGTAAAACTGGTACAGCTGAAGCATGGAAGCGAGGGGTGAAAAAAAATCATGCATGGTTTGGTGCTTATGCCCCAGTAGATCAACCAGAAATTCTCATTGTCGCTTTTGCTGAACATTCTGGTGGTGGTGGTGGTAGTCTTGCCGGCCCGATGATTTTAGAAATTATGGAAGACTATTTTCAACACAAATATCCAGGTAAGTATCAAAAGCCAGAATAATGGAGACTGGGGACTGGGAATGTATGCTGCGCTCATACCACTTCCAGAAAAAAATGAAACAGATGCGAGGTTAAACAATCAAGCCAAACTGCCCTAGTCATTGCACTTTGGGAAAAAATGAGGTGTAACATCAAAAAAGAGCAGTCAGCGCATAAAAGAGGTAAAAAAAGGTGCTGAAAACACTTTTCGTGATTACCGTTGGTTTGTTACCATCTTTATTTTCCCTGTGGGTAATGCGTAAAACCCAGACAAGAACACGCCCACGGATCAGGCAAGCACCTATAAATTATACAGGAGTGCGCGGTCGGCAAAATATTGGCCCAGTTGAAGGCGATCGCTATTATTTAGAAGGAGTAGGTTACCTGATTGGTGACATCAGTTGTCAATTTAATGCTCGATCTGGCTACATGCGCTGTGCGGTTAACCCCAGTGGCCCTTGTCAAGGCTGTCGTCACTATGAACCCAGAGAATTAGCTGCTAGTGAAAAAATTTAAAATATTGCACCAATAACGATTTTAGTAGGATTCAAGCTTTCAAATTGGTGGTCATATACCAATAAGACAGATTGTGACAGTTAAAGGTGCGGAATGTGGGCTACACCACTAGACAAAATGGTCATCCTTTGAAAGGATGAATTCATAATCACCTTAAAAAAGTTTTTAGATCTGAGTGTAAACAACTATGTTGTTTTCGAGTAAACAATAATCTGTTACTCGATTGCATCAATGGTATCAACAATGACGAATTCTCCAAATCCCGGTAACGATCAGGAATCATCCAATCGTCGTCTGTTGCTTCTACTCTTAGGGCGTACCAGTCTGGCTTTAGGTGTCGTTTTGCTCATTGGAATTGCAATCAGTGCTTGGTGGGCTAGAAACTACGTATATAAAGATTTAGCACCATTAGTAGAGAAAAACCTTGAGGACTTACTAAGTCGTCCAGTGAAAGTTGGGCAAGTCGAGAGTTTTTCCCTATCTGGTCTGAGATTTAGCTCTTTAGCAATACCAGCAACTCCGACAGATGCAGACCAAGTAACAGCAAAAGCATTAGATGTACAATTCTCGCCTTTGCAAGTCCTTTTCACTAGAAAGCTGGTATTAGATGTCACGTTAGTTCAGCCCAATGTCTATATTCAACAAGATAAAGATGGTCGTTGGGTAACAGCTAATGTTAAATCTGGAGAAGGAAAAGGTTTTATTCAAACTCAATTGCAAACACTGCGGATTCAAAATGGCGATGTAGAATTAATGCCATTTGCCGCACCAACAAAACCAAAAGGTTCAGTAGTATTAGATCAATTCGGTGGTATTGCCCGATTTTCATCTGATAATCAAAAAATTAGTTACGATATCAATGCTCAACCCACCAGGGGAGGTACAGTTAAAATTGTTGGCGAAACCCAACTAAAAACCCAACAAACTAACCTCAAGGTTGCAGCACAAAATTTTCCAGCATCTAATATTAGTCGATTAATTGATTTGCCAATTGCTTTGCAAGCAGGGCGCTTAAATGCTGACTTAGCTGCTGAGATTCCACCCAATCTGTCAAAAACAGAAGTTACAGGAACAGCTACCGCGAATCAAGTCACTGCCAAAATTCAAAATATTCCCCAGCCAATTTCTAATTTTAATGGCAGATTTTTATTTCAAGGTCAGACAGTTGCTTTAGAAAATCTGAATACAAATTTTGGTAAAGTTCCGATCGCAGCTAATGGCACAATTAGTAACCAAACAGGTTTTAACGTCTCTGCTCAGATTAAACCAGTTAGTGCGAAAAATATCTTAGATACATTAAAAGTAAAATCGTCAGTCCCAGCGACTGGGGAAGTTAAAGCAGATGTGCGGGTGCAAGGGGCAATCCAACAGCCAATCGTCAGCGGTACAGTAAATAATACAAAACCAATTCAAGTTGACCGCCTGTTATTTCAAACTGTAAATACTGACTTCCGCTTGAATGTAGATAAAACTGCATCGAAATTTGTCGTTGCCAATTTGAAATTAGTCCCAGCCGCAGGTGGTCAAATTACAGGCGGCGGCCAAGCTATTGTAGGGGGCAAAGTATTATTTAATGCTCAAGTTGATGGCGTTTCCGGGGATATACTAGCACGAAGCTACGGTGTAAGTTTACCGATCGCAGTCGGGAATGTCTCAGCCAGAGCTACGGTTTCTGGTTCCCTGAATCAACAACCTTTGAAATTAGATATTTCCACTGTGCAAGTGACACCGCCAGCAGGAGGACAAATCACAGCCAGCGGTCAACTGCAACTAGCACCCCAAGGACGGGTAGCTTTAGGTATTCAAGCACAAAATTTACCAGGAAATGCGATCGCTCAAGGTTACAATGTTTCGACTCCGGTTAATATCGGGGGGATATCTGCAAGAGCGACAGTTTCCGGTGATTTGGGTACACCCTTAAATGTGAATATTGCCAGAGTGCAAGCAAATCCTGAAGTGGGAGGGCAAATCACAGCTAATGGTCAACTGCAACTAGCACCCCAAGGTCGGGTAGCTTTGAATATCCAAGCTCAAAATTTACCAGGAGATGCGATCGCTAGAGCATATAACTCTTCATCTAACATTACTATTGGTACTATCTCGGCTAATGCTCAAGTTTCCGGTTCTTTAAATAATTTACGAACAGTAGCGCGGGTACAAGCACCAGGGGCGACTTATCCCATCCGCGGACAAGCTGTAATTACTCAACAAGGCCAGAAAATTGTTGTCTCCAATGCTGTTTTAAATGTGGCAGGTGGGACAATTACAGCTAAAGCTCAAGTAGTACAAAAACGCTGGCAAGCTTTGATTAACGCTCAAAAATTGCAATTAAGCCGTTTGGCTCAGATACCACCCCAGTTCCAAGGAATTTTAAATAATGCGGCGTTGAATTTGTCAGGTAGCACTACTGCTTTTCAACCCTCAACCATTCAAGCTACCGGACAAGCTAACTTGAGTGTCGCTGGAGGTGAAGTTAACGTCAGCCAGATTAACCTTGATGATGGCCGCTGGCGAGTGCTGGCCGACCTGAACAAAATTCAACTCAACCGTTTTGCACCCCAACTACAAGGAAGACTCAATAGTAATGTCCAGTTAGCTGGCACAACAGCATCCTTTGCTTTACCAGATATTCGAGCCAATGCCAAAATTCGAGTTCCCCAAGGGATAGCACCGCTAGCACAACCACTCACAGCTCAAGTGCAGTGGAATGGTAAACAAATTATAGTCCAAAACGCATCTACCCCAGGACTGAATGCGAGAGGGGCGATCGCAGTTCAATTCCCGGAAACTGGCACACCGGAAATTGCTGGCTTGAATTTAGATGTGGTAGCCCAGAATTTCAACCTTAACAATACTGGCTTTGATGTTCCTGGAGACATCGCCCTAGCGGGGTTACTTGATTTTAATGGACAAGTTACAGGCACTCCAGCAGTTCCTAACGCCAGTGGCAATATCCGACTGCGGAATTTTCAAGTTGCTGATTTGGAATTTGACCCCGTTTTAGCTGGCAACGTCAACTTCCAAGGAGGACAAGGGGGAAATCTGCAACTTGCAGGGACACAAGATCAAATTGCTCTCAACTTGAATGCTAATTATCGCCCCACTTCATTTTTATTCCGCACTAACGGAGCAGTCGCCACAGGTCGAACCGAGGGAGATAACTTAATTGTTAACGCTCAAAACTTTCCCATTGCCCTTGTAAGTGGCTTCTTACCTAACAATCAATTGCAACCACTGGGGGGAAAACTATCGGGCAACTTAGCTGTTAATTTAAATAATTATGCCTTAGCTGGAGACGTGGCGATCGCTCAACCTCGTGTTGGCAGAGTTACAGCAGACGCATTCCGAGGCAACATCAATTATGCCGATGGTGCTGCCAGCTTGGCCAATGGGCAACTGCAAATAGGAGACGGTAACATAGCCTTGAGTGGCAATGTACAAACAGGAAACGACCCGCAATTTCAAGTGCAAGCTGATTTTGCCCAACTGAGAATCCAAAAACTCTTACAATCCTTTAATATTTTTGACTTTCAAGACCTTGGTGGAGGGTTGGAGTCTCCAGATTTGGCTGGAGCAAACGTCCTCGACACTGTGCCGATTAATTTGCCTAACGCAGACTTAATATCACAGCTACAGTATTTTTCCCAAATAGAAGCATTAATAGCTAGACAACAGCAGGTAGAACAGGCACAAACAACAGCGGCTTTACCCCCACTGACAGAATTAATGGGCGCTTTAAGTGGAGCAATTCAAGCCAGAGGCTCATTGAAATCTGGGTTAAATGCTGATTTTAATTTACAAGGTGATAACTGGCAATGGGGTAACTATTCTATTAACGAAGTTGTTGCTAATGGCACTTTTGCAAATGATGTCGTCACACTATCACCATTGCGTGTTGGTATTGATCAAGGACTAGTAGCTTTTTCGGGACAGTTAGGAACTGAGCAATTGTCTGGAAATTTAAAAGTAGCAAGTTTACCCCTGTCACTTTTAGAGCCTTTTATAGAACAATACCCTGTAGATATCACTGGTCAGGTAAATGCTAACGCCACCTTAGGAGGTAGTTTACAAGATCCCAATGTTAAGGGAGATATAGCGTTAGCAGATGCAACTTTAAACCAACAACCTGTGCAAACAGCCCAGGCAAACTTTGACTACGATAATGCGCGGTTGAATTTTGACAGTACTTTGTTGGTAACAGGAAACCAACCAGTAGCAATTACAGGTAGCGTACCTGCTCCGTTACCTTTTGCCACAGCCCAACCAGATAGTAATCAAATTAGTATCAATGCCAGTGTGAATAATGAAGGCTTGGCATTATTAAACGTATTTACTAATAATCAAGTTGCTTGGGTAGATGGTCAAGGTCAAGTGGATGTCAACGTCCAAGGTACTTTAAATCAGCCAATTATCAACGGCAATGCCACAATCAATAATGCTACTTTGCGCGCTCAAGCTTTGTCTGAACCTTTAACGGATGTCACAGGGACACTGCAATTTAATGGCAATACTTTAAATGTCCCAGGTATTCAGGCTAATTATAATCAAGGGCAAGTGACTGCATCAGGAATCCTTCCCGTTTTTTCTCCTCAACCAGGCGTATCGAATCCTTTCACAGTATTAATCACAAACCAACTAGATTTGCAACTGCCACAATTGTATGAAGGTGATGTTAGTGGTGATGTCGTCGTTCGCGGAACAGCACTCAAACCGCAAATTGGTGGAGAAATTCGGCTGAGTGATGGTCGCGTCATCATTGGAGAATCGGCTACTGCTGGCTCAAACCCAGCCGCGACAACAGAAAGTAGCAGTAGTACAGGAACTCAAGCCGCAGCTAGTACTAGCTCCACTAGTTCATCCAACTTACCTATCAGTTTTGCAGATTTACAGATCATCCTGGGCGACGATGTAAATGTTACCACTGCATCTTTACTGGACTCTGTACCGGGAGGAGACTTGTTTAGTCAGCCCATAGTTAGCTTTCAAGCAAAGGGCGACTTAACTATCAATGGTACATTGGTCAAACCCATACCTGAAGGAGTCATTCGTTTAACAGGAGGACGACTGGCCTTATTTTCAACTGAGTTTACCTTGGCGAAGGGCTATGAACAAACTGCGACATTTACTCCTAGTGAAGGACTTAACCCTAACTTAGATATTCGATTGGTGGCAATTGTACCCGAAACATCGGCAATCGGTAATCGAATTTTAGAATCACCTTTTTCTGCTGAAATTAGTGATGTTCCGGCTACCAACTTTGGTACTTTACGTACTGTTCGCGTCCAAGCAAACGTCAACGGCCCAGCTAGTGAATTAAGTGACAATTTAGAATTGACAAGTGAACCTCGGCGTAGTGAATCAGAAATTGTAGCTCTTTTGGGTGGTTCTATTCTGGGTGGCTTTGGTCAAACAGACGCTACCCAAGGGCTGACTAATTTTGCTAGCTCCACTATTTTAGGTGGTTTACAAGGAACCATCACTGCATTCGGACAGGCTATTGGTTTCAGTGAATTTCGGATATTTCCTACTCCTATCACTAGTGAATCATCTACAGCCTCGATTCTTGATTTATCAGCAGAGGGTGTGTTTAATATCAATAGAAATTTCTCTGCCTCTTTATCGCGGCCTTTATCTAGTGATGGGTCTTTCCGTTACAATCTGCTCTATCGACTCAATGATCAAATTTTGCTCCGAGGTTTAACTAATTTGGGGGATGAAAATCAGTTACTTTTTGAGTATGAAAGCAGATTTTAGGAAAATAATCTGAAACGACATATTTTCGCAGGGTAAACACAAGAAAAACGTCGCACTATCGTCAAGAAAGGCGACAGATTTGGGCTGTTTCAATTGAACAAATGGGTGGTTTCTATAAATAATCTTAATGGTAATGCAGTTTATGACTTTATTTAACGTGAGTTCGACGGATCTAAAAAACCCCGCTTCCATTCCTCTCCCCTGCAAGGAGGAGCTACTGCGTTGGGCGGCTTTACCGACTTGTAGCAAGTGGCGTTAGAGGCTTTGAAATGTCTATTATCTCGTTGAAAATGCGAAATATATCTGCCCCTCTCCGCGTCGGAGAGGGGTTGGGGAGAGGTTCATTGAATTCACGGGTTTGCCAACCCTTCCTCGATCCGCGTTTTAACTACTTTTCCAGAGAGTGCCGATTTTCCCACACCCGACACCCTACAACCTACACCCAAAAGCCAGTTATATCAGGGCTTTGCGCTTAACTTAGTGCCATTCGTGACATTCCCCTTTAAGCTTACTGTATTGCACTGAAGCATGAACAGCTATAGTTGGCTCTCGAAGCGGCTATAAACAATTCGGGTAGGATACCAGGAAGAAAACCAGTATAAATCTTGCATAACTTTGTAAGAATTACTGGTGTCTGTCAATTCAAACTGAACTAAGGCTAAATTATTGACTCCCACCACTTCTCGTCCATCTTGAAACCAAGGAGATTTCCAGAACATGAGCTGCTGTAACCATGACCATCTATCGTTTTTGGCTGTTTGTCGAGGAGTCCTGAGCCATGACACATTAGTGCCAAAGTTAGGAGTCTGAAAGTTTTGTCGAGGAATCCATTCCAGCTCACAATTCCAATCTGGTTTCATTTGCGGATGGGGGGATTGTCTAGCTCTTTGTTCTAGCATATCTGGTGGATTGAACCATCCTATCCAATGTCGTACCTTTTCGGGCAAGAGCCAGTGTTTCAGTCGTGTATGCAGTATACGAGTAATAGGCTCTTCGTTCTTCATTGCACTAGAAGTTAACTGCACTAAAACTGATGGGTGGGCAAAATCTGGAGAAGTACTGACAAAAGATAAACGAACAGCTGAACTGTAGTGAATATCTCCAGATAGAACTACTATTTTTTGGCGTTGCTCAAATAAAGTTGTGAGAAATTTCGCCAATGCTTTGGAGTTAATATTCCACGCATCTCCAACATCTGTGGCAAACACTTTATCGCGTTGTAACTGCCAATGGTGAATTTTATCAATTATTTTTAAACCAAACACATTTGTCGGTGCAATCACCATTGTGGCTTGAATCCCAGATGCTTGTTGTAAAGGTAGGGAGAGCTGGCGCTCAAAGGTTTGTGGGCATAACAGCATTGGTGGTGCTGTGGGTTTTTGCTCAGCAGGGTAGCCTCGCCATGTGCGTGTATCTAAAACAATCACTTCATGGCAATTGCTGCGTACCGTATAGTGCCACGTAATTGCCTCTGGATGTCGATCTAGGACTAATACTGAACCATCTGTGACAAACTCAGGTAAGCCAGTGTGGGCATTATTGGGTGGCATTCCCACATAACGAGCGATCGCCTCGTAAGCCGCAGTATCTGTTCCTTGGGAAGCAGACCAGTCATGAGCCGCTACTAATAGTTTTTCACCGGATTGATCAGCTTCAAATTGCCAAGGTGTATTGCCCCATGCTTGAGAAACTGCATAAGCTAACAGCGCGTTTTGTACAGCTCGTTGACCCAAGGGTTGTCCTAGTACCCGCAAACACCAAGCTTGGTTGAGGTTCCAGTCATCACTAACATCATGGTCATCAAAGATGCTATACATGGGAATATTTGCCAGGGCACGGCGGACTTTCCCAAGAGTGTGAATAAATTGCCGGAGATTTTGAACTTGCCGATCCCACTGGCGAGTTGCTTTGCGAGTTCTCATCATTTCCCGTCCCTGAGGAAAAGCATTTGGCCAGCACACTGGAGACCAAATTAATAAGTAAGATGCATAGTACTCACCCAGACTCAGAAGATGACTAGCGACTTTAGCGCGTTTATTGTCTAATCCTGCGGTGAAGCCACCTTGGTGAGTTACTACATCAGCTCGATGTCCAGGAGGTAATTGCTTTGGTGTGTAATAAGCAACATCTCCAGGCTTTGTTTGAGTGACTGGTAGCCGTTCTTCCCAACCCAATAACGCGTCACCAAGCATACTGGAAACCCACAATAGCGGCTCCGCGACATCATCTCCATAAATTTGGTCGCCAGTCAAAAACAGTTGATGGGGACGTTTTCGAGGCTGGTTGGCAGTTTCTTCAATCAGGCAATCGAGAATGGGTAGTGTATCAAACCCATGTCCGTGAGGTTTGCGACAGGAACCATGCACCATTCGCAAATCTTGGAGATTATTAGGCGGTAGGACAAACGTTGGTTTTTGGTGGGCAAAATAGCTGATGTTGACTGTAGGAAAGCGGTTTGAACATAAGGCTTGCTGTAACGTTTGCTGAGTTTGGTCAGTCTGGTCAATGAATTGGAGATCGTAAGCGTAGATGCGATCGCTCCTGAGGCGGTACATATTTAAAGAACGAGCTGTTACGGCAACAATGTGCAGCGATTTGCCAAGGGCAATGGTCGAACGTCTTCCCTGGAATAAAGAATTTCCTAACACTGTACCGTTATTTGTGGTGTCGTAAACCGTGAGTTCAACCTCACAAGCCTGTTTGAGCGCAAGCCAGACCGTAACTGATTCAGGTTCTGTATGTCGTAAGATTGGCCCCGCCAAAATTAGCGGCATGTCATGTAAGTACTCGTCCCCAGATTGATAGTTCATTCCCAACTGCACAAACTGTTAAATAAATAAAAGTATACTTTCAAGGCTTATTTCCCATAAACCGAGGTCTAACTTCCCTATTTTTTATTTTCAAAATTTAGTAATTTTTTATACAATCTCCAACGTGGACTGCATGTTGCCCCCTCATCCACCAGTCGTACAGAATTTAATTCTGAATTCTGATGACTGACACATGTATTCTGTTGAGATAACTGTTCACTAAACGTTCTTTGAGGTTAGTTGTATGACACTCGAAAGAAAACGATGGTTTCAAATAGCTTTTCAGCTAAAAGGGTCAGTAATCTTAACAATATATAAACGCGTTCTTGGGTGTGGGTTATTTAGTGTTTTTGTTTCTATACTTTATAGTTGTAAACTATCTGTATCCCAACCAATCTTAGGCACGTTCGAGATTGATTTTTTAATATTTTATTTACCTGAACTTAATCAAAATTATTACTGAGCATAACCTAACCTTATCTAAAATATCCGTTAATTTTTTATGTATTTGTAATTTAACAAAAAAAACTACAACATACTTGGACATAGAACTGAACTAGACTTTGAGGTTAATTAATGGTGTCAAGTCAAGTGCAACAAATGTCTAGTGTAATTGCTGCTATATTTTTGGGCTGGGGAATAGGAATTTCAGTAGCAGCCAATCCGAAAACACTAACAATTTATTCAGGGCGGGATGAAGAAATCATGAAACCCCTGATGGAAAAAGCCACAAAAGATTTAGGCATGAATATTGAAGTCCGCTATGGTGATTCTACAGAATTAGCGATCGCTTTAATTGAAGAAGGCAAAAATAGCCGTGCAGATGTGTTTTATGCTCAGGATGCCGGTTCGTTGGGAGCCGTAGCCAGAGAAGAACGCACTTTACCTCTCCCTAACCAATTACTCAATCAAGTTGATACCCGATTTCGTTCCCCTTCCGGACAATGGGTTGGTATTTCGGGAAGAGCGCGTGTGATTGACTTCAATACTAAGCTTGTCAAACCTAGCGAACTCCCCACAAGTGTGATGCAACTGAGCGATCGCAAATGGCGAGGGAAAGTTGGTTGGGCCCCTACAAATGGCTCCTTTCTATCCTTTGTAACGGCAATGCGACTCATGGAAGGTAATCAAAAAACCCTAGATTGGTTGAAAGCCATGAAAGCTAATGGTGCTAGGTCTTATAGCAAAAACAGCGCCATTGTTGAGGCTCTAGGACGAGGAGAAATTGCCTTGGGATTAGTAAATAACTATTATCTCTATCGATTTACCAAAACTAACCCTAACTTTCCCGTAGCCATACATCATACAAAAGGTGATGCGGGATCTCTAATTAACATCGCAGGTTTAGCAGTACTCAAGACAACCGATCAAAAGAGTGATGCGGAAAAGTTTGTCGCCTACATGCTCAAACCAGAAATCCAAAAATTCATCACCGAAAATTTTTATGAATATCCCTTAGTTAAAGGTATTTCAGTATCACAAAAACAAATGCCACTGGAGCAATTACAACCCCCCAACCTGGATTTAAGCAATTTATCGGATCTCAAGGGAACACTGACGTTAATTCAGGATGCCAATTTGTTGTAGAGCAGTCAGGAAGAAGTGGGGGCGATGAGGGGGATATGACCAATGACTAATATACAAGTGAAAGGCATAAAAAATCCTCATCCACCATTTTTGCTGGTAGTTATAGCAGGAACAATTGCTGTAGCAATCACACTGCCCTTAACTTACTTAGTCATGCGGATGGCTGGTGTCGGTGGAGAGCATTTATTGGCTTTGGTATTGCGTCCCCGGACACTGACAGTCTTACTCAATAGTGTTGGTTTGGCTGTAGCTAGCACCATACTCGCAACAGCGATCGCTGTACCAATCGCGTTTCTCACAGCGCGCACAGATTTACCTTGGCGGCGATTTTGGCTGATTGTGACAACACTACCTTTAGCTGTACCTGATTATGTCGGTAGCTTTGCCTTGATTGCGGCTTTTGGCCCTAAGGGTAGTTTGTTGCAACTTTGGCTAGAACCTCTGGGAGTGGAGGCCTTACCAGAAATTTATGGTTGGACTGGGGCAATTTTAGGTCTGACTATATTTTCCTATCCATATTTACTGCTGAGTGTTCATGCAGGCTTGCAAGGCATTGATCCAGCTATAGAAGAAGCTGCCAGAAGTTTAGGTTTTAACCAAAGGGAGACATTCTGGCGCATCACCTTACCTGCTTTACGCCCAGCAATCGTAGCCGGAGGATTACTAGTTGCACTTAATGCTTTGCAAGATTTTGGTACAACTTCCGTCATGCGGTTTGATACATTTACGCGGGCAATTTTTTTGCAATACAGATACACATTTGATCGTCATCAAGCAGCAGCACTAGCTTTGATATTAGTGGGTTTAGTGCTGCTGTTGTTGTGGTTGGAATACAAGACGCGATCGCGGGCTGCTTATTATGGTCGTGGTAATCGATTCTGCCATCCTCCAGTATTGCTGCATTTGGGTATTTGGAAATTACCTGCCATCTTGTTGTGCTTTACCGTCACTAGCCTGGGTTTATTTTTACCAATTGGTGTGACTTTGTTTTGGTTGGTGCGAGGTTTAGCCACCACAGAAGTACAGCAAATTTTCTCTTGGACGCAAATGACACAATTAGCCGGAAATTCGATCATTGCTGCGGGATTAGCATCTTTGGCAGCCACTTGCTGCGCCCTACCAGTAGCAATCTTAGCTGTGCGGTTCCCTAGTCGCATCACTACAGCCATTGAGCGCTGTAGCTACATTGGTTTTGGTTTACCCGGAGTTGTAGTTGCCTTTGCCTTGGTATTTTGGGGAGCAAATTACTTACCTTGGTTATATCAAACTTTACCGATGCTGGTATTTGCATATTTAATATTATTTATTTCCCAATCAGTGGGTACTGTGCGGATTTCATTACTGCAAGTCAATCCCCAATTAGAAGAAGCGGCGCGGAGTTTGGGTAGAAACCCTGGGCAAACTTTTAGAGAAATTACCTTACCACTAGTGACTCCAGGAGTATTGGGAGGAGCTGCATTAGTGTTTCTTAGGGCTATTAAGGAATTACCAGTGACGTTGCTATTAGCTCCCATTGGCTTTAACACCTTAGCTACCCAAATTTGGAAAGCAACTGAAAATGTTTCTTATAGTCAAGCGGCGGCGGCGGCATTAATCATGCTAGTAATTTCTTTGAGTTCCATATTCTTAGTGTTATCTCAAAATGGCTACCCAGAACTTGTTACAGAGGTACGCCGCAGCTTGCAAAGGGAGGTTGATTGAAAGAAAGAGAATCAGGAAAAAAGCAGTTTTTAGCTAGAAGGACGATTAAATGGCTAAATCAGCAATTTTACGTTTGGAGAATGTAACACTTCAGTTTTCTCAGATGAATACTCCAGTCTTGGCTGGAGTAAGTTTGGCATTAGCACCAGGAGATGTACTAGGGTTACTGGGGCCTTCTGGATGTGGGAAAACAACACTCCTACGAACTATTGCTGGGTTTGTATCTCCACAAGTGGGAACTGTAGAAATTGCGGGACAGTTAGTTGCAGGGAATGGTAACTGGGTGCCGCCAGAAAAACGCTGTATCGGGATGCTATTTCAAGATTATGCCTTGTTTCCGCATTTATCGGTGGCGGAAAACATTGCCTTTGGTTTGCGATGGATTAAAAAAAGCGATCGCTCTCAAAAAGTAGCAGAGTTATTAGCTTTAGTCAGACTCCAAGGCATGGAAAAACGCTATCCGCATGAATTATCTGGTGGTCAACAACAGCGGGTAGCCCTAGCTCGTGCTTTAGCTCCTCAACCTAAACTTTTACTGCTGGATGAACCATTGAGTAATTTAGATGTACAAGTAAGATTAAAATTGCGCGAAGAAGTTTTAGAAATTATCAAAAACCAAGGTGTATCCGGTATTTTTGTTACCCACGACCAACAAGAAGCACTAGCGATCGCTGACCAGGTGGCTGTGATGCAGCAAGGTAAATTAGAACAATTAGGAACACCAGAAGAAATTTATACTCAGCCAGCGTCTCGTTTTGTGGCAGAATTTGTTACCCAGTCCAACTTCCTACCAGTTCAGCGGCGGGAAAATTTCTGGCAAACAGAAGTGGGATATTTCCCTGTTTACAACTTTGGTCAAGTTTCAGACACAGGAGAATTGATGATCCCTGAAGAAAAGATGACTTTACAGCCAGCTAGTGATGGTCTAGCTGTTATTGAAACACGCCATTTTTTGGGTCATGAATATCGATATTGTTTGTGTACACTCTCTGGGAAAAAGTTGTATGCAAGGACACCAGCTACTGTTACGCTGGAGAGCGGCACACGGGTCAATGTGTCTTTAACAGAGCCAAATTTGAGGTTTTTTCCCTAAGGTTAAGCCAGTGAAAGCCAAAAGCTTTTTGTTTCTACCATCTATCAAAATTTGAGGTATCACAATATTATGAATTGGGAAATCTTTCTAGCTAGTTTTGCTGGTTCTTTGATTGAATTAGTCGAGATTCTCGGTATAGTCATCGTTGTCGGGAGATTGGCTGGTTGGCGTAATGCCCTGGTTGGTTCCAGTGGTGGTATCGGCTTGACTTTACTGTTATCTCTTGTTTTAGGCAAAAGTTTGACTCTCATCCCCGTAGATATTCTCAGAATTGTCGCAGGCGTTTTACTACTACTGTTTGGTCAAAAGTGGACACGTTCCATTGTTAAGTACTACGCCGGCATTCCCAAGAAGCGTAAAGATGATGAAGATAGGCTGGAAACGCAATTAGCAAAAGACGGTAATCAATCTGGCTGGAATTGGTTTGCTGTCATCACCACCTTTAAAGGGGCGCTCTTAGATAGTGTGGAAGTGGCGATCGCTGTAGTGACGTTGGGTGCTGCTGGCGGCCAATGGCTAGAGTCGATTGGTGGAGCCGGATTTGCAGCATTTGGCTTGGTGGTGTTTGCTTTCTTATTTAGAGCGCCACTCCAACAAGTACCCGTGAAGCCAATGAAGTTTGTCGCCGCAATGCTGCTGATGGGATTTGGTCTTTACTGGCTGGGTGCAGGATTGGATATAGAGTGGCCTGGTGGTCATTGGGCAATTATTTGGTTACCTCTAGCTTGGGGTGTCGGTATGGCGATCGCCTCTGCAATTTTGCGTTGGCAAGTAAGACAGCAAAAGCCAGAGGAAGTTATCGGTGAGATGAATTAACAATTCGTCAAGAATTAGTACCATTCAAGTAACCTCATCTTATCTTTCCCTTAACTAAGAAACAGGAGTATTAGCTGTGTAGGCAAACTTAATGTCTGAGAACAGCAAATGCTAAATTTCCAGCGGAAGCGATATCTTCTATTAAGCCTGCTAGTTGCAGTGGCGATAGTAGTTAGCAGTGTACAAATAGTCAACGCTGTACTTTCTACTAGCCCTGTTGGTGAGCTGCCTGAAGGTGGAGCATTATTACCCACAGGTCAAGTGATTACACCCGCCGCAGCCCCAGGCTCAACCTTTGCACCTCTAGCTACTGGTTTGCGTGCCGATAACAATGCTGATGCGGCAGGAGCTGTAACAACTACTCTCAGCCCTGATGGTAAAACTCTCTTGGTACTGACCAGCAGCTATAACCAGAACTTCAGAGATCAAAATACTGGTGAAAATCTCACTTATCCTGTTTTAGACCCAGTAACTGGTCAACCCACTGGTACAACAACCCGCAAAGCAGAATGGGTTTTTGTCTTCGATGTCAGCAGTGGTAAGTTAGTCAAGCGCCAACAGATCAATATTCCTAATACATACAATGGTTTAGCGTGGGCAAAAGATGGCTCACGCTTTTATGTATCTGGTGGTATTGACGATCGCGTCTATGTTTATGCTGCCAATGGTAGTCAATTTGTCCCAGACGCTCCGTTTATTCTCTTAGGTCACAACTCTAACCAAACTGTACCTTTCCCTAGCTACGATGGTGGTTTGTTGAAGAATACACCCGCTAGTGCTGCATCAACAGGAGCAGTTGTGGCAGGTCTTGCTGTTAGTCAAGATGGCAATACTTTAATAGCTGCTAATTTTGAGAATGACTCCATATCAGTTGTCAATACTGCTAATCGTCAAGTACTCAAAGAAATTAAATTTTTTGAACCAGGCGATCAAGTAGCAACAGGAGAATTTCCCTTTGATGTTGCTATCAAGAATACAAGTAATGGTGCAATTGGCAAAGCTTTCGTAAGTAGCCAGCGTGATGATGAAGTAGTGGCTGTTGATGTTGCTTCTGGAGCAATTACTCGCATACATGTAGGTAGCCAACCCAACAAAATCCTGCTTTCTCCTGAGCAAAATCAACTGTATGTAGCTAATGGTAATAGCGACTCAATTTCGGTTATCGATACTAATAGCAACATTGTTGTTCAGACTATCTCTTTGTCTCGACCAAACGATAAATACAAAGGAGCAAGTCCCAACTCTTTAGCTATTAGCCCAGACGAACGCACTCTTTACGTTACTTTAGCTGGTGAGAATGCAGTGGCTGTTGTGGATTTACGAGCCGGTCGGGTAGCTGGACGTATCCCTACAGGCTGGTATCCTAACTCTGTTAGTGTTAGCAAAGATGGTCAAAAATTGTTTGTGGTTAATGCCAAGAGCAATTCGGGCCCCAACCCTTCCAATAACAGAACCACAGCCGCCGGACAAGCCCGCAACACTACCTTTAGAAATGAGTATACCTGGGCTTTAGAAAAAGCTGGTATTGCAGTTATTCCAGTTCCTAAAGGTGGAACCTTAGCTGCGCTTTCACAACAGGTAGACACAAACAACGGTTTCCTCAATCGTCGTCCCGACAGGACAATGAGGTTTTTACAAGGGAAAATTAAGCATGTTATTTACGTGCTGAAAGAAAACCGCACCTATGACCAAGTTCTTGGTGATTTACCCATCGGTAATGGCGATCCTGCTCTGACTTTATTACCGGAACCGATTTCACCTAACCATCACAAGTTGGCTCTGGATTTTGTCACTTTTGATAACTTCTACGATTCTGGTGAATCTAGTGGTATGGGTTGGAATTGGTCTACTTATGCACGGACTACTGATTACACCGAAAAAACTCAGTCGGTACTTTATGGTAATGCTGGGTTTAACGGTTTAACATACGATTATGAAGGTAGTAATCGTAACATCAATATTGTTCTGCCACAAACTTCTGCTGCTGGTTCTCAGTTCACTACGCGGATAACGGGAGTTTTAGATCCCTCCGGTCAATCTGGGATTTTACCTGGGAACAAAGATGTAAATGCTCCCGCAGGTGATGGTGATATTTCACCAAATAGTGTCGGTGGCTATATTTGGGATGCAGCCTTACGTGCTGGTAAAACTGTACGTAACTATGGTTTCTATGTTACTGGTACATACGGTACTAATCAATCAGATCCCACACAACCAGATCTCAATAACCCACTTTACATTCCCATTTCTCCGACTCCTGCTGCTGACAATATTCCTCAAGCTGTAGCAGCAAAAACTGTATTGTTGGATAAAACTGATGTTTTCTTCCGGGGATATGACCAGAAACACCCAGATATCTATTTATATAATGAGTGGGCACGTGACATTGATAGCTATTTAGCCAGGAATGAACTACCTAACTTATCTATGGTACGTCTGCATCATGACCACTTTGGTAACTTTGGTAATGCTGTAGCTGGTTTGAATACAGTCGAATTGCAAATGGCTGATAATGATTATGCTGTGGGCTTGTTGGTAGAAAAAATCTCCAAGTCTCCTCTATGGAAAGAAACTGCGATCGTTATACTGGAAGACGACTGTCAAAACGGCCCTGACCATGTAGATAGTCATCGCTCAATAGCCTATATTATTTCGCCTTACACTAAGCGAAATGCTCTCATCAGCACTAACTACAACACTGTTGATGTGCTACGGACAATGGAGGACTTATTGGGTATCGGCTATATGGGGATGAATGATGCCAACGCCAAGCCCATGTCAGATGCATTCACTAGAACCCCTGACTTTACACCTTACACTGCTGTTGTACCTGGTAACTTGTGTGCTGATCCTGTAGATCCCAACCTTGTACCAGCTTGCAATGACCCTAATGTAGAAAAGACTGCTGCTCATCCCTCGCTGCATGACAAACAGTGGTGGGCGCAAGCAACTAAAGATTTCTACTTTGAAGTTGAAGATAAACTCGATTCTGAGAAATTCAACCGTGTGTTGTGGTCTGGCATTAAAGGCGACAATGTGCCTTATCCTACAGAGCGTAGTCATACAGACCTCCGCCAAAACCGCGCGCAACTACTTGTAAATCAAGCAAAATCATAAATCCTCTGTGATTGGAAGTAAGTAATGATGAACTTCTTGATCACGAATGTTTAATGACTTACAAGTCCTTGATCAAGCCATAGGATTTAGATAAATTTTAATCACCTCTAGTTTTCTGTCAAAAAGAAGCTAGAGGTTTATTTCAAAACTTTAATATTTCGCCTACTTGCCAAGCTTTATGTAAAAAAAAGATCCTGATTAATGGGATCTAGTTCTTTAACTAATTCAAAAATTAGGGTAATTTTGTAATTTTATTAGAGGTTAAGCAGCTTTTTTTGCAGATTTAACTTTTCGTGACGTCAGCCAGACAATACTGCAAGCAGTGAAAGTACCAAATAAGGTTGCAGGTTCAGGAATAGCAGTATAAGAAACTGCATTATTGAAGGTTTGCCCACTGACAATAAAGTCATATCCTGCAATTTCATACTCTATTAAACTATTCAATTTGTCATTAAACACATAAGACAGTCCGATAGGTGAATTACCAGCCACAGTTGGAAATACAAGTGGACCTAGTGTTAGATAGTCAATATCATCCTGCTCAGTGTAAATAGTTTGAGGATTATTGTTGAAGGTGAAGTTTAGTAACTGAACTGGTGCTGTGGGAATAGCTTCATTGGTGAAGGTTGTATCATCAAAGCTAAAAGAACCATTGCCATTAATTAAAGAACTATCTACAGTGAAAGCATAATTAATCACGGCAGCAGAAGCTGCCTGTTGATCTACAGCAGCTATACTCAGAGCTAAACTAGTAGCAATTAGCGTTAATTTTGGAACCTGTTTCATATTAGTTTACCTCAAGATAAATTTCTGCAATTATCTTTGATGGATAATCCACACCATCGCTATTGACTACAAAATTAATTGATTTAATATTTGCAGCTAGTTAAGTGTAAAGTTACAAGTTTAAGCAGAATTTAATCAGAGGTAAACACAACATCAAAACTCCAAAATAATTTTTAAGATTTGTATCGTTACTAGTTTTATGAAAACCCAAAATACAGTGACAGCTAATCAACAAGACCTACCTCTACCCCCTGGTAAATTCGGCTTACCTTTGATTGGCGAGACTATCAGCTTTTTGCGCGATGCGGAATTTGCTGATAAGCGACAGAAGCAATACGGTTCCATCGTCAAAACCCATTTATTCGGGCAACCGACAGTGATAATGATTGGGGCTGATGCTAATCGTTTTTTATTAACTAATGAAAATCAATACTTTTTGAACACTTGGCCTGAGAGTACAAGAATTTTACTAGGGCCAGCATGTGTAGCAACACAATCAGGAGGTATACACCAAAAGCGACGGAAGTTACTTGCCCAAGCTTTTCAACCAAGGGCGCTAGCTGGGTATGTGCCTAAAATGGCAGAGATTACCCGCAGCTATCTACACAAATGGCAAAATATGGGTACTTTGACATGGTATCCCGAAATCAGAAAATATACCTTTGATGTGGCTTGCAAATTACTCATAGGAACAGATGCAGCCTCTGATAGCCTTTTTAGTGAATTGTTTGAGGAGTGGTGTCAAGGTTTATTCACTATTCCCATAAATTTACCCTGGACTAAGTTTGGTCGGGCGCTACGTTGTCGTCAGCAGCTATTGGCAAAAATTGAAGAAATTATATTGCAACGTCAACAGCAACCTGATTCCGATGAAGATGCTTTGGGACTACTTCTAAAAGCCCAAGATGAAGATGGAAATCGTCTCAGCTTGGCAGAACTCAAAGACCAAGTGCTGTTGTTGCTGTTTGCTGGTCATGAAACATTAACTTCCGCGATCGCTTCTTTTTGTTTACGGTTAGCACAGCATCCCGAAGTATTAGCCAAAGTTTGTGCAGAACAACAACAACTGGCTATTGAGGAACCATTGACACCAGAACATCTCAAGCAGATGGAATATCTAGACCTAGTACTCAAAGAAGTTCTCCGAACTATCCCTCCAGTGGGTGGAGGTTTTCGGCGGGTTACTCAGTCATGTGAGTTTAATGGCTATCGTATTCCCGAAGGTTGGTCTGTTCTTTACCAGATAGGCAAAACACATCAAGATAGCACTACATATACTAAACCAGAAAGCTTTGACCCCCAGCGCTTCGCACCAGAACGGGCTGAGGATAAACAAAAACCCTTTAGTTATTTACCCTTTGGTGGGGGAGTGCGAGAATGTCTAGGCAAGGAGTTTGCCAAGTTGGAAATGAAGCTATTTGCAGCGCTTTTAATCCGTGAATCTCACTGGGAACTAGTACCCGAACAAAACTTGGATTTAATCATGGTACCCACGCCCCATCCTCACGATGGTTTACAGGTGAAATTTTTAACGCCAAGGGGCGCAAAGTCATAGAAAAGACTTATTGAGGAAGACGAGGGGGATAGGTTCGTTCTTTTCCCTACTCCCCACTATACAAACACCTCATTAGTGAAGTTTCCATGCAAACCATAGGGGATATGATGTTTGAGATGTAGTTTAGCAACTGCACCTTTATTAAAATCACTAGCATCCAATATCACTACGTCTGAACGATTATGTGCTGCATCATACACCAAGGCTAACACCCAGCCATCATCTTCTTTGCCTGCATCTGGACGAGGGACAAAAATCGGCTCACCGATAAAACCACGAGGTGCAGCACTCCAAAGTTGTCTTTCTCCAGATTTTAAATTGAGTTTTAATAATGCCTGCAAGGGGGCATTGCCTGTTTGATTATGAGCCGCACCTATGTATAAGTATTGATATGGCTGTCCAACACATGCGGGATTTATAGTGGGAAATTCACAACAACGACTTTCAATTATTTCTTGTCGCACTGTCCCATTTGCCAAATTGAGATGAAATCGCCACAATTGACCAGGTAAATTGGCCTCAAAATTAACTTGTCGAAAATCGCTTTCAGGCTCAACTTCTGGTAATGATTCATAACAAATTGAGTCAATGACAATTTCGTCACCCACCTCAAAAGCATTTGCATGGTGGAAGACAAAGCCAGATTGAGCTTCTAAAATTTTCACCTTTGTTTGCCCAACTTGAGGATTACGCGGAATAACTATAATCTGAGTTGGTTTATGAGGTTGAAACTGAATACATTCCCCGGCTGCGCGTATTCCCAACGCTAAAGGTATGGGGTTAAAGGTGACAGGATTTTGAAAGAATATACAGTAATTGGGAGTAATGACAAAATCGTGAATGAAACAAAAGCCCGGAACGCTATGAGCCTGCTTTCTGACAATCTCACCTGCTACATTTAATTCAAAAAGCGTAATTGTAGTGGATAACCCCGGTTTAATCGAGAAATTAACTAAGCAAGGTGCGCCGCCGTCTTGGTTGCAACTAGGGTCAAATCTGGGATGGGCGCTGAAAGCATCACCGGGTGATAAAACCCCATTAAAATATTCTCGGCCTAAAGTTTCTAGGGTATGAGGGTCTAGATGATGGGGTTCGGTTGCTTCCCATAGTGCCAAGAGTTTACCACCCCAATAAATGACATTGGTGTTAGCAATATCTTTAATTTTGAAGTCGAAAATATTAGCTAACCAACCACCAGGTTTTTGAGTACCAAAGACACCCCGATACAATATTTTTCCGGCTTTTTGTTCGGCTATATAGCCTTCAGTGCGAACAAACCGGTTGCGGTAATGGGCGCGGCCATTCACAAAGCTGATGCGGCTAATCATCCCATCGCCATCAAAAGGATGATGAATGCGTTGTCCATTTATATCCAGCAAACCAGGGCCGTTACGAAACAAAGTCCCTTGTAATTCTGGGGGAATTTGCCCTTCTATATCATCAATCCAATAATCGAACTCTTGATTAAGCGATTGATATCCGCCTTGCCAATCTTCACGGGTGTAAGATTTTTGGGGAGTTAGGCTGTCTTCTGTTTTTAATGTCTGCATCTTATTTGGTTTTAACTCATTCGAAAAATATTATTGTTGTCTTTGTGGCTTAACTACGTCTGAGTCTATTTCTCTCAGCATGAGTTCGGACATTAATTCAGGGACAAATGGTTGTTCTTGATTATTAGCCAATGCAGGTTGTAATGTTAATGTCTCAGATTGTGGATCGTTAGCAGGTAGCCAGTTAATGAATGGCAGTGGTAATAATGTGCTGAGGTTCGTAATAATTACCAATAACCAAAGTGATTCAAAGTTTGTTTCAGTGATGCCCAGCCAATGCATGATCATAGCGCCAAATTCATAGGAAACCATGCCGGCTAAGTTCGACACCGACATTAATACAGCAAATAATGTGGCTTCGACTCCTGGAGGACACAATCTCGCCGCGAGTACCAAAACTGGCATATAAGCAATTTGTCCCATGACTGTCAAGATGAGACTATCACCCAAACTAAACCAGTGATCATCTATACCCAAAGCTCGATTGGTGTGAGTTACCAGCAGCAGCATTGTCATTCCCAAAGCGGCTGATAGAACTGTACTCCAACCAAAAATCAAGCGAAAGGAAACGCTTTTGAGAAAACGTTGAAAAATCCAAATACCGATTAATGAAGCGCCGCTGGTAACTAGCCGTACCCTACCTAAAAATTCTGGTTGAAAGTGTAGTTCGTTGGTGCTGAAAAAGAAAAAAGCTGCATCGGCGGTTGGGGTGGCTAGCCAGACAAATACAAATGCTGTGGGTAGCCAAATTGCTTTTTGGCTAATGGCTTGGCGTAGTTGCTTCAGTTGATGCTTGGTGCTGAGGGAATTATTACTATCTGGGGAATCTTTGCTGATGGGGGTTTCGGCAATTAACCACGCCACGGCTGAGACAATTAGAGGAAATGAAGCGGTAATCCAAAATACAGTGCGGGTGGTGAAATGTTCGAGGAGCATCCCGCTAAAGTAGGCTGTAAGTAAGCCCCCAAATGCGGAAGCACCCCAACACAAAGATTGTAATGAACCAGCATCAGCTTGGGATTCTACTCTGGCGCGTTCCACAACTAGAGAGTCAACTATGACATCGCTGACAGCAACAGAAAGGGAACCGAGAGCGATCGCCAGGGTAGCTGCCCAGCTAGTATGAACTATGGTTGCCAAACTCACCCAAGAAATCGCTCCCAGTAGTCCAGATAGCACCAAATATGGCCGGCGGCGGTAACCGAATATGGGTAAGCCGTCAGAAATAAAGCCAAATACCGGCTTGATAATCCAAGGTAATGCCACTATTCCAAATAGCGCTGACACTTGAGCCGGACTCAGCAGTAATTCATCTTTGAGAAAAAAGCTCACAGCTAGACGTGCCAGCCCTAAAATTCCTTGGACAAAGTAAACAGTAAGAATTGCCATCAACTCGGCGCTGGGTTCATGACCGAAGAAGATTTTACTTTTTATGGAGTCTTTGACCTTGGACAAGCCAGTAGAGTCTATCTGCATTTGATAAATATTTTTTAAGTTTTATCTACTTTTCTATCATATCGATTTCTCATAATTTGAGTGTTCCACGGGGCTACCCCTCTGGTAACAAATACAAGAAATACCCATAACTTAATACCTTTATATCAGCCGTATTCACATATAACTTCTCTTATCCTCATTCCCCATTCTCTCTGCCCCATTTCCATTTCTCTGGTTCTAGAAAGTAATAAGCTGTCCCAATTCCTGTAGATTAGTCAAGTAAATGAATATTTCAGAATTTCCCTAATTCCCAGCTTTCATAGATCATGCACATAAACTGGCAAACTGCCAAAACCTACGAAGACATTCTATATCACAAAATTGATGGGATTGCTAAAATCACCATCAATCGTCCCCACAAACGTAATGCTTTCCGTCCCAAAACTGTATTTGAGCTGTATGATGCTTTCTGCGATGCTCGTGAAGATACCAGTATAGGCGTAGTACTGTTTACTGGTGCTGGGCCTCATACCGATGGTAAATATGCCTTTTGTGCTGGTGGTGATCAATCTGTACGTGGACAAGCAGGTTATGTAGACGAAGCAGGTATTCCCCGCTTGAACGTATTAGATTTACAACGCCTAATTCGTTCCATGCCAAAAGTCGTGATTGCTTTGGTTGCTGGTTATGCTATCGGTGGTGGACATGTCCTGCATTTGCTTTGTGACCTCACCATTGCCGCTGATAATGCTATTTTTGGACAAACTGGCCCCAAAGTCGGCAGTTTTGATGGTGGTTTTGGCGCTAGTTATCTCGCGCGGGTTGTGGGGCAAAAAAAGGCCCGAGAAATTTGGTTTCTTTGCCGCCAATATGATGCACAACAAGCTCTAGATATGGGTTTAGTAAATTGTGTCGTCCCCATAGAACAACTAGAAATTGAAGGTATGCAATGGGCACAAGAAATTTTAGAAAAAAGTCCGATTGCGATTCGGTGTCTGAAAGCCGCATTCAACGCTGATTGTGACGGACAAGCTGGTTTACAAGAACTTGCTGGCAATGCTACTTTACTGTATTACATGACAGAAGAGGGTTCTGAAGGCAAACAAGCCTTTTTAGAAAAGCGCCCACCAAATTTTCGTACCTTTCCCTGGCTCCCTTAAAATTGCAAAAATCGCACCGTGAACAAGGTGCGATTTTTTTAGAATTTCAAAGATCACAGCGCCAGAAATTTTAAAGTCAAATCTTAATATAAAATACAGATTGAGTCTATTTGTGGATACCTAAATTCGCACTGCCCTAGTATTAACTTCTTGGGAGGTAATATTAAATATTTCTTCTACAGGGGTAAGGGTTTCATTTTCTACATCCAACGCGGGTTGATGAGAAGAACCTACAACTCGTGTCGCATCTGGTAAAATCCAAGCATCTTCTAAAGTCTCCCAAGAAGGTGCAAAAGGTGGAAGCGCTAAAGAACAAGCTTTCCAATTGGCTTGTACTGGTGATCCCAACTGTTGACACATACCGCCACGGCGACCTTCTGGCTGGTAATGACGACAATATCTACAGGCAGATGTCAAGAATTTAATAGGTTTCATTTGGGTTCATCTTTAATGCAGTTTAGGGCGTGATTTGCATTCTTATATTTTGCTCCTAGATATAAATACGGAATATCGCTACAAAGTCATTGTTTTCCCTACTTTCAGCGATCCCCACAATAAAATAAACTTTAGGATGTTTTTAGATTCTTGTTATATTTGTAAATGATCACTATAGTAGACACCCACTAAGTTTTGTCTAAAACTAGCTGGGGATCAATAATAAAGGGAAGGATTTAGATTAAATCTAAATTTAAAATGAATTACTAAGATATTCTTAAATTATATTTTTTCAGACACATAGTTGTGATGTATCTAGGATGGATAGCACAATCTGACATCAAATTTATTTAATTTTATACAAATAAGCTGCCCTAACTTTTCACGGTATCTGGAAAACCTCTCTCTAAATCTCTCTCCTCGCAGGAGAGAGACTTTGAATCCCTGGTTTGTCAGTTAGATTTTCCGTGGAATTTTCCACATGACGTGAAAAGTCAGATAAACTGCCAAGCAGCTTATTTAGACGAAACTGTTCAAACATCCCACAGCAGAAAAGTACAATTTCTCTGTGAAACATGTGAACTATTTTCTAGTTATTGAAAGCATCTTGAATGTTATCAATGGCACTTTCAACAATGTTTTTTGTATTGTCTACTGCCTTTTGAGTGCGAGCTGCATCTTCTTCTGCTCTTTGCTCAATTCGAGCCGTATCTCTGTTTGCTTTACGCTCGATAAAACTCCCATTGTCATCAGTTGCGCGATCAATTTTATTGGCGTTTTTGTTTGCTGTTTCCTTAACTTTATCTGCACTGTCTCGAATAAAGTTCTTGGCTCGCCCAGCATCTTCACTGGCTTTGTCTTGAATTTTATCCCCTACATCTGTTGATGCGATTAAGTTTGCCGCAGGATTAGCCATTGCTACATGATTCGATAAAAACGCACCCTGCCAAACAAAGGCGATCGCGGATACACAAAACACAGTTGTAGCTATCCAACGTCCTAGAGTCGAGAGCCGTTTTGTAAAATAATTCAGTTTCATAGGATACAAACTTTTGGAATTTAGTATACTATTTCTACTTCATTTGAATCGTTGTCCAAATCGTTCTCTAGACGGAGGTTTTACGGTCATCAGTTGCTAATAGAATTAACTCTTTCGTTCGATAGTTAAATGCATAGACATCGTGTATGTAGTCGGGTGCATTGTTGCAATAGTGCATCTCATATTAACCTGAGTTCGATGAACCTCTCTCCAACCCCTAGAACGCAGACTTTTCTAATTGGGGAATTAAAGCACTCAAAGCTTGACCACGATGGCTAATTGACCCTTTTAACTCTCGCGGCATCTCTGCAAAGGTCAATTGCTTTTCAGGAACGTAGAATATGGGATCGTAGCCGAAACCACCTGTGCCACGGGGTGTATGGAGAATTTCACCTCGACAAACACCTGCTGATTCTAAGGCAATTGTGCCATCAGGACGAGCGATCGCTACGGCGCAGACAAATTGTGCTTGGCGATTTACTTGGTCACCCAATTCTCTTAATAGCCTAGCAATGCGTTCTGAGTCACTGTTACCATAACGTGCCGAATATACCCCTGGTGCGCCATTAAGGGCATCTACTTGCAACCCAGAATCATCGGCGATGGCCCATTGACCTGTAGCTTGAGCAACTTGGGAAGCCTTCAGACAAGCATTGGCTGCAAAGGTGTCGCCTGTTTCTTCAATTTCTAATTCTTCAGGTTTAAGGGTTAATTCCCACCCAGTATTTGCTAGATAAGCTTGCAGTTCCCGCAGTTTACCGGGGTTTCCTGTTGCTACTACGAGTGTTTTGGTCATAATTTTTATTTTATTGATAGTTGGGTACTGGAAGGAGACAAAAACAAAAATACTTTCTCATCTCCCCCTGTTCCCCCTGCTTTCCCTTACTCCGCCCAGTCTTTCGCCCAAGCTAGGGTTTGATGCACTTGTTCAAGCGTCGCAGCTTCGCAATAAAGGCGTAATACTGGTTCAGTACCACTAAAGCGAATCATTAACCAACTGTGGTCGGCTAAACGGAATTTATAACCGTCGATGGTTTGGCAATCAATCACGGCTTTGCCGGCAATCTCTTTTAATGGTTGGGTTTGCAGTTGTTGCAAAAGACGCGATCGCACTTCCATGCTGGCTAAGGGTAAATCAATGCGATCGTATGTTGAGGTAAATTTTGTTTGCTCTTGCAACGAACGATAGTAATCGCTTAAATCTAGCCCAGATTCCACGATGGCCTCTAGGACGTACAATGCTGACAATAGGGCATCACGTTCGGGAATATGACTGCCGTAACCGATACCGCCTGATTCTTCACCGCCTAACAACACATGTGCGGCTAACATTCTGTCGGCAATGTATTTGTATCCGACTGGTGTTTCAAATAACTCCAAGTTATGCAACGCTGCTACACGCGGAATTAAATCAGAACCACTGACAGTTTTGACGATTTCGCCAGTAAAATTGCGCCGTTGGGTTAAGTGGTCAATTAATATGGGGATTAAGATTTGGGAACTTAAAAAGTTACCTTCTCCATCTACTGCGGCGATGCGATCGCAGTCTCCATCAAATACTAAACCTACAGTTAAACCTGATTTATCTGTTTCTCGGTGTTTTTTGATCACCTCAAATAAACGAGAGAGATATTTGGGTAAAGGTTCTGGCGCCCCACCTTCAAATAAAGGATCGCGATCGCTGTTGATTTCTTGAACGCCTTCGCCTAATAGTTTTGCCAATCCGCCAGCTGCTGCACCGTGCATGACATCAGCAATTAGGGTAAGTTTACCAGAGGCAATGGCTGCTTGAATTTTGGCAATATCAACTTTGGCTTTGAGGGCTGTAGTGTAACTGGGCCAAGGGTCAAATTTTTCTTTTTTGCCAGGGGTGGCTACAGTCGGTACACCCTCAAACAACAAAGTTTCTATTTCTTTTGTCACTTCTGGCGGTACTGAACCACCAAAGGAACCCTTGACTTTTAAACCCAAATATGAACCAGGATTATGACTGGCCGTAATTACCAGCGCTCCCAAAGCATTCAGTTCTTTTGCTGCCCAACTAAAAGCAGGTGTTGGGGCATAAGTTTCACTAAGCAAAACATCAAATCCAATAGCGGTGACAGCATCGGCCACAGCCATAGCAAAGTCTTCCGCCATAAATCGGCGATCGTAGCCAACCACGATTGTCTTGCTACCTACCGTAGAAAAATATGTATTATGTAATACTTTTGCAGCAACTGGCGCGACCAGGGCTAGGCGTTCAAAGGTGAACTCATCACCAATGACGCCCCGCCAGCCGTCTGTACCAAACTTAATGGAGTTAGCAGCAACTGGCATCGAGGTATCCTAATTGATTACCTGAGGATTTTAGCATTTGTACAGTGTCTAAATTCAAAAAAAATCTTCTCAGTAATATCCACCTTTTACTGTACGACTAATTACCAGGAGCTTCCGGTAATTGTGATGCTGTAGAAGAGGGAAAATTTGCCGCGTTCAGTGCTTGATTCAATTGGTCTGCGGATAAAGACTGTAACAAACTCAATTTTAAGGAATCTTGACTAATATATTTGGCATAAGATGGCTGTAAATAAGAGCGGTATTGAGGACGGTTGAGCAGATGGGTGTTAAAGAAAGCCACACTCAAAGACTTAACATAAGCATAAGCCGGCGCTCGATCTGGGCCTAGTAATGCTGCTGGTATGGGCAACACATCATTGTCGGAAGTTGGTTCAGCAATCACACTAAAGTGGGTGGCGTTTTCAATTAATGCCAAATACTTATTGGGGTTAGTCAGCCAAGTGAAGGGGCGAACTTGTTCAGATAATATGGGGGTAGCAATATCCTGACTACTACCAACTAACATCACAGGAATTTGAATTTGACTCATCCCAGTTTCTCCAAAAATGGAGCTAGTTAAGGGATTAATCGCCAAAACTGCTTTAATGCGATCGTCTTGGAGTTGGTTATTGAGTGTTTCTAACTCAGTTACTTGACACTGCAAAAACAACGACAAATTAAAAGTGGAATTACTGGGACTACAGTCTTGTTGTAGTTGCTCAAGGTTGATTTTAGCCCCCGCCAAAGTCAAAACAGTGTAACCACCAAAGGAATGACCAATGGCCCCGACTTGCTGAAGATTGAGTTTTCCTAGTAGTAAAGGATTTGTCTTGGTCATAATCTCCAGTTCATCTAGGAGAAATGTAATATCCAAAGGTCTATCGATAAATTCTTCTGCTTCTAGTGGGCCAGCCAAACCTGTTAAGTAACGCTGTACGCGTTCTGAGTTACTACCAGGGTGTTCTAGGACAGCTACAGCAAAACCGTAAGATGCTAAATGTTCAGCTAAATAAGCCAAAGTAGAACGATCAGAAGCCACACCATGAGAAATCACAATTAGGGGAAAGGGGGATGAGAGAGATTCCTGGCTAGTTGTGGAGTTAGCTTCAGGGAGATAAATATCTGTGGGAAAAGTGCGATCGCGTGAGCGATCATTGAAGGTGAACTCTAGGCGTTGCCAAGAAAATTCGCCAGGCGATCGCAAATCGGGTTGTTGCGAAAAGTCACCCTGGGCATTGGCATCTTCTTTATTCAGTGCAGCTGTTGCCAAAGTAGCTCTTAGTGCTTCTTGCTGAAGCCAACTCACCGCCTGGTCTCTTTTTTCCAGTACTTGCGATAAATCATCTACAATCCTTAGCCCGGCTGTAAAATTTAGCCGCACCCGGGGAGAGGGAAACCGACGCAGCAAATTCAAAACTGTTAAGCCTTCTGGCTCCGCAGCAGCTAAGATTAAAGCACCTCGTAGGGCAGAGAAACCATTTTGGCGAGATTCTGTTAACAGTAAATCTCCCATCCGTTGTATCAGGTCTTCACCTATAGGTGAGTAGGTTACTTGAGACACAAGGGTGGGACTGACATCAAAGCGCTGCTGTAGCAGTTCTCGCAATTGAGCAAGTTGTTCCGGGTTAGCACGACTGGCATAAAAAGCTAATTCATCAGTAATTTCGCCTTCTTTGGCAAAGGCTTCTAAAGCATCAACACTTAAAGAAAACTCCCCAAATGGAGGATAAAAAAAGCTAATCCGTTCAGCTCCTAGTCCGGGAGCCGCAGTGAAAAACACAGATAACAGCCCTAAACTTAGGGATCTCAGAAATTTTTTCATCAGCAACACTCGCTGTCTACCTTATCCACTATTAGTTTAGTTCCAGAGGAAAGAAGGATGTGGTTTTTGCCACTTTCCTGTTGACTAAGTTTAAATATTCTAAATTTAGGATTATTTTTAGCAAGAATGCTTACAAAAAAATATCCGCTTTTATTCACCCGCAAAAAAATATAGGGCAGGTATGATTACCAACCCTATGAAAATACTAGCTAACAGCTAGGTTTTTCGATTAGAGTTTTTCACCTTTAGAACAGCGGTCAAACCACTCCTGGTATTTTTTTTGCCGTGACTCATCTATCACCGCAATTGTCACTCTCACCTGCTGACAACCGTGTTTTTTTTCTAGAGCGATGGCGTTTAAAAGCAAACTTGCAATTTTCGGTGAAGTAAATTCACCACTCACGGCTAAACTACCATCGAGAATTACACCTTCTGGGATGCCTCTTTCGATTAAATCAACCCCAGAAATTTCCCCCTGACTTAAATCAATTTCTGCAAGTTGTTTATGTTCTGCACCCACCTGTTCGACAATTAATTTCTCACGCCGCACAGGTACTTGTACCATGCGAGTTTCGATTTCTTTGCGAATAATTACCTCACCAAGTTTACGCCTATGACTATCAGCAATCAACCTTTCTTCTATCAAACGAATAATTGTCTCGTCGTCTACTTCTTCTGAGGATGCTATCTCAATCTGATTGTTGATAATTTGGTTATTCCCATTTGGCTCATTTGAATAATTACCCGATCTTTTTTGTTCACTTGGAGTTCCTGTTCCTAAATATTCAGGCATATTCTTTACTTCTGATTTTTCTAGATTGATGACAACAGATTTGGCATGATTGTCAATTTTCTGGATTTTTTGGCTCCATAGCAAAACTAATCGCTGATTATTTAGCGATTGTGTATTTTCGTTGACCTGAGTTTGATGTAACTGTTGAGATATTACAAGATTGAGCCGCCGATTAGCATCTAAAAGAATATCCTTGACTTTACCTACTAGTTGTCCTTGCCTATCAATTACAACAAAACCTTTAACCTTATTTTTTAATGTCTCCAATAAGGTTTGGATACTAGTTATTTGGCTGACTTGTTTCAAGTTATTCGCAATCGGTTGGCCATTCATAATTAATTAAGATTGATGAAATGCTTGATAAAATACTAATTATTTTTTATGTGTTTCTTATTTTTAGCGCTTACTAGTACAGGTAAGAATAATCAAACAAGAAGTATCCCCAATATGGTGTAGGCTGATCAAAAGCGGGATAATTCATACAGAGATAACCTTACCTGTACTAGAGGAATCTTAAACGATATATCAAAAAATCAGTAAGCTAGGTTGTAAACACCCTAGGTATTTTGGGCGAGTTTTACCCTACCTATATTATTTCAAACATCAAATAAGATTCCTATGTAACTAATCAGTGTTCACGTCATATAGCAATCATATTCTTTCGGATATCAAATAGGATTGCTATAGATATATTAGTTAGCGCTCTTCAATGGGGAGATTAGGAGAATTAACGTCTAATTCTTCACGACGTATAGTTTTTTGAGCTTCAACTGTATCTTGTTCTACAACTTTGCTAACTCTGACTTCTTCACGCACAAATGCTTCTTTGCGAACATCCGCCGTTTCTTCATGAATGTCTACACGAGCAACTTCACCTTCACGGAATGTGGCTTCGCTACTGGGAACAGCTCTACCAGCATTTTCAGGAGTCACACGCTCAATTACCACATGCTCTCTTTCTACTGGTACGGAAACTCTTGCTGTTTCACTTTCAACGTGCTTACCAATTGCTACTTCTCCAGTTTTCTGGCGTATTTTATTGGCAATTAGCCGTTCTTCATACAATTTCAGGGTTTGATGATTTTGCTCATTTAGCCCATACAAAGCAGGCTCTTTATCGTAAGTGTAGTTGTCACGACTGTAATTTGGTGATGTGCCTACACCTGTACCTACAGATGTATTGCTATACTTAGGATTGCGATAAACTCCACGTACTCGTTCTTCGTAGTCGTAATCTAACATTTTGCCTTCGTCAAACTCTGGCAAATCTTCTGCTTGCTCTCTTGTCATGCCAATGGCGTAAGCACGGTTAGTATTATAGTCAATACGAGAACGTCCAACGGGTAGTAATACTTTTTTACCAAAAATCCAAAAACCTAAATCAACAACTAGGTAGCGGAAATGACCTTCATCATCAACTAATATGTCATTAACAGTACCTATTTTTTCATCACTGTTTTCTGTATAGACACTCATTCCTTGAATATCATTACCTTGAAAATTATCACGGTATTTGGGATCAAAGTCTAATAATCTTTGTAGAACCATTATATTTTACCTCTGAGGTTTCAAGCCATCTCTTACTAAACAAAATAAATCTTTTCTTTACTGTTTTACCTCCTTCTATCGACTGAATTAATTGGAAATAAAAATATCAAAAGTTATATCTGTAATATTACAAGTCTAAAAATATATGGGATAAGTTAGCATAAACAAACTAAATAAGTTAGTACAACTGAGAAAACCTCCACAAAACACTGGCTACCCTACATTAAAAATACAGGCAGAAGTAGCAATCTACTCTGCCTACACAATGTTGTTATATGAAATTTGTTCACCAAACTTCTTCGCTAAAAAATTTACATTTTTTCTGGTTTTTGTTCCCCATTTCCATCCACATATAATTCGCCTTTAGTATCAATATCTAATTCTTCTCGGCGAATTGTATCTTGGGCTTCTACTGTTTGTTGCTCTACAACTTTTTTAACTCTCACTTCTTCACGAACGAACGCTTCTTTCCGAATATCAGGCGTTTCTTCGTACAATTCTATGCGTGCTACTTCTCCTTCTTGGAATTGCAAGGAGTTTGAATCTACCACTGTTCCTATTTCTGTTGGTAGAACTCGCTCGATTAAAACACGTTCTTTAGTAATAGGTACTGTTACTTGTGCAGTTTGCGTTTCTATATGCTTACTAACTGCTACTTCTCCAGACTTGACGCGATGCTTTTGAGCAACTAAGCGTTCTTCATATAATTTGAGTGTTTGATGAGATTGTTCGTTTAAATTATATAAACTAGGTTCTTTTTGATAACTGAACATCTCAAGTTCAGAAGCCTGTTCGGTGGTAGAAGGGCGAAAAACACGTCGTATCTGTTTTTCGTAATCCTCATTAACTGTTATACCTTCTCTATACTCTGGTAAATGCTCTACTTGTTGTTTATTTAGTCCATCCACCTCAACACGTTTAGCGGGATAATTGATGCGAGAAAGCCCAATTGGCAGTAATATTGTTTTCCCAATAGAGTCTATGCTTGTATCGATAACTAAATACCGAAAACGTCCATTTTGGTCAACTAAGGCATCAGCAACTGAGCCAATTTTCATACCTCCTTCGGTGTAGAGATCCAACGATTTAACATCATCGCCGCCAAAGGTTTCGCGGTAGTTAGGATCAAATTCAGCCAGTTTGTAGAGAGGCATAAGTTTCAAGTTATTGCAAATATTTATATACCCATCAGCATAAAATTTATGGTGTGAGTCTGCCTCCTGCTGGCGGCTGAATTCAAGGTATATATTTTATGGACTATGATTCATCCTTTATGAATATTTAATAGCTGGCGTGACGTATTCATACCTATTTGCATAGGTGGGGAGTAGGGGTGGAGACAAATATTTTGATGTTGTACTGAGATTTTGAGCGCATAGCGCAGGCTACGCCAATATAAATTAAATAGGAGTTTTATATGCAGTTCTATCATGAAAATAAAGGCGCTAAGGCTAGTACAGTGAAGCGTAACCGCCCACGGCGCTGGCTCCTTTTGACTTCCAAAGCGGTACTAGCCCTTAGTCCCTATTTCATTAGAATAGTCGAAAAATAAACGGATAACGAAATGGTTCATCTGGCCGACTGAAACAGTGCAATAGGGCCCAAATAGTTAATCCCCAATGCAGTGCAAAGCCAAAGGCGACAACGGGGAAGAATAAAATTCCCCCAATGCCAAAGGTGAGCCAAGATAGAATGCCTAATGGAACTCCTATTATGGTTGCCCAGAACCAAACATTTAAGTGAAAATTAATCGATTCTTTAGCGTTGCTTTTGACAACGGGGTCGTCGGAGAGTAAGTTAATGACAATTGGCACCCCAATTGACAAAAATGTTGTACTAAAAAAAATCGCCCCGTGACACAGGGATGACAGCAACTTACGCTTGTCAGAATCGTATCCAACTTGCATCCTGGTGGCTCCTCAAATCAGTTTATAAGTACGATTTTAACGAACATTCCGTAGCTTTAATATTGCAGTTTACCGTACTCTGGCAGTTTCTCTGGCTATCCCTAGCGATATTGACACGGTGAGCAGGTGCGTAGGCATCGCTTGACGGCAATGCAGAGTTATCATAGCAGCAGGATATCAAAAATAGAATATTTAAGTACTTAAGCCAGGATATAGAAAATGGGTCGCATAAATCCGTACACATTGCAAATGCAGATTACTCGTATGTTCGAGCAAGGGCAATCATTTTTTGCTACCACCAAAGTGCAGGACTGGTTGAAAGAACGCAAACATAACCCTGAAGACTATGACATTATTTTTCATCAAAAACCCGCACCCCCTGGTTCCAAAGAAGTGATGGTAGTGGAAATTGAGTTGCGACGCAAAGATGGAGAACCTGTAGACCCCTGGCTACAAGAACAAGTTAACCTGCATGGCTAATTGTTCTTTGTTTCTCCCTCAAGGCACTAAAACTTCATCATTCAATAATTGTAATAAATCTAGTAAACCGCCTCTAGACAAAAATATCAGAGGTGAACCATTAATTACTGGTGGTTCAGCCACATCCTATTTCTTGTATAAGCGATCGCAGCTTCCGAAAAAATACTGAATGACTGATTGCAGGAAGTTTTAATCAAACACTAGGCTTCTGGTTCCACTCCTAAAGCACGCAATTGAGCAGTTAGACGCTCGGCGCGTTGGCGCTCTTGTTCAGCGCGTTGGTGTTCTTGTTCAGCACGTTCCTCTCCAGTCAATAACAAATTACCTGGCAAATCCCACCAACGTAGCCAAGGTAAATCCGTATTTTGATATTCTCCCTGCCAAATCCCTAACTCCACTCCCATAGGTGGTATGGGATAATGACCCCGTTCATTTGGCGATAACAACTGATATTGTCCACCAATTAATTCATAAACTTCCACACTGGCTTTCTGCACTTCATAAATGCCGTAGAAAGCTGGGTGAATCACTTGTTCATAAACCCATAATTTCCCCTTCCAAGGAGTTTTATCGCGTTCTTCACTCCCATCCCCAGAGACAAATTCTAAAACAATCGTTGGGGCAATAAATTCTCGCCACAATACATAAGACCGACGTGTGAGTCCATCCAGTAGAGGTGGAACATTCCCCACATAAAACCAATCTGGTGCTTCTGCGCCTTTCTCTGGAGGGTCAGTCAAACGCCAATATATGCCTAAGTCTTGACCAATGCAATATTCACCTTCAGGATGTAATTGCTTCAATATTGGCGTAATTGAGTCAGTCAATAAAATGCTTTGGGGATGCTCTTGCCAATTTTTGCCTTCGGCACGCTCCGCGAACACAAAAGTGCCATCAGAATCTGGTAGCTGAGTATGGTCTGGAAATGGAGTTAGTTCTTCAGTGGCTGGATTGGTTGCAGAAGTCACGTTGCTGCGCTCCAAATTCAAAATTTATTCAAAATTTAAACACCCTAGAAATACATTGAATGCTTGGCAGTGAGGGTTATGTTTTAGTTTAACAATCAAGAGAGACGAGAGGCGATCGCTCTGTTAATCTTCTTCCCCAGAGAAAAATAGCCAAATCCCAGTTTTGTGATCTCAGATGTGCAAAACAGGATTCAGCCTCATGAACGCGGAAGGTTTATTAACATTGTGTAGGTAGCTTTAACTCTACCATGACCTTATTGAGATTTACTAGCATTTTTTATAATTATTTTTTTAATTTTTTAAATCTAAATAGCTAGAAATCTAGTTTTGGCAGGCATTTTGCAGCTTGGCGTATATTGTTTTTCATAAAATTTTCATAAATTAAGTGATAAATACTTTCAATAATTCTGATACTATATTCCCAATACTTATTGAGATAGATAGTCATTAACTTGTTTAGATATCTCAGTCAATCCCAAAATTCTCAGGAGCTAACGTCATGACAAGCATGGCGGTGCTTAACCAATAGCAGTTTGTTTTTTTGATGACTTGGGGAAATCGGGGCCCCCTGGGGATCAGGGGTAGGACTAAAGTAATTTCTCACTTCTTAGACCCTAGCCTCTAACCTCTCAAAAACTATTTATCAGGTGTAAAAATGTCGAAAAAAATTGGTCTATTTTACGGTACTCAAACTGGCAAAACTGAATCTGCTGCGGAAATGATTCGGGATGAGTTTGGTGGTGATGTTGTGACGTTACACGATGTTTCTCAAACGGATACTGCTGATTTTGATGAGTATGAATGTCTGATTATTGGTTGTCCTACTTGGAATATCGGTGAACTACAAAGCGATTGGGAAGGTCTTTATCAAGATTTAGATGACGTTGATTTTAGTGGGAAAACTGTTGCCTATTTTGGTACTGGTGACCAGATTGGCTATGCTGATAATTTTCAGGATGCTATCGGTATTTTGGAGGAAAAGATTGCCCAACAGGGGGGGAAAACTGTGGGTTATTGGTCAAAGGATGGCTATGATTTTAGCGATTCTAAGGCTTTGCGAAATGGTAAGTTTTGTGGGTTGGCTCTAGATGATGATAATCAATCTGATCTCACGGATGAGCGGATTAAGGCTTGGGTTGCTCAGTTGAAGACGGAATTTGGTTTATAGACAATAGAGGTATAGCATTGCCTGTTGGGGATGGGAAATAAAACTGGGCAATGCTTTATACCAATTCGTAATTCGTAATTACAAAACTTAGATTCGTTACTGATAACTGAGCTATGTTAGGGGTTTATGTCTGACTTATTCGATGTTCTTTGGTTAAATGCTAGTCCTGTTTTGAAGCGTTTTGATCAACCATTACTTCAATACTTGGCTGGATATATGCAGATTGCTCAGTGGGAGTATCAACAAGCAAAAGATGAAGCTAGTTCTATTGATCAAGCTGTGCTGTTGTTACATGAGTATCTCGAGTCTGTACCCGGTGCGGTGCATCTTGCAGGTCATGGGTTGAGTGGTGCGATCGCTTTAACTTTGGCTCGTCGGTATCCAAAAAAGGTGCGATCGCTTACTTTGTTGGCTGTGGCTTCCCAACCTGCTAATACTTGGCACGCTCATTATTACTTTCAACGCCAACTGTTCACTGTCAGTCGTGAGCAAGTTCTGGCTAATAGTGTTCGCACTCTCTTTGGTAAACAACCACCTCACACCACTAAAAAGTTAATGAGTGCCTTAGATAAAGACTTAGAGCAATCGCCTTCACAGCATTCTCTATTTAAATTAGTTTATTTACCTAAGAGTAGTGTTTCTATGCCGATGTTGGTTTGTGGTAGCAAAAATGACCCTATCGTTAATCCACCTGCATTGCAAGACTGGCGCCATTGGTTAAAGCCGGAGGATAGAATGTGGGAATTTCCCCAGGGGTATCACTTTTTTCACTACTTTCATCCTCAACAGGTAGGTGAGCAAATGTTGAATTTCTGGGAATGTCACAGCAGGCGAGAGCGCGCCATCTCTGCACAACCTTCCAGTACATCTATATATTAAGATCATCGCCTGAGTGATATCAGATGGCAAAAACGCCAAATAAATAGTCCCGCCGCAGTCGCCACACCAATGGATTGTCCTACCCACAAGCCAGTACCACCCAAGCCAAAGTGAAATCCCAAAACATAGCCACTTGTTAGGCCAATACACCAAAATGCTGGAAAGCTCAACAACATGGAAACTCGTGTATCCCTGAGTCCATAGAGTGCGCCTATGGTGACTTTTTGCACTCCATCTACAGGATGCGCCAAAGCTGCAACACTGAGCATTGATGTTGCTAGTGCCACCACATTCCTGTTCTCTGGGTTGCGAATATCCACGTATAGCCCAATAATTTGTTGAGAAAATGTCAGCAAGATGATCCCCATGAGCGTCATAAATCCTGCCGCAATGCCGATACTGACATATCCTGCCTGTTTTGCACCTTCAGTGTTTTGCTGTCCTATCCACTGCCCTACTCTGGTAGTTGTGGCATAAGACACTCCCAATGGCACCATGAAGATCACAAACATTGTCTGGAAGACAATTTGATGGGCTGCCAGGACATCTGTTCCTAATATGCCCATGAGGTAGGTAACAATTGTAAACAGTCCTAGTTCTAAGGCGGCAGACACTCCAATGGGTATACCAAGTATCAACAACTCCCAGATAATTAGTAGCTTTAGCTGATTTAAATCTCGAAAGAATCTATAGGTTTTTAGTTGCTTGTCTTGGAGTATGTACACAACTAAAGCGATAAACATCCCCCACAGGGCAATAACGCTGGCCAAAGCTAAACCCGCCAATCCCATTTTGGGAAATCCAAATTTACCAAATCCTAAGACGTAATTGCCTACTACGTTGAACAGCGTTCCGGCAATGACAATCACCATCACCGCACGGGCTTGCGACAGAGAAGAGACAACGTTTCTCAACGTAGCGAATGCTAAAGCAGGAAATAATCCCCAAAGCACAACATCTAGATAGCTCTTTGCCAAAGTTACCGTAATCGGCTTTTGTCCCAGGATTTGCATTAAATCACCCATCTGTCCAATCAAAAACATGGACGGAATCGCCAATGCTAGTGATAACCATAATCCCTGATGTGCAATCTGCTCTATGCGTTTTTTTTGCCCTGCTCCATAAGCTTCAGCAACCAAAGGAGTAACTCCCATGACAACTCCAGCTGCGACATTCAAGAGGGTAAAAAAGGTGATTGACGCTAACCCCCCGCCTGCGAGAACTTCTGCTCCCAACCTACCCATCATTAATGTGTCTACAAAACCTGTAATAGATTGGGCAACTTGAGCGCTTGCTAGGGGAATGGCGATGCGTAAAAGTTCCCTGATTTCTGTGCGGATCATCAATGAGTTACCAAATTGGGAAAGCCTGAGCAAACGCTTATCGGAGCGAACTGACAAAAGCCCTCCGGGCATCCAAGAAACAGCGCTGGCGCTATCGCCAGGCAAAATGCAGTAATAACAACTAATATCATAGAGGTTATGCTCACCTCCAGTAATTAAATCCTTGAGATAAGGCTTCAACAAAAGCGATCGCACCTACTGAATTTCCTACCATATCTAAAGCAGGACTGTAGCAGGCGATGGCACCTCCATCGGGTACTATTGCTAACAATCCCCCACCGATTCCTGATTTCATCGGTAAACCGATTTTGGCAGCAAAATGGGCAGAAGCTTCGTAAAGTCCACAGGTTAACATGACAGCATTCACAATTTGACGATGTTTTGTTGCTAACCAGCTATTTTCACAAGCTAAAAGTTTTCCCAACAAAGCTAAATCTTCTACTTTTCCAGATACACAGCATATTTGCTCGTAGGTGTCAAGAGCTATTTCTGGATTATCTAACTTACCTGCTGTGGCGAGATAATTGGCGATCGCTTGATTAGCTGGAGAACGTGATAATCTGACTGAAGCCAGCATGACTTGATCCACTTGGAGTTGACAACCTGCTTGGTTCAACCATTGACAGAATAATTGAGTGCGTTGATTAGCATCGTTTCCGGGGAACTTATCAGCTAAAGTAATAGCCCCACTATTAATCATGGGGTTGCGGGGATATCCATTATCGGCTATGAGTTGATCTAAAGAATTAAACGGTGCAGCCGATGGTTCTACTCCCACCCATTGCAAAACCATATCTGCACTTAGATGTTGCAATAGATATAGTAAAGAAAACGGCTTAATCACACTCATGAGTGGAAATACACAAGCCGTATCCCCGTAACTGAAACTTTGCCCAGATTCACAGCAGATGTGAACAGCAAACCAACGAGGATCAGCTACAGCTAATTGGGGAATGCGATCGCAAACTTGTCCCTTGGCTGCTTGAATTTTGGCTTGTTCTACCCATGTGCATAACTCTTTAGTAGTTAATTTATCAAGTCCTTTCAAAAGTGATACAGTCTTCTATTAATGTTGAGAATTACGCCTGCGTAGAAAAAACAAAACTGAGTATTGTTTTCTTGCGATATCTTCTCTCCGAGACGCTACGCGGTAAGCGTAGCTATGCCCGTCAGGGCTTTACGATGGGCTTCGCCTACGCCAAGGCGAAACTAAATTATTTTTGCGTAAGTTCTGAAATAAAAAAAGTATCACCCAATACTAATAACCAAAACTTTCTTGAGGAATTACGAATTAATTATGACTCCCCGTGTCAGAGCGCCAGAGTTACCGCCAAATTATACTTGGCTTAACACAGATAAGCCTTTATCTCTCAAACAACTCAAGGGTAGGGTGGTAATTTTAGATTTTTGGACATACTGTTGTATAAATTGTCTACATATCCTCCCAGATCTAAAATATTTAGAACAAAAATATCAAGATAGTCTCACAGTTATTGGTGTACATTCAGCTAAATTTGATAACGAAAAAGAAATTGAAAACATTCGCCAAGCAATCTTGCGCTACGATATCGAACACCCAGTTTTAGTTGATAGTAATTTTCGGGTTTGGCAAGAATATGCTGTCCGCGCTTGGCCGACATTAATGATTATTGATCCCGAAAGTTATGTGATTGGTTATGTATCTGGTGAAGGTAAACGTGAGACTTTAGACCAGTTAATTGCCGAGTTAATTCATCAACATCAAGAGAAAGGAACTATTAATTTCCAACAACTCAGCCAAACCTTAGAAAAACAACGTCAACCATTAATCACGCCACTAGCTTTTCCTGGTAAAATTCTAGCTACTAAAGTTGGTTTATTCATTGCTGACTCTGGACACAACCGTGTAGTAATGAGTAACTATGAAGGTGGAATTATCCACATAATTGGTACAGGAAAACCCGGTTTAAATGATGGTGCATATAACCAAGCACAGTTTTTTGCACCTCAAGGAATGGCATTTGATCAAGCCCATGAAATTCTTTATGTTGCTGATACCGAAAATCATAGCCTACGCAAAGTTGACCTCAAGCATCAAATAGTAGAAACTATAGCCGGAACTGGTGAACAAAGTTGCAATATTCATCCTCATGGTGGTACTGGTTTAGAAATTGCCCTCAACTCCCCTTGGGATTTAGTAAAAGTGGGAAACATTCTATATATTGCAATGGCAGGCCCGCATCAAATTTGGCAATTAAATTTAGAAACAAGTATTATCAAAACCTATGCTGGTACTGGTGCAGAAGGTTGTGTAGATGGTTCCCTTACCGAGTCTGTTTTTGCCCAACCCAGTGGTATCACAACCGATAAACAAGAATTATATATAGCTGATAGTGAAATCAGTTCCATTCGCGGTGTCGGACTCATAGAACCACAGCAAGTAAGAACCATTTGCGGTAGTGGAGAATTATTTGGTTTTGGTGATGTTGATGGACAAAGAGAAGATGTCCGATTGCAACATTGTTTAGGAATAGAATCTGCTCAAAATTATCTCTGGGTTGCAGACACTTACAACCACAAAATTAAATTAATCAGTCCCAGTACAGGTAATTGTCAAACAATTTTGGGAGATGGTACAGCCGGTTTACAAGACGGTATAGGAAAAAATACACGCTTTTTTGAACCATCAGGACTGAGTGCAATAAATTCACATCTATATATTAGTGATACTAATAACCACGCTATTCGCCGCGTAGATTTGCATACCTTTGAAGTGACAACCTTAAAATTTCCTGGTTTATGTGCGCCAGATGTGTGTATTCCCGAAAGATTTTAAAAGAAAAATCACAAATCTTTGCATTAGTTTGCGCTTCCCTTAGAGTACGACAGTCGCTTGTATTCTCTGAGTTCTAGGCCCTTGTCCATGTAAGAATTTTTGTAGAGGGCATTCCTCACATTTAGGCGTGGAATGACAATAATCTTTTACTACATGGTATATCATCGCGTCAAATTCACGAATTTCATAAGGAGTGAAAGATGCTGTTCTTTCTACAAGATTCTGTACAGAATCATATGAGTCGCTTTGATTGATGAGATCATGTTCAAAAAAAATTTTACGCATTCGGTCATTGATTGGGATTTTTGACCTATCAGCAGTATATAAAAGAATGTTGTCGCAAGTAAACTTACCAATTCCTTTGATATTTAAGAGCTTTTTTCTTAAAACATTTGTTTCCTCTGCTAACATTTTTTCTACATTTAATTCGTAATGTTCTTTTAAAAAAATTACAAAATTTTTAATGTAGAAAACCTTTGTATTTGCACGCCCACATGGTCGAATTAATCCACGAAGTTGATCTTCCGGCATTTTATATATCACATCAGGTAATAATGCAATTTCAGCCTTTAAATTTTCAATTGCTAAACTAACATTCTTCCACCCTGTACCTTGACTGAGTATTGCTTCAAGACACATTTGAAACTTATTATCTCTAATCCACCAATTTTGCTCGCCATAACGTTTACCGAGACTAGAAAAAATTGCTTGAAAAAATTCTCTTGTAGGCTCAATCTGTGTGAAATTAATGTTGTTTTCTTGATGAAAATCTCTAGCAATTTCATCGCTAATTTCATCAGTTCTAAATATTTGAATGATGTTCTCATTAATAGCTGATTGGCTTGGAATAGACGTAGGTGGTTTAAATTTACCTCTTTTTTTAACTACTGAAGAAGACTTAGGAGTTCGGTTCAAAATTTCATTATTTTGAATAGCAAAATCTGATGAAGCTGATACCTGCTGAGAAATGCGAATCTGGGCAATTCTTTGAAGTGCCTTAATTGATTCCATATCTTGACCATAAGCCGCAGCTAGCACTCGAATCCACAATTTTTCGGCTAAATCAATGTTACCTTCATCTTTAGCACGGTAGGCATCATTTTTTAGTATGGCAATATCCGTTAGCGTCGCGTATTTAGGTACAAGAATAAGGTGAGATTTATTTATTGGTTCAGCAATAACATAAGGTGTTTGTTGAGCATTTTTATGCTGACGAACGAGTTCATGAACTCGAAAACTTATATACTGATCCAAACGCTCAACTGTAGCGCACTGACCTTTAATCCCTAATGCTTCTAGCAGGGCATAAGTAAAGGCACCTTGCTGTAATTCCTCAATTTCAAAAGAGTATTCATTGGGACTACAAGAAAAAATACTAATTACTCCCTTTTGACGTGCTTGTTTAGAGGTTTGTCGTCCAATCCCTTCACCTGCACGAGTGCCAATACCCTTACGACAAGCATCTAAAATTAGAACTACGTTATCAGCGCCACACCGACGTAGGCGTTGAGTGATATAGTTGATAGAAATAGCTGTATTTTCGACATCTCCTGGATCTGCATCAGAAGGCATGAGATAATCGCAACCGTTATGAGGCATCCCATGACCACTGAAAAAAAACCAGAGGTTATCTCCTGCTTCCATGAAAGGGTTTTCAAATAACTGTCGCAGCACTCGCAGCAAGTTATTGCGATAAGGACGAGTAGTTCTTTCATTAAAATCTGGCGAGTCATCAGAGAAGAAAAAAATTCGGTCAAATCCTGCTTCATGATAAAGAAACTCTCGCATTAACTGAGCATCGCGCTTGGCATACTGTAGTGGTTGCAGGAAGTCATATTGATTAATACCAATTACCAGTGCCCAGTTTTTCGCCATCTTATGCCATTTTATATTTTGGATTAGTTTTGACCGGAAATTTCGTTTGTTTCATTAGATACTACACATTGAATTTCAGTTTTATAGCCCCTTTCCCACGAGCTTTTGCACCGTTTCCGATTACTTTCACTTCTCCTTCCCCTTTGAACTTTGAGATGACAAAACTTCGTTAACTTTTAACCGTTGCTGGATTAGCTCTGCCACAACTTGGCTCATCTTTAGCCCCCGTAAGGCGCAAGTTGCATTGAATCGTTTCTTGAGGTGGACTAATATGCATAGCTAGGGAGGTTTTTGTATCTTTTTAATGATTTTATAGTTAGTTACGCTTAAACAAAATTACAAATGTATAAAATTTATTAGACAAATTTTATTTACAGTATTTTTCTAGCGATTACTCCATTCCTAGTTACGGGATTTATCGCTACATCCATCAAGAATGCCGAAAGTTGGCTCACAAGAAGCTTCACTTGTTATCAATGCGCTGTCTCCCCTCTACGTTTCAAAACTATTACATAAGAATCACTTATATCACAATCAACTTTATCCTCAAGAAAAATTACTGAAATATGAAAATAAAAAAGTAATAAATACTACAATACAGGCTTATTAGTTCAACAACACACTCTCACAGAATCATCCACTTGCTGACTCACCGATGTATTTCCGAGAACGAAGTAAAAAAAATATCACAAAACCCTCATGATTTCATCTACAAAAAACCGGCGAATGCATGATAAGTTTTAAATCCATCGTATTCCGTTCAAGGGTCGCCCCATGCATCTGCCATCTTTACAAACCCAACACCTTGAGGAATTAGTCAAGAATAGTAGTATCGATTTACACCTAGCACAACTAAATTTTCAATCTCTCCAAGATGCATCAGCTTATGAATATTTATTAATTTCTGAGCATCTGCCGCGCACAAACACCGGAATGGTGAAAACTGGGTGGTTACAACGCTACACTCATGTAACCGCAGGCGGTTGGTGGTGTTCTGGTTTAGATCCTCTGAATAATTGGCAATCAATGGAATGGGGGTGTTTTAAACCAAATCAACCCCGCATCAATAATAAAGGTAAGTCTATCAAGTACGAACATCCTCCCAGTACCCCCACAAGGGTATTTTGCCTGCGGGTAACATTGCAAATTTGGCTGCAAGTCTCCCAACGGTATAATCTAGCCATGCCCAGCAATATTACAGTTAATAGTCATGGAGAAGCTGAGGGCTTTTGGCAATGGGTAATGGTACAAAATCTACCCATAATTATCTGCGAAGGAGTCAAGAAAGCAGCCGCATTATTAACACAAGGATACGCTGCGATCGCCATTCCGGGAATTACTAGTGGTTATCGAGTTGTTAAAGATAAATTTGGTAAAGTTACAAGTCGTCAACTAATACCCGACTTAACGGTCTTTACTCTGACAAAACGCACCTTTTATATTTGTTTTGATTTTGAAACTCAACCTAAAAAAATTGCGGCTGTCAATAACGCCATAGCCCAACTTGGTTGTTTATTTCAAAAGCAAAAATGTCCTGTGAAAGTTATTGAACTCCCAGGAATAGAAAAAGGTGTTGATGAGTTAATCGTGGCTAAAGGTGCAAGTAATTTTGACAAAATTTATCGTCAAAGTGCTGATTTAGAAATTTATCTGGCTCAAAGTAAACCCCATACCGAGTTAACTATTCCGGCTGCACTGACTCTCAACTGTCCTTACTTAGAAAACCTAGCTTATCCCACGTCAGGATTAGTGGGAATTAAATCAGCTAAAGGTACAGGAAAAACCACAGCATTGCAATCTATTGTTAACCAAGCAAAAGAATTAAATCGACCTGTACTATTAATTACGCACCGCATTCAACTAGGGCGATTCCTCTGCGAAAAAATTGGCATCCGTTGGGGTTTAAATACAGGCGATCGCACAATCATAGCAGATAAAAATTTACCTATTATCAACAATCCTTTAAAGAATCATCAATCTTTCGGTTTATGTGTTGATTCCATTTGGAAACTCAACCCTCAAAACTGGCAAGGTGGCATCATAATTTTAGATGAAGTAGAACAGTCTTTATGGCATCTACTCAACAGTAATACTTGTAAACATAAACGGGTTAAAATCCTCAAGCTATTTCAGCAACTAATTTCCACAGTTTTAACCACCGGAGGATTAATAATTGCTCAGGATGCTGATTTGTCAGATGTATCTTTAGAATATTTACAAGGACTAGCAGGAATTAAAGTAACACCTTGGGTAGTTATCAATCAGTGGAAACCAAAACGAGGTTGGGATATAACTTTTTATGATTCTCCTAACCCTACACCCTTAATTCATCAACTAGAATTAGATTTAATCGCCGGACGTAAATGTTACGTTACTACCGATAGTCGCTCAGGGCGTTATAGTTGTGAAACAATTGAAGGCTATCTTAAAGAACGCTTAGAAAAATTACGCCAACAATTTCCTACATCCCTAGTAATTAGTAGTCGCACTACCAATACACCTGGTCATCCAGCGGTTGATTTTGTAGGAACGATTAATCAAAAAATTACCGAATATAATACTATTTTCGTTACACCCAGTTTGGGTACAGGAATTAGTATTGATGTCCAACATTTCGACCGAGTTTATGGTATTTTCCAAGGAGTAATACCAGACTCAGAAGCGCGACAAGCACTAGCCAGAGTACGAGATGATGTACCACGTATCGTCTGGTGTGCTAAACGAGGAATTGGCTTAATTGGTAGTGGCAGTACAAATTATCGATTACTATCTGATTGGTATCAAGAAAATCAAAAAGAAAACTTAGCCTTACTCAGTCCCTTACATAAAATAGATGTAGACTTACCCCTAGTTTATGACCCAATTCATTTACGTACTTGGGCAAAACTATCGTCTAGAGTTAATGCCTCTATTCGTCTTTATCGACAATCGATGCAAGATGGTTTAATAGCGGATGGACATCAAATTTGGCTACGAAGTAATGCTGTTCATAATAATATTATTCGAGATTTACGCCTAGCATTTTTAGCAACAGACTCTAATGATTTAGCCAACCGCAAAAGATTGGTTTTAGAAATTGTTAAAGTGCAAAAAGATTGGACAGAAAAGCGCCAAAAAGCCAAAGAAATTAAATACCAAATTAGAGATATTAAGCAGCAACATCAACTATCGGCAGCGACGGCTGTAGCTAATGCCAAAGATATTGATTATGTAGAATATGAACACCTATCAAATAAACATTCTCTATCGGAAGTAGAACGTAACCAAATTGATAAATATCACCTGAGACAAAGGTATGGTATTTCAGTTACACCCTTACTCAAGTTGCAAGATGATAAAGGATATTATTTTCAATTGCTAATTCATTATTATCTCATCAATGAAAGCGAATATTTTCACATCCGAGACCAGCAAGAATGGCATCAACAATTATTTTGGGGTGATGGTCAAGTTTTTTTACCAGATTTAAAAACTTACACTTGTAAAGTTGAAGCCATGAGAGCATTGGGAATGCTACAATTCCTAGAGCCAGAAAGAAAATTTACAGAACACCATCCTGACTTAATTTGGCTAAAAGATGTCGTATTGCAACATAGTAAACATATTAAAAGATTACTTGGTATTGATTTAATTAAAGGCAAAGAAAACATTTCGTCCATGAAAATACTGGGACGATTGCTAAATTTATTGGGTTTGAAATTGCACCGAGTAAATGAAGTTTATCAAATAGACCCAGAAACCTTTGATGATGGTAGGGAAAAAATATTTGCAGTTTGGCACCAACGAGATGAATTAATGTTGGCTAGTGTGGATAATTTTAAAGGTAAAACAGCTGATTATTTATCAGAATGGCAGTTTGAAACTAAGCAGACTCACTATGCTAGCGTCAATGATTAAAATTTTGTATGTAGTGAGTTAGCTCAGTCTTGAGGAGCTAGTCCGTGGGTTAGCTATGCCAACTTGTAGGAACTGGCGTGGTTTCCATGAGCGACTAACAAACCCGTTTTAGTCCTCTGTTCCTGAAATCAGATGGGTATAACTATAGCCAAACTTCAATTACAAAATATTCTGCAATTCTGTGATTGAATTAGCCACAACAATATTACGCAAAATCTGCTTCAACCTTTCTAAATCAGAAACTTGAGTGATTTGGGGCATTAATTCTAAACCCTCATTACCAAATTTAGCCTGTAAGCTAGTTTCAATACTAGTAATTATTCCGCGTGTTTCTCCGCGTGCTTCTCCACGTGCTTCTCCACGTGCTTCTCCTTCTCTTAATATTTCTTGATACCAAGGTGACTCACGCAATACAGCCATATCCCACCTCATAATTTCTTGAACTAAGGCACTCTCTACTACAAACGTAGCAAAAAAGGCTAAAACAGTCTCTAATTGACTTAACTTTTCGTCAGCACGTAAAATTTTTAATGCTTCTCTAATTGTAGATTCATTTTCACCACCTTTGAGAATAGGTACAAAGGGAAGTAATGCAGGTAATGGCTGTTGAAAAACAATATTTACGTCGACTTCCCATAAGTTAATTACCCGGTAATCTTGCAGCGCACGTAATCCTGCGATATTTGATGTAAAATTTGACGAGATGATTGTATTACTTGTAGGCAGAATATTTATCAGTACCGGATAAGTTGGTAAATTATACTTTTCTTCTGCAAGTGCAGCATAAGCGCGCATTCGACGTGGCATATTAGCGCTATACCGTAGTTGTAATTCATTGAGAACTAAAAATTCTCCATATTCTACACTAGCGACACGAATTAAAACGTCACTTTCTCTACCTATCCATTGAAATTCTGAATTGAGAATTTCGCCTGCAACCACATCAGATATTTTTGTTACCCATCTTACCCAATTATTAGGTGCCAGGCTAATTAATTTTTTGGTACTGATATCTGCTGATTTTGTCATCAAAATTTAGCTGCACTTACAGAATAAAATTCGTCCTATCAAATAGCAGGAAAATAAAGTTAAAAAACTTCCAAATTTTTTTTATTAAGCAACTTGAAAATTTGTTGCTTCCTCCAGTGGTTCATAACTATGATTTAATTTCTCAATTCCCTGATCAATTAAATCTAACCCTTGCTGCACTGTTTCAATCAAACTTAACTGTCCCCGCAACTCAGCAGCACCAACGAAACCTTTAGCGTACCAAGTCATATGTTTACGGGCTTGACGCACACCGCGATCGCCTTTATATTCCCACAACGCTTGTAAATGATCTCTGGCACATTCCAAGCGCTGAATTGGAGTTGGTGGTAATAATATTTCCCCTGTTTTCAAGAAGTGATCAATTTCTCCTACCAAAAAGGGATAACCTAAAGTTCCGCGAGAACACATCACGCCATCGGCGTTAGTTTGTTCCAAACATTTCACCGCCGCTTCCACTGAAAAGATATCACCATTACCAATTACCGGAATCGCCAAAACTTCCTTAACACGGGCTATCCATTCCCAACGGGCATTGCCATTATAACCTTGGGCGCGGGTACGTCCATGTACTGTAATCATTTGCGCCCCAGCATCTTCCATCCGCTTGGCAAAGTCAAGAATCGTGATTTCTTTATCATTCCAGCCAATACGGGTTTTGACTGTAACTGGTACATTAACGGCTTTCACAACTTCCCGCACAATAGCTTCAGCAACTTCTGGCTGTCGTAATAAAGAGGAACCACCCCCATTTTTAGTAATTTTATTTACCGGGCAACCCATATTAATATCTACAGTATCAGCACCTTCTGCAACGGCCTTAATTGCCGCTTCCGCCAAAAAATCTGGCCGACAGTCAAATAATTGAATGCTAATTGGTCGTTCCCCGGGGTCTACCTCCATGATTTTTGGTAACTCTTTGACATAGTGCAACCCGGTAGCATTCACCATTTCGGTATACAACATTGAATCTGGTGCATAGCGACGTACTAAGCGGCGAAAAACCATATCTGTGACCCCAGATAAAGGCGATTGAAGAACCCGGCTTTTCACCTCAAAAGAACCGATTTTGAGGGGTTGGGAAAGTCTAGCTTTTAAAGTAGGAGATAGTGTAACCATAGAATTTAAAATTGCAGAAATCAAAAATGATAGGTCTGACGCAAAGGACGTATAGACGCGCTAGCAGCTTCCCGCAGGGTAGGACACCAAGTCAAGAGTGTTTGAGAAAGTTTTTACGTTTCTTTGTTCTTTCCATTGTCTTGTGCAACTTGCCTAACTTGGGCAATATCTAAATCTAACGCCTGGGCAATTTGTTCAACAGTTAACCCCAAAGAAACTAATCGAGATACAGCTTCTAATTTTGCTTCCAAGCGCCCTTCTTGCTTACCTTCTTGTTTCCCTTCTTGTTTCCCTTCTTGCTTTCCTTCTTGTTTAGCTTCTTGATAAACTCGTGTCTGTTTCAAATCACTTAACCCAAACATCTCCTCAATCTCCTTGCGACTCATCGTGGGAAATTTATAAACCAATATTGTCTCTATTAATTGTAGTAACTGCCGCCGTTGTGGTTCGAGATTAATTTCTTCCTGGGTTCGGTCTATTAATTCTTTGGCAGTTACAATTGCCGTATCTTCATTTTCTACTACTAATTTAATGGTAGCAATACCAATTGGTAACGACACTGATGCACCTAATTCATCAAGATAAACACGACTAACACGCTGGCTAGTAAATAGTTCACTGTAATTGTCAATATCTGAAGTATCAAGACTACGGGTAGGATAAATAACTACTCCTTTCCAAGAGTTTTTAGGTTGATTTTGTCGTAAGTATAAAAAAATCTCAGAAAACAAACGAGAATAAATCTCCGTGTCATTTTGAAACTGCACTTCCACAAAGTAGATGGGGTTTTGTTTTCCTTGTATTGGCAGAAAAACACCATCTATACGGAATGCTGTTTGCTTAATTTCTATAGAAGAAAAGGTGTAAGTCTCAGCAACCTGGGGAGCGTTGCCAATTAATTCAAAAAAGATGCTGGGCATCTCTTGAAAAAGGCGATAAAAGATGGTGTCGGTTTTCACTCTCGATGCAGTGCCGAGATTTATGTTGTAGCTATTTTATCACCTAATAGATAAATATTTTGATGTGTAATCAGGTTAAAATTATTCATATTCCATCAGAATATTAGTACCTATTGGTGTCAAATCCCAGCTATCTCGTGGTGAACCAGGCTGTATGTGTCTTGTTAGTAAACCCTTAGCCACCAAATTTTTCAGTACAACCATCATGTCAGGTTCTCTTGGTACGTCTAAGCGAGAAAGAGAATTGGCTAGTTCATACCAACTAAAATTACCCTGTCCTTTGGCAACTAATTTTAGAAGTACTAACTCCAGTTGAGTTAATTGGATTGAGTTTTTCATAAATATTCCTCCCATATACAATTGTAAGAGGATTTGATTAAGTTTAAAAATAGTGGGCTTTTAGCATTTAGATCAAGGTTTTAGACAACTGTTAAAATCTTGGGCTAAATGCTTACACCCTAGAAAAGAATCATTTACAAAATTTTTCTAAATAAAACACCTGGCCCTTCTTTTAGCCCATAATCCTCTAGTGTTGCTGTGTGAGCATTATTCCATTATTCCAGAGTTCGTAAGCTGCATCTGGATCATCTGGTTGTCCACTTGGATATTTAAGTTTTTTATACCTCAAGTATTCCCGTAGTTCATGAGTATAGAAACGGAGGTCTACGGCTTCAGCTACAAGTTCATCTGCTGCAATTTTTCTTAATCTCTCTACCATTTTCATCTCTTCATGACCAACCGGATTAAATCTACAAATATGAGCTTCAACAATATCAGTGCCTTTGCCTGTAATCTTAACTTTTGTATAGGAGAGACCAAGAATTTTGCCCCCCGCTTTTGATGGATCGAAGGGTCTGCCGCTAATAGTGCCTTTTTTTAGCATTTCAAATATATTTTTAATTTACTTAATAGATACTAAATAAAAAATTTAAATTTAAAAAATTAATATTTCAAAATAATGGTATTGTTCATGGTATGATGTTAGGCTTTTTATTTTTATTGGCTTTTTCCATATACACACTGCTAGTAAACAGATATTTTTGGTACTTGTAGTGGAATCAGGAGAGAATTAACTATAATAATTGCCTTTTCCCTGTCTCTACTTAACTATAAGTTCTCCGTAATTGCTTCAAAGACGGCAAACACCACTTTGAGATTACGGTTCACCCTAATTACTGAAAGTATTAATTCTCATACATTAGACAAAGTGAAAGCAAATTGCTCAATGAACCAGCTAAATACATCCTTTAAAATTAACCGTCCTGTCCAAGGTTCGGGAAACCCCCCTTCATGGACTGGCTATCACTGAGTTTCAGTATATATATCAGCATGACTTGAGGTTTTAACCCCAAGGAAGCCGAACCAAGGTTGTTGATGCTGAACTGACTGCTGTTTTCAACCGGTTGGTTCGTGATTTAGTCTCTTATATTCCCATTCATTCATTTGTAGTTATACGGAGCCAGCACTTAAAATGGCAAAAGTAGTAGGAATTGATTTAGGTACAACTAACTCCTGTGTAGCAGTGATGGAAGGTGGTAAACCCACTGTTATTGCTAACGCAGAAGGTTTTCGGACAACACCATCAGTGGTGGCATTTGCGAAAAATGGCGATAACTTAGTTGGTCAAATCGCCAAACGCCAAGCGGTGATGAACCCCGAAAATACGTTCTACTCAGTCAAACGTTTTATCGGACGGCGCTACGACGAAGTTGGTAATGAAGCCACAGAAGTTTCTTACAAAGTCCTCAGCAGCAACGGCAACGTTAAACTAGATTGCCCCATCGCGGGTAAACCGTTTGCTCCAGAAGAAATTTCTGCAAAAGTTCTCCGCAAACTGGTTGAAGATGCCAGCAAATATCTTGGTGAAACTGTTACCCAAGCTGTAATCACGGTTCCAGCATATTTTAACGATTCTCAGCGACAAGCGACAAAAGACGCCGGCAAAATTGCGGGAATTGAAGTACTACGGATTATCAACGAACCTACAGCCGCATCTCTGGCTTATGGCTTTGATAAAAAGAGCAACGAAACCATTCTGGTATTTGACTTGGGTGGTGGTACCTTCGACGTATCCATCCTCGAAGTGGGTGATGGCGTATTTGAAGTACTAGCGACATCTGGTGATACCCACCTTGGTGGTGACGACTTTGATAAAAAAATAGTTGACTTCTTAGCCGAACAATTCAGAACAGTAGAAGGCATTGATCTCCGCAAAGACAAACAAGCCTTACAACGTTTAACTGAAGCCGCAGAAAAAGCCAAAATTGAGCTTTCTAGCGTTACTCAAGCGGAAATTAACCTGCCATTTATCACCGCTACCCAGGACGGGCCCAAGCACCTGGATACAACCCTTACTCGCGCCAAGTTTGAAGAACTCTGTTCTGACTTGATTGACCGTTGCCGTATCCCCGTAGAGAATGCACTTCGGGATGCGAAATTGAATAAGGGTGATATTGATGAAGTTGTACTAGTTGGTGGTTCTACCCGGATTCCCGCAGTCCAACAGGTGGTGAAGCAGGTTTTAGGTAAAGACCCCAACCAAAGCGTTAACCCGGATGAAGTTGTGGCAGTTGGTGCTGCTATTCAAGCAGGTGTGCTGGCTGGTGATGTCACAGGTATCTTACTCTTAGACGTATCACCATTGTCCTTGGGTGTAGAAACCTTGGGTGGTGTCATGACTAAAATCATCCCCCGTAACACCACAATTCCTACCAAAAAATCTGAAGTCTTCTCCACCGCCGTGGATGGTCAAACCAACGTGGAAATTCACGTCCTTCAAGGTGAACGGGAATTCTCTAACGATAATAAGAGTTTAGGAACCTTCCGCCTTGATGGTATTCCTCCTGCACCACGAGGTGTACCACAAATTGAAGTGACCTTTGACATTGACGCTAACGGTATCCTCAACGTCACAGCGAAAGACAAAGGCACTGGTAAAGAACAGTCCATCAGCATTACTGGCGCGTCTACTTTGGATAAATCCGACGTTGACCGCATGGTGAAAGAAGCTGAACAAAACGCTTCTGCTGACAAAGACCGTCGTGAGAAAATCGAGCGCAAGAACCAAGCCGATTCTTTGGCATACCAAGCTGAGAAGCAGTTGCAAGAATTAGGTGATAAAGTTCCTGAAGCTGATAAAACCAAGGTTGAAGGTTTAGTGAAAGACTTGAGAGAAGCCGTTGCTCAAGAAGATGATGAGCAAATCAAGAAACTGACACCAGAATTACAACAAGCACTCTTTGCCGTTGGTAGCAACATCTATCAGCAAGCTGGTGGTGATGCTGCTGCTGGTGCTGCACCTCAAGACGGTGGCCCTACTCCTCCCAGTGGCGGTGATGATGTAATTGACGCTGATTTCACTGAAAGCAAGTAATTTTAAATAGTTCCAGATTTAATATTTTTATCCATCCAGGCATCAGCTTGGGTGGTTTTTTTGTTTAATAAATAGGATTCTTATTTAATTTTTGTAGGCGTGAGTAAATCCACAACTTATTGATAATTACCATACATTTATTATTAGTAAATATCAAAAGACATATTATGGTTGGTCGTCAGACATGGCTTTGAGTTTTGATGTAAAAGACTCAGAGCGATCGCTTGTGTCTGGGGTAAATTGCCCAATTGGTGGGTGATTAACAGATGAGGGTAGCAGATTTGTCTGCTGCTGAGGTTTTGGTAATGGGGAATTTCTCGGCAAATGTCCTTGTGAGTTTTGCTTAGTTTTAGTTCCAGAGGAGGTTGCATGAAGCGTAGACGCGGCCAGAATGCTTTGTCTTTCTAATAGTTTGGCTTCTACTTCGTGATTGAGCAAATCGGCTTCGGCATTAATTAGTTGTAGCGTCGCTGCTTGACTTGGCTCATAACCATTGCCTACTTGAGCAGGTAAGGGATTAGCTGTAACTGGTGATAATTGAGGCTGAGTTACTGAATCAGTTCTTACTTCTTGCTTGATGGGCGGCAAAACTGGTGCAGCCAGAGCAGTTAAGCTTTCGGGAAATTTGCTACAAATCAGGCGTTCAAATTCCATGTTGAAATGATAAATCACCTGACCCCGACGCTGCCAAAATGCTAATATTTGCTGTACAGAAATGCCTTTATAGCGTCCTTGATAGAGGGCTTCCACTACTGCTAGGTGCATCCAATTACCTGGGTATTGGCTTTGCCAACGGTAAACTAGCTCACTGGCAGTATACCCACTGAGGTCAAAACTATAATGAGTTAATAGGGCGATCGCCAGTTCGGCAGAGGTTTGTGAGTCTGTTGTTGACATGGGACTATTGGCTTCAGACGAAGGGAAAGTTTCTGCCCATCGCTTATAGCCTATCGTGTTTTTAGCTATAGGATTGATTACCAAGAGTTTCCAGGCTGATAAACAGTGTTATTCATTTTACTTGGTCAATTGCTGACTGTCGAAACAATATAGGGTGAATTAATACTTGAAGTCCGCTGAATAGCTACTAATGCCTGATAAACCATTGCGGCTACTTCGGCTCGTGTGGCTTCTCGCGTCGGCACAAGTTGTTTGGGATCAGGATAACTAACAATTATTCTTTGTTTTGTGGCCGTGGCCACGGCTTTGCGGGCATACTCAGGAATTGTCTGACTATCAGTATAAGTAAGTAAAGCATTGTTATCAGATGTTGATAAAGCCAGTCCATTTACTAGGGAGACAATCACCTGTAACCTTTGGACATTTTGATCGGGACGGAAGGTACCATCGCCAAATCCACTGACAAAGCCGCCGCTAGCAGCAACTTGTAAGGCTGGATAAGCCCAAAAATTCCGGGCGACATCCGTAAATTCAGATGCTGGACGTTTGGGAGTAGGATTAAACGCCACCGCCACTAAAGCCGCATATTGGGCGCGAGTCATGGGTTTATCTGGCTGGTAGGTGCCATCAGCAAAACCATGAGTTAAATTCATGCTGGCCAACCCCCGAATAAATAATTCTGCCCAATGTCCTGTGATGTCGGTAAATGAGGGCATTTCGACATCGGGACTTACTAGGTAAGGGGAGGCGATCGCTTGTTCTTGACTGCTGGCTACCAATGCCTGATAAATTAATGCTGCTACTTCGGCGCGAGTAATGTCCCGCATCGGTTCTAGTTGTTCGTTTTGGGGATAGTTAACTATTAATAGTTTTTGGGTAGCAATGGCCACAGCATTGGTGGCGTAACTGGGAATTTGCGCGCGATCGCGGTATAGGTTTAACACATGAGAATTACCGCCAGTTAGTTTTAACCCATTGACTATAGATACTATGGCTTGTACCTTGGTCAAGTTTTGCCCTGGTCGAAATGTGCCATCAGGAAAGCCACTAATAAAACCCATGGCCGCAGCTTTATTAATAGCCGCTGCTGCCCAAAATTTGGGGTTCACATCTGTGAATTTCACACCAGAATTTATTGTCGGTAATTGAAAGGTCTGGGCAATAATAGCTGCATACTGAGCGCGATTGATGGGGGCATCTGGGGCAAACGTGCCATCAGGAAAGCCACTAATGGCTCCTCGACTCACCAACGCTTCCACAAAATCGGCTGCCCAATGTCCAGCTAAGTCAGAAAAAATACTGCCGCTACCAGAAATTATCCGGTGGTGATCTTCTAAGACAGCGATAAAGTCTACTTTTCCCTTAACTTGGGTGGGGTTCAATTGATTGCCTACAGAAACTAGCTGCTGTGATGTGGTATTTTGGACATCAAATTCGCCATTATCACGAAAAATATTACCAGCCGCATCTTGGTTGTTACCCATATCCGGTATGGCGTCACCATTTACCAACATCCCACCTTGGGTATTGTTAGTAATCAGATTATGACGCAGCACAGGTCGAGCATTGCGAGAAAGAGCGATCGCCGAACGGTTGTCTGATATGGTGTTGTTAGCTACTAAAGGGGCAGAAAAATCACTGATGGCTATGCCTAAAGGATTTTTTTGAAAGACATTCCGCAGTACTTCTGCTTTACTATGACGCACCATCATTAAACCGCTGGCAGCATTTTGCCGAAAAACGTTATCGACAATGGCGGGTTTGGCATTACCACTAATAAATATGCCTTCTCGACCACAGTTAATTAAAGTATTATTACCAACATTTGCCGTTGCCGATTCAATCCAAACACCAGTTCCTTTAGCTATGGGGTTAGTTACCGTTACACCCAAGAGACTGGCATCACCTTGCAACAGTAATGTCACATTTTGGGCAGCAAAGCTGGGACTTTGATACACACCATTGCCAGAAATAACGATTCCTGCACCTTTGTTGGCTTCATTACCTACTACTTTTACCCCCCCAGGGATGACTAGGGGAAACACTTCATTATTGGCGGTGTTGTAGTTTCCCGGTGCCAACTGAATCACTGCGGGTGTTTTCGCAGCTTTTAACGCACGGGTGAGACTTTTAAACGGACTCGACCGAGAACCAGCATTGGCATCATTTCCCTGGACAGGGTTGACATATAAGGTAGAGTTAACCATTGATTGTTGCAATGCAATTGTTTAAATACATAGATAAATAACAACTTACTTATAGCTGTAATTCTGAAAATCACCGTACCTCTGTCTGGCAAATATACCTGTGTCAACCCACGGCTAGCAAGAGCAACAAAGCAGATTTTAACCAAAAAATCTCTCTATCTGATGAAGAATTTCATATTAGTGGTGCTTAATATTCTCGAATATACACAAACCTAGAGGCCTTTTGGTATGGCTCCTAATGTATTCGAGTTATCAGCACCACCAGTTAACTCTATTGTTGGACATTTACTAGAACTTGGACAAGACCCGTTGGGATTTCTCACTCGTTGTCGTGATTATGGTGATCTTGTTCCCTTACAGTTGGGTTTAACACCTGCTTGTTTAGTAACTAATCCTGAATACATAGAAGAAGTCCTCAAAAATCGCCACGATTTTATTAAAAGCCGGGGTTCCCGCGCCTTAAAAACATTACTAGGAGAAGGGTTATTAACCGCAGAAGGAGAATCCTGGTTTTGGCAACGTCGCCTGATCCAACCAGTATTTCACCAAAAACGGATTAATAAATATGGCGAAATCATGGTGGAGTACACCAACCGAATGCTGCAAACTTGGCATGATGGTGAAACTCATGATATTCATGCAGATATGATGCACCTGACACTGCAAATCGTCATGAAGTGTATATTTAGCGCTGAAGTGGATGTAGGAGAGGCAAAAGTTGTTGCCAATGCGCTAGATGTGGCCATGCAGTGGTTTGAAAGTAAGCGACGGCAAAATTTTTTGGTGTGGGAGTGGTTTCCTAGACCGGAAAATCTTCGTTATCGGCGTGCGATCGCCCAAATGGATGAGGCTATCTATAAACTGATTCAAGAACGCCGCAATAGTGAGGAAAAACCCAATGATTTGTTGACAATGCTCATGGAAGCAAAAGACGAAGAAACAGGTCAGCAGATGGATGATAAACTACTGCGGGATGAAGTGGCAACTCTGATGTTAGCTGGGCATGAAACCACTGCAAATACCTTATCTTGGACGTGGATGCTGTTGGCACAAAATCCCGACGTGCGGAAAAAATTAGCATCAGAGTTAAGTCAAGTTCTTCAAGGAAGGCTACCAACACTCGAAGATTTGGGGCAATTAGTTTATACACAGCAAGTGATCAAAGAATCAATGCGGCTATATCCTCCAGTATCGATTATGGGACGGGAAGCAGCAGTAGATACCCACATTGGCGGTTACGAAATTCCCCAAGGTATGTCAATCATGATCAGTCAGTGGGTAATGCATCGTCATCCCAAGTATTTTGCCGATCCCGAAACCTTTCAACCAGAACGTTGGACACAGGAGTTAGAAAAGCAACTGCCTAAAGGAGTATATTTCCCCTTTGGGTCTGGGCCCAGGATTTGTATTGGTAAAGGTTTTGCTCAGATGGAAGCGGCTTTGCTATTGGCAACGATCGCTCAAAGTTTCCAAGTCGATTTAGTACCAGAATACCCAATTGTGCCACAGCCTTCCATTACTTTACGCCCAGAACATGGGTTGAAGGTGCGACTCAAGCAGATGGCGTTAGATGCTTCTCCTGATGGGAAACACCAACAAGTACATATTTCTTAGCAAAAAAATAAGGAGAGCTACATGGGCAACTCTCCAGATCATTAGGGTTTTTCTACTAAACACACAATAGCCTTTAAGGTATGAGGGGTGTCACCTAATTTTCTGTGTATTTTGTAAAGATATGGTGAAAATTGATAAATACACCGGAAAAACACCTAAGAATTGAGTTTTTTCTCTACCAATTCATTAGTCAGCTTCGGATCAGCGCGTTTATCAGTCATTTTCAACACTTGCCCCACAAAGAAGCCTTTCAGCTTGGTGTTACCGTTGCGATACTTTTCTAGTTCCTTAGGATTAGAGGCGATCGCTTCATCAACGATGGGTTCTAATACGGCGGGATCGGTAATTAACTCTTGTCCGGCGAAAGCTTTTTCCGGAGCAACACCTGTAAGTAAATCTGGTAGTTTTTGTTTAGCTTGAGCGTTACTAATTTTACCAGAATCAATCAAGGTGATGACTTCCGCGAGATTTTGCGGAGTCAGGGCAATTTCTGTAATACTCAGCTTTTGCTTGTTGAGGTAGGCGGCGATATCTTGAGTAATCCAGTTAGCAGCAGCTTTGGCATTTGCACCCGATGCAATCGCAGCTTCAAAATAATCGGCGACGGTGCTGTCTTCTGTCAACACTCGCGCATCGTAAGCCGAAAGCCCCAACTCGTTTTCGTAATGATGGCGTTTGTGGGCGGGTAGTTCTGGGAGTTCACTGCGCCATTGTTCTAGTTGAGCCTCGGAAACTTCAATAGGAGCTAAATCTGGTTCGGGGAAGTAGCGGTAATCACTAGAACCTTCCTTCACCCGCATACTAATTGTTCTTTGAGCGCCTTCTTCCCATAGACGCGTTTCTTGGATAATGCGATCGCCTGCTTCAATGGCAGCAATTTGGCGTTCAATTTCGTAATCAATGGCCCGTTGGATGGCGTTGAACGAGTTCATATTTTTAATTTCTACCTTGACGCCAAACTCTTCTCGCCCCACAGGACGCACAGAGATGTTGACATCACAACGCAGAGAACCTTCTTGCATATTGCCATCACTGACACCGAGGTAACGCATGATGCGGCGTAATTCTTGGGCATATTCGGCAGCTTCTTCACCAGAACGCAAATCTGGTTCGGAGACAATTTCCACCAATGGCACACCTGCGCGATTGTAGTCTACCAAAGAATAGCTAGAACCAGACAGGCGATCGCTTCCCGCGTGTACCAGTTTTCCGGCATCTTCCTCCATGTGCAAACGAGTCACACCAATGCGTTTACGCACGGGGTTTCCTTCCGCATCTACCAATTCGATTTCTAACCAACCATGCTCGGCAATAGGTAGGTCATATTGAGAAATTTGGTAATTTTTGGGTAGATCAGGATAAAAATATTGTTTACGGTCAAATTTGCTATACTTAGCGATTTGGCAATTTAATGCTAACCCTGCTTTAACAGCATATTCCAGGACTTTTTCATTCAGTACTGGCAAGACACCAGGTAGCCCCATACACACAGGGTCAATATTAGTGTTGGGGTCAGCACCGAACGCTGTAGAGCTATTAGAGAAAATTTTGGTGTTGGTACTCAGTTGACAATGGGTTTCTAGACCAATAATCGCTTCGTACTCAGTTTTGACAGTCGTAGCAGCAGTCATACTATGTATCGCTATGGGAGCATAATTTTTAGTTTAGGGTACTATTTTATCCTGGTCTGAACTTTTCCTGAGGGGGGAAATCCTCATTAGTCATTGGTCAATAATTATGGGAACTGGCTATGAATACTCAAGCTCGGTTACAGATGATTTTAGCTGCTACACCTGTGGGTAATATATTACCTCTAATAGCTCAACTCAATCTGCCTAACTGGTGGTTAGCAGGGGGTGCAGTGCGAAATACCGTTTGGCGTGCCATATTTGGTGAACAATGCGGGTTAATTATTAAAGACTTTGATATTGCCTTTTTTGATGAATCGGGAAACCGTTCTCAAGAATTAGCTGCAAAGGCACAATTAACGGCACAATTTCCCAATGAGCAATTTGATGTAAAAAATCAAGCTAGTTTTGCTCGTTGGCGTTCTGGACTTAGACCCTACACTAGTGCAGAAGATGGAATTAAAGATTGGCTGCACACGGCTACGGCTGTAGGAGTGCGAGTAAATGCACAAGGACAATGGCAGTTTTTCACTCCCTACGGCTTAGATGATTTATTTAATGGCATTATTCGGCCTACGCCAACACATATCAATAACCCTGATGCCCAGAATAAAGCATTGGGGTTTATGTCTAAGTGTCCATGCTTGCAATTAATTACTTAAAACAAATTCCTGTAAGTAGCCTGTATATCTTGCAAATCATCCCATTTACCAGTACAAAGCCCGTAGGCTTACTCTGATTTGATTAAATGAATAAGATTTTATTTTTGTGTACAGGTAATTACTACCGCAGCCGCTTTGCTGAACACCTGTTTAACTGGTTGGCGATTAAGCAAGGATTAGATTGGCAGGCTGATTCTAGAGGGTTAGCACTAGAACGGGGTATCAATAATGTAGGGGCAATTTCCCGACATGCATCTGAGGCTTTAGCAGCGCGCTTGGTGAACTTACCTGATGATGAACGGTTTCCTCAACCAGCCACTGAGCAAGATTTTCAAGCAGCATCTAGAGTTATTGCCCTCGATGAATTAGAACACCGTCCATTGATGAATGAGCGCTTTCCAAAATGGGTAGATGCGATTGAATATTGGCTGATTCACGATATCGATAAAACCTTGGCTATTGACGCCCTGGCACAAATTGAAAACAATGTCCTGCAACTGATAAAACAACTGGCACAAAGTTAATCAGTGATGACACTTGCCATTCTCAATCATTTATAGTACATTTGAACTAACAAGAGAAACCCTAAAAATTAACCCCACTTCACAGGTGGGGTTTTTGTTTATCCATTTTTCTGCTTGATGCGTGAGTAGAGAAGTTGGCGATCGCTCTGCGGATCTATGATTAAACAGCGTATCTTGTCACCACCTGCATTACTTCCCAGCACCACAGCAACCCGTCTCTGGGGACAAACTCCCAAACAACTGGTACTAACAACCCGAAATTCTCCCCATAAGCCGTCAAATTTGAGGCGAGATTTTAGCCAATTTTGTAATTCTTCTGAAGCTGTTAAGCCTCTATGGGGTAACTCTGGGGCGCACTGGGAACAGACAAAAACTAAACTAGCTTGGGGCGAAACACTAGGAATATCAACAACTGAAGGACGAGAATTTACGGGGGAAGGTGGTTCAGATGATAACTGTTGGGAAATGTTGCGAATCAGCGCCTTGATACATTTGATCAGTTTTTTCATTGACAGCTGTGTTGAGCTATATCTGACAGCATGGCGGATATTTCTGATCTAATCTGTTCTGGTAGTTCATTTGTGGGTTAGGGCTTTTTGCTGCAAGTATGTAACTAGCTGTTCTCCTGCTGTGTCAATGTGTCGTTTTAGTAGCCGGACTGCTGCTTTGGTATCTTGTTGACGACAAGCATGGAGAATTTGATCATATTCCTTATCGTTATTCGCCAGGGCTATTTTTCAGCATTTTTCCCATATCGTAGACTGTAAGCAAGCAATTTCACAACCATGAACAAAAAAACAGCAGTTATGATAACTCAATGCTGATCATGGTCAAAAAGCTTGTATATTAGCACAGGAAACAATATAGGGGAATAAAATATGCTGGAATTATTAGGTTCAGGATTAGTTTCTCTTTGGTTGGAAATGGCTGGAGTCCAAATCAAGCCAGCAGATGCCTTAGAGACCCTGGCTTTGTACAATAACCCTGGTTTAGTTCTAGCCCCTGATCCCAATCCAGCTGGGTCTACTACAGTACAACAATATTTAAAGGAACTAATTGCCGCAAAATTGGTACCGGAAAATTTAACCGAGAGTCAGGGTATTTGGATGCAGTCGGGGCCGATGCTGATGGCTAATCATCAGGGTACTACTCCTCTACCTGCTGCTTCTTTAACTAAGATTGCCACTTCACTTGTTGCTTTGCAAACTTGGGGTCCAGACCACCAATTTGAAACTTTGGTCAGCGCTACAGGGCCAATAGTTAACGGAGTATTGCAAGGTGATTTGGTGATTACAGGTGGCGGTGATCCCATGTTTGTTTGGGAAGATGCGATCGCTCTGGGTAATACTCTCAATAAAATGGGTATCAAGCAGGTCACTGGCAATTTGTTAGTGACCAATAATTTTGCCATGAATTTTGAACTTTATCCAATGGTCTCTGGTCAAATGCTCAAGCAAGCAATGAACCACACCACTTGGACGCGTCCGGCGAATTATATCTACTCCATTATGCCCAAGGGTACGGCCAAGCCTCAAGTTGTGATTGCGGGTAACGTGAAATTAGTAACCCAACCCAATCCCCAAGAAACTTTATTGTTGCGTCGTCGTTCTTTACCCATGCAACAATTGATTAAAGAAATGAACGTCTTCAGTAATAACTCAATGGCAGAGATGCTGGCAGAATCAGTGGGAGGCGCAGCGGTCATGCGATTAAAAGCCGCTCAACTTGCTGGAGTACCGGAGGCAGAAATTCAGTTAATTAATGGTTCCGGACTGGGGGTAGACAATCGCATTTCTCCAAGAGCTGCTTGCGCCATGTTGATGGCAATTCAACGAGAAGCTGCTGCTTATAAAATCAACGTTGCTGACTTGTTTCCTACTGCTGGATTTGATCGTCGGGGAACAATGCAAGCGAGAAAAATGCCTTATGCTACTGTGATGAAAACTGGTACTCTGCGTGATGTTAGTGCTTTAGCCGGAGTGATCCCCACACGCGATCGCGGTTTGGTTTGGTTTGCTATCATTAACCGTGGCCCCCAAATCCCCGCTTTCCGTACTAGTCAAGATAAGCTGTTACAAAATCTTGTACAACAGTTAGAAGTAGCTCCCAATCTTCCCCCATCCATTACTCCCCACTCTCCTAAATATTTCTCACCTGAATTGGGTGCTACTAGTCGTAATGAAATTTTATTAGGTTCTTAGAAATTATAATTTGTCTAATAGGGAATATGGGCAAAGCTCCGGTGAGTTTACATCTAGAGAAAGTCACACCAGACCACGTTGAACTACTGTATACTCATCTGAGTGACCCAATCTTATATGAATATCTAGAAGATGAAATCCCGACTCTTGAGGAAATAAAGCACCAGTTTAAATTTGCTGCACTGGAAAAATCGCCAGATAACGATAGTATGATTTGGCTAAAGTGGGTGGCAATACTACCACCACACCAGTATGTGGGAATAGTCGAAATAGGTATTTTTGCTGACGCATACGCAGAAATAGGCTTCATGACTTTTGCCAACTTCCAGAAACAAGGATATGCGCCGATTTACTGTTCAAACGCCATCGCCCAAGCACAAGAACGCTTTAACTTGACTGCGCTGCACGCTTCAGTGAATGAGCAAAACTATGCCTCCCGTCAGGTACTGGAGAAGCTTGGTTTTAAGTTATACAATATTAATAAAAATGCAGAGTTGGTCAAGGATAAACTTGCCGATGAACTCATTTACCGTTTAACCTTTTCTCGTTGCGACTGAGAAACTGGAGTTGCGTAGAACAGACGGCCTCAAACTTGAAAATTAGTTTAATTTAGAATTTTGTTCCTAATTCCTAATCAACGTATTTTGAGGAATAATTTCCGTCACCACCCTATCGCCAGATTTGCCGCCTCTAACAACAATATTTTCTGTTTCCAGATTACCAACTGCTGTGTCACCTGTAAAATTTAATGGCGGGTCAATTTGACGATAAACAATATTGCCTTGGGCTTCTAATAATTTCTTGTCTAAATACCAAGTTAGTCTATTAGATTTCAGGGTTTGCTGACGCTGCCCTATAGCGTTAACATTACCTGTGACATTAACAATTTTTTGGGGTATTTTCATTTCGCCTTGGTTGGCGGTGACAGTAACATTTTCGGCACTCTGAACAATACGCACAGGCGAATTTGTAGCGACAGTTTCTGCGTTCATGTCCCAAGTCATCACGTCACTGGTGATTTGTGTTGGGGGGTCAGCTATATCTAATTGGCCATTTTTTTTAATTGTGGCAATTTTAGTTTTTAAGTTGACTTCGGCTGCGTCTCCTCGTCCCCGGTCGGTAATTTGATTGTTCTTGTAGCGGTCTATTTGGATGGGGCGATCGCCAATTAATTTTTCTTCTTGAATCTGCCAAATTAAATGCTCAGTTCGTAGTTGCATTTGGGGATCAGCAGAAGTTGCTACTACCCCACCAGAAAATTCCATGCGCTGTTCACGAGTTTTGACTCGTGCTTCTTGCGCCACGGCTTGTAGTTGTTTATGAGTCCCGTTTAATTGGTTACGGACAATCAATAAATCTTCTTCGGGGCGCCATTCTAATTCGTTACCCCGCAATACAATACCATTACTCGGATCTGTAGCGACTATATTACCTTGGAGAAATAACTGTTTAGCATCTTGTTTAATTTCTGCTTGTGCTGCTTTTATTTGGTAAATAGCTTTGCCATCTTGATATAGTTCACCATAAGGATTCTCCGCCTGACCAATTTGTTTTTCTTGAGTGTATGTAGCCTTTTTAGATTGCACTCTCCAAAGTGGTCGCCCTACTTCGTCTGCTTGTTCTAAGGTGACATCAAAAAAAGTTAAATTACTTTCTTGGGGAGATGAATCAGCATCATTTGATTGAGAAGCTGTGGGAGATCTACTCCCACAAGCAACTAACCCAATTATTAACAGAAAAATTAAAGGCAGGTAATACCAATTTGCTTTCAGTTTTAAGGAATTAAAAGATAACAATGAACAGAACTGAGGAAGACTTTGTTTGATCCCACTTGGTTTTGTCTCATTTCCTCTTAACTTCTTCCTGCCTTTTTGATAATTCATTAATCTTGGATTTCTAATTGTTCATCAGTTTCTCTGGGATCATCCAAAAAACCCATACTGGATAGCGGTCTGTATGGATAACTTTGGCGGGGGGTTTTTTGAATATCTTCTTTGATGGCTTCTAAATCAATATAGCGATCGCTAACATTAATTAAGCTGTCACTAGTCATGGAACGCAAACTCACTACCTCTACGCGCACACCGCGATAGCTGACGGAATTGACAGCATATGCCAAATCTCCATCACCACTGACCAAAACTGCGGTATCATAAGAATCTACTAAAGCCATCATATCTACGGCTATTTCGACATCGAGGTTGGCTTTTTTGGAACCATCAGGTAACTGCACTAAATCCTTAGCAATGACTCGATAGCCATTACGCCGCATCCACAACAGAAAACCTTGTTGCTTTTCGTTGGTTCTGTCTACTCCAGTGTAAAAGAAAGCCCGCAGTAGTCTAGAACCACCAGTCAGCCTACAAAGTAGCTTGGTGTAGTCAATCTCTATTCCTAGTTGCAACGCCGCATAAAATAGATTTGAACCATCAATGAATATAGCTACACGACCCCGATTCTCTAAAACTTGTTCCGGCGTAAATATCGAATCGCTTTCCAAATTATTCAACATTGTTGTCATACCTCATTTTTATTCTTGTTATTTTTGATACAAATTTCCGAATTTACATGCAATTTAGAACGGCTTATGATAGTGTTTCGGGGCTAATAGGTACTAGACCCCGATAAATTTTTTGAAGAAATAGAAATTGATGGAAAATTAAAAGAACTAATTGTTTTTTGGGGTTTCTATGCGCTTAAAAACAGGTTGGGGTGTACCCAACGATTGTTGATTGGTTAGTACTCCCCATTTTGCATGAGCAGCAAAAGGGGTAACCATTGCAGTTTTTATTTGATCATTAAAGTCGATTTCCCAGCCTATCTGCTGATAAATGGCACTACTGATATTGGGAATCACTGGGGACAGAAGATAAGCTGCTAGTCTAACAGATTCTAGAACTGCGTACAGTACTTTTTCTACTTCCTGCTGCTGTCCTTGTTTATATAGTGTCCAAGGTGCTTGGTCATCAATAAACTTATTGCTGGCCCGTACCACCAACAGAACCGCTTCGCAGGCTTCATTGAAAGCTAGCTTCTCATATGCTTGTTTTACCTGTTCCCCAAGACTTGAACCAATGGCTTTTAAGGGATTTTCATCATTAATGGCTTCATTGGCAATTGGCAATCCGTCAGCACAGTATTTCTTCACCATGTTTAAGGTGCGGTTTAGCAAATTACCTAAGTCATTAGCCAAATCTGCATTCAAAACATTAATGAACCTAACTTCATTAAAATCGCCATCTTTGCCAAATTCGATTTCCTTAAGGAAGTAATAACGAACGGCATCACTACCATAGCGCTCTACTAGGGTTATGGGATCGAGGGTGTTACCCAGTGATTTACCCATTTTTTGACCATCTTTGGTCAAAAAGCCATGCACAAATAACCTTTCTGGTAACGGTAAACCAGCTGAAAATAACATTGCTGGCCAGGAAATTGCATGGAAGCGAAGAATATCTTTACCAATCAGATGTAAGTTGATGGGCCACCAAGTTTCTAGCGCATTGGCTAAAGTCGCCTCAGCATCCGGTTCTAGTAATGCTGTTACGTACCCAAGTAGTGCATCAAACCACACATAAAGAGTATGTTGGGGATCAACTGGTACGGGAAAACCCCACTCTAAATTCACCCGCGAAATTGAAAAATCTTGTAACCCTTGCCCAATAAAGCTGAGAACTTCATTACGCCTACTTTCTGGCTGAATAAAATTTGGTTGAGATTGGTATAACTCTTCTAGTTGAGCTTGATATTTCGACAACCGAAAGAAGTAGTTTTTTTCGTCTCGCCACTCCACTTCCTTGTTAGTATGAATAGGACAGCGATTTCCCTCTAATAGTTCTCGTTCTTCCTTAAATTCTTCACAAGAGACGCAGTACCAGCCTTGCTGTTGTCCCATGTAGATGTCACCAGCGTCCCATAATCTCTGAAAAAATTCTTGGACGATGACTGCATGTCGGGAAGCTGTAGTCCGACTAAAGCGATCGTACTGAATATTTAATAGCTTCCATAAGCTGATAAAGCTGGGTACAATTTCATCGCAAAACTCTTGGGGTGCTTTTCCTAAACTCTCTGCTGAACGTTGAATTTTTTGTCCGTGTTCATCTGTGCCTGTAATTAGCAGTACCTGATGTCCTAACAATCGCTGAAACCTCGCCACCACGTCCGCAGCTATTGTTGTATAAGCACTACCAAGGTGAGGAACATCGTTTACGTAATATAACGGTGTTGTCAGAGAAAATGTCTTTTCCGTTTTATCCACAAGATTCATATAGAATAAAAAATCAAATTATAAAAACGTTTTCTATCTTACTTTTATTAGCAAAACCAAGCAATTATATAATAATACTCGTGGTTTTTTCAAATTACAGTTTAATATTAGCAAATTTCTCTGGATAATAATTCTTTTGTGATGTGTATAAATTGCAGTCATTTTTCCTCATAAGACAAAAATAGCCCCTAGTCATTTTTTCTAATGATTGTTATGACATTAATTGTGATAGAGAATACATAACTCAAAAAGCCTCAAACTAAGGTGTATTTGTGGCTAAAGTATTTCTACCTTAAGACGGTCATGGTATTAATAAAGAAATGTAAAAATTAAGTCAAGATACACAGCGATTTTTGTGGAAAAATATATTCATTAGGTATGATTCTTACTAGTCCTCTAGATATTTCCCGCTATTTTTTGGCAGCTTGTTCCACCCAAATGTTCCGCTATTACGAGGATCGGATTCCCCGAGATACTAGTATTTTGGTTGTGAGCAATCACCGCAGCTTTATGGATGCACTGGTTTTAATGGCGGCGTTATCGAGTCCGATTCGCTTTGCTTGCCATCACTACATGGGACAAGTGCCAGTCATGCGAGAAATTGTCACAGGACAATTGGGATGTTTTCCTTTAGAGAAAACTCAAAACCGCCAACAAAGCTTTTTTGAGCAGTCACAATTACTATTGCAGTCCCAGCAGATGGTAGGAGTGTTTCCGGAAGGAACTGCACCAATGGTGAAATTTACCCAGCCAGATGAAGTAGGTGCATTTCAACGAGGATTTGCCCATTTAGCGTTGCGAGCCTCTGTGCCAAACTTGGCAGTTTTACCAGTTGCCATAGCCTCTCTAGAAGAGGTGAATACTAATGGTTTTCCACTGCGATTGTTAAGTTTATTTGACCCCTCAGAACCTTTATTCAACCAATCTGGTTGGCATCCCTTGGTGATATATCGTCGGGTAGCTGTGTTAGTTGGTCGCCCTTATTGGATAACACCACAACATCATCAGAAATATCACGGTAAATTAGCGAAAAATGTTGCGGCTGAACTAACTCAACATTGTTACGACGAAATTGCTAGTTTACTGCTTGAAGGTTGTTATTAGATAATTGGATATTGTTTAAATGCCAACTACACTAGCTATAAAGGTAGATGTAAGCTGATTGTTGTGTTGACAATCAAGTAATATTGATGAAGATAAAATTTTTTTACCAGTGAGTGTTATTAAATGTATTCGTCTTAACCCCCGGACAACCTAAATTAGTGTCTTGGTTGATCTTAACTAGAGCTATATTTAACTCTTTCAGCGATATATGACGCGGTTTTTAGCACTCACGTTATGATTTTATCAGAATTTTGACAGCAATGTAGCGATTAAGCCATTATGCGATCGCTGTTGCCCAATATGCGATTTTCCTACAAGCCACTTGATAAAACCAGGAAACTAAATTTAAATTTAACAATGTCAGACGTTGAGCTAAATCCGTGTTTTCTTACTCCCAACCGAGTACAACCAGATTATCCACTGTTTGTGTATCTACCAGGCTTGGATGGAACTGGTCAACTGTTGCGATCGCAAACTGCCGGCTTAGAACTTGGTTTTGATGTTCGCTGTTTAGCGATCCCCAGGCAAGACCTCACTACCTGGGATGTATTGACTAACAATGTTTTGAACTTGATTCATGCCGAATTAGAAAAAAGCTCCCAAAGACCAATCTACTTGTGTGGTGAGTCATTTGGAGGTTGTTTGGCGATGAAAGTCGCTACCAAAGCACCACAGTTATTTAAGAGGATTATTCTTATTAATCCAGCTTCTGCCTTTCATCTCCGTCCTGGGTTAGTTTGGACATCACAACTGACTTACTTTGTGCCGGAATGCCTATATGATATTGGTGCTTTGGGGTTATTGCCCTTTCTTGCATCCTTAGCACGCATTCCCCGTAACATTCGCTATGAACTGCTAAAAACCATGCGTTCTGTACCCCCAGCCACTGTTACCTGGAGGTTATCACTGTTAAAGGAATTTTATGTAGCTGAAGAACAGTTACATCGATTGGCTCAATCAGTTTTGCTGATTGCTGGTGCAAGCGATCGCCTCTTACCTTCTGTAAATGAAGCTAGACGTTTAGTAAATATTTTACCCAATGCCAAGGTAGTAGTGCTACCCGACTGTGGACATGCCTGCTTATTAGAAAAAGATATTAATCTCTATAAAATCTTACGGGAGCATCAGTTCTTAGAAAGCCAATTGCCAGCAGTTAAGGAGTTGGAAACCAGGGGATGAGGAAGTGGGAAATACAGGAAAACCATTGCTAAATCTACCCACCATTTTCATAATTTGCCCTTTTTGGAAGATGTGTAGCTACCCTCATTTTCGCTAAAACCTAAAGCATAGGTTTTTAAGATGGTGCCACAAATGGCAGATAAAATTCCCAAAAAAATAGAGGTGAAACAAGCAGATAATTCACCCACAGAAAAAGACAATCAATCTGTTATCGAGTCTTTAGCTAAAACTGTAGGTGATGTGGGCGGAGCAATTACTCATACCGCAGCCGCAACGGGCAAGATAGTTTTAGCTACATCTATTGATGCGGGAGTTGTCGCTGCTAAACAAACACATAAATTAATTGAGCAAGCAACCCAAACCACAGGCGATGTCATCAACCACATTAGCGAAAATTGGTTTATTAGAAAACTAACCGGGGTGTTAAATCTCAATTGGCTGATTGGCCCCAGCGAAAGTGTTGATTTAGAAAAAGCAGCAGCTTCAGTAAACAAGCTCAAACAAAAATATCCTCATGAATCGCCTAGTCAAATTGCCCACCGGATTATGGTAGACAAAGCTACTAAAGCAGGTGGGATTGGACTGGCAAGTAGTATCTTACCGGGAGTAGCAGCGGCGTTGTTGGCTATTGATTTAGCAGCGACGACGAAAATTCAGTCAGAAATGCTCTACCAAATTGCCGCCGCTTATGGACTAGATTTAAAAGACTCTAGCCGTAAAGGTGAAGTGTTGGCAATTTTTGGTTTGGGTTTAGGTGGTGGACGGTTATTACGTGTGGCAGGATTAGGCTTGTTGCGAAATGTGCCTTTTGCCGGTGCGGCTATCGCCACTAGTTCCAATGCCACTATGATTTATTCCTTGGGATATGCAGCTTGTCGCTTTTATGAAGCCAAACTAGATGACTCGATTTCCCTGGATTCTCCAGAGACATTAGCCAAGTTACAAGCACAAAGTGACAAGTATCTAGAAACTGCCATTGCCCAAGAAGCCATCATGGATCAAATTTTAGTGCAGTTAATCCTTGATAGCCATCCAGAGAAAACCTGGGAAGACCTTTTACCAGAGTTGCAAGCAGCCAACATGAGCGAGACATCATTAGAAGCGATCGCCCAAAATATCAAATCACCCCAGCCTTTAGAAAAGCTGATAAATCAACTCAATCCTGATTTTAAAGTTCCTTTACGAGCGCGGTGTGAAAAAATTGTCCAACTCAAACAACTCAATCCCGATGTTGTCAAGCCGTTATTAGCGCAGTGCGAAAAAATTGCCCAACTTGACGACCGTAGTTAAAATTTTGACCCTTTCACCTACAGAGGTTAGGGTCTTGCTAATTAAGGATGTATAAGCAAAGAAAAAATTTTAAGCAATACTGGTACAAGTAGGAAAATTTAAATTAAAGTTCCCAAAATGAAAATTCAACCTAGTGATACGCCTTTGCTAGAGTGGGCAGGCGATAGTTTGGCTATTGGATTATTTGAAGATGCCGTAGAGTTAACAGGTGAATTAACAACTTTAAATGAGAAGTTGTCTGGACTCTTAAAAGATCTGATTGCCGAAGAAGAATTTACAGGAAAAGCCTACAGCACAATCTTCACCCGTGTTAGTGCAGGCGGCCCAATTCGGAAAATAATTTTGGTAGGTTTGGGGAAACCCGATGCTTTAAAATTAGAAACTCTACGACGTGCTGCTGCTGCTGTAGCAAGAGCGGCCAAAAAGCAAAAAAGTAAAAGTTTAGGCTTTAGTTTCCCACTGTGGAATAATGATCCCGCCGCCACAGCCCAAGCCATCGCCGAAGGTACACAACTAGCCCTTTATCAAGACACACGCTTTAAATCGGAACCAGAAGATAAAGGGGCAAAACTGGAAACTATAGATTTACTGGGATTTAGTGGCCAAGAAGCAGCCATTACCCGCGCCAATCAAATTGTTTCTGGAGTAATTTTAGCTAGGCAATTGGTAGCCGCACCAGCCAACGAAGTCACACCCATTACCTTGGCAGAAACAGCCCAGGCGATCGCCTCTGAACACAATATTCAAGTAGCAATTTTAGAACGCGAAGACTGTGAAAAACTAGGCATGGGTGCATTTTTAGGAGTTGCCCAAGCTTCCGATTTACCGCCAAAATTCATTCATCTCACCTATAAACCAGAAGGAACACCCAAACGCAAATTAGCAATAATTGGGAAAGGATTAACCTTCGATTCCGGTGGCTTGAACATTAAAGGTGCTGGCAGTGGCATCGAAACCATGAAAATGGATATGGGAGGCGCAGCTACCACCTTAGGTGCAGCCAAAGCCATTGCCCAAATCAAGCCAGATGTAGAAGTTCACTTTATCTCAGCCGCTACCGAAAACATGATTAGCGGTCACGCTATGCACCCAGGTGACATCTTAAAAGCATCAAATGGCAAAACTATCGAAGTCAACAACACCGATGCTGAAGGGCGTTTAACCTTAGCTGATGCCTTAGTCTTTGCCGAAAAATTACAAGTAGATGCGATCGTTGATTTAGCCACCCTCACAGGTGCGTGCATCATTGCCTTGGGAGATGATATTGGCGGTTTGTTTACACAAGACGACACCGTAGCTACCCAATTAGAGAAAGCCGCCGAAAATGCTGGGGAAAAAGTCTGGCGGATGCCAATGGAAGAAAAATATTTTGAAGGCTTAAAATCTGGCATTGCCGACATGAAAAACACCGGGCCACGTGCTGGTGGTTCCATTACTGCGGCTTTATTTCTCAAACAGTTCGTCAAAGAAACTCCTTGGGCGCACCTAGACATAGCTGGCCCAGTGTGGACAGATAAAGAAAACGGTTACAACAGCCCAGGCGCCACAGGTTACGGTGTGCGAACACTCGTTCATTGGGTGTTAGGAGAGTAGAGGCTAGAGGCTAAAGGCTAAAGGCTAGGGGAAAGAGAAAGTTTAGTTACTAGCCTCAATTCTTTCCCCCTGCTCCCCTGCTTCTTCCCCCCATTCCTTGATAATTCGTGCTATCTTGAGCTTGCTACTAAAACTTGTTGCAATAGTGACAAGAGTAATACGGTAGTGAAAAACTTCCGGTTTTTAAGCAAAGCCATCTGGTAAAATTTGTAAGGTTTCTAGTAGCTCTAAGCAATGGGATCGACTTGCGTACGGATAGCAATTGACGCAATGGGAGGGGATCATGCACCCGGTGAAATAGTTGCTGGCGCACTGCGCGCAAGTGAAGAATTGGGTGTAAAAGTCTTATTGGTTGGTGATCCCCAACAAATTGCAGCTGCCTTGCCGCCAAAAACTAACTTGGCGCAGGTGGAGATCGTTCCTGCTGAGGAAGCGATCGCAATGGATGAGGAGCCTTTGAATGCAGTTAGACGCAAACGCAAGGCTTCGATCAATGTGGCGATGGATTTGGTGAAGCAGCAGCAAGCAGACGCTGTGTTTTCTGCGGGGCACTCAGGGGCAGCTATGGCATCAGCGTTGCTCCGCTTAGGAAGATTATCAGGAATTGACCGCCCAGCCATTGGCACGGTTTTTCCCACCATCAAGGCTGGCAAACCAGTATTAATACTTGATGTCGGCGCAAATGTAGACTGCCGTCCTAAGTTTTTAGAGCAGTTTGCTGTGATGGGGTCAACTTATAGCCAGTATGTTTTGGGTACAAGCAAACCCAAAGTAGGTTTGTTGAATATTGGCGAAGAAGACACGAAAGGTAATGAAATAGCTCTGCGCGCCCATCAACTGCTACGGGAAAATTCCCATATTAATTTTATTGGTAATGCTGAAGGGCGTGATGTCCTTTCTGGTGAATTTGATGTGATTGTCTGCGATGGTTTTGTGGGCAATGTGTTATTAAAATTTGCCGAAGCAGTCGGCGAAGTGATTCTGCAAATCTTACGGGAAGAATTACCCCAAGGATTGCACGGTCAAATTGGTACGGCAATTTTAAAACCTAACCTCAAACGCGTTAAGCAACGCATGGATCACGCAGAACATGGTGGTGCATTGCTTTTAGGCGTTGCCGGAGTTTGTTTTATTGGTCACGGTAGCTCTCAAGCTCCCTCTATTTTTAATGCAATTCGCATGGCTAAAGAAGCTGTAGATAATCAGGTACTGCAAAGACTCCAGTCCCAATATGAAGTCCTACAGCAAGAAAGCGGTTAGCAATTAGCCACAAAACTAGCGATCAATAGCTGGAGAAAAGTCATTGGTCAATGGGAAAATGACTAATGGCTGATGACTAATGACCAATGACTAAAAGCTGATAGCTTGGGAGACTAGGAGTGGAGAATTTAGGCATAGCATTTACCGGCAGCGGCTCGGCAGTACCAAAAACTTATCTCGATAACCAGGCACTCACTGAATTAGTGGAAACTTCAGATGAGTGGATTACCACAAGAACGGGTATTCGTCAACGGTGTTTAGCACTGCCATCAGAGTCTTTAAAAACATTGGCATCTGATGCTGGTAGTCAGGCGATCGCAGCTGCTGGCATTAAAGCAACTGACCTGGATTTAATTTTATTAGCGACATCCACCCCTGATGATTTATTTGGTAGTGCTTGTCAAGTTCAAGCCGAGCTAGGAGCAACGAAAGCTGTAGCGTTTGATTTAACAGCAGCCTGCTCTGGTTTTGTGTTTGGGTTAGTAACCGCAGCCCAATACATTAGAACAGGAGTTTTTCAAAATGTACTGCTGATAGGAGCGGATATCCTCTCTCGCTGGGTAGATTGGCAAGACCGACGTACTTGCATATTGTTTGGTGATGGCGCTGGGGCGGTAGTTTTACAAGCAAATAAAAGCGATCGCTTGTTAGGATTTGCCATCAAAAGTGACGGCACACAAAATAATTCCCTGAATTTGTCTTATACGGGTGCAGCCCAAGAAATCATCCCCGGCGTAGAAATTACCAAAGGTACATACCAGCCCATCACCATGAACGGTCAAGAAGTATACCGCTTCGCCGTGCAAAAAGTCCCAGAAATTATTGATAAAGCCTTATTTCAAGCTAATCTCAGCGTTGATCAAGTAGATTGGTTACTATTGCATCAAGCCAATCAACGGATTCTCGATGCCGTTGCCCAACGCTTAAATATTCCAGACCACAAAGTTATCAGTAATCTTGCCAATTACGGTAATACCTCCGCCGCCTCCATTCCCCTAGCGTTAGATGAAGCCGTGAGACAAGGCAAAATCAAACCTCACGAAATTATCGCCGCATCTGGCTTTGGTGCTGGTTTGACTTGGGGCGCAGCCATCTTTCAATGGGGCCGTTAGGGACTGGGAAACCCCTTTTGGGGAAATCAAAAATCAAAAGTCAAAAACAATTCATTGTGACTTTACTCCCCACTCCCCATTACCCCTTATCCCCAGAGGGGGCCCCGAGTTCCCCAATCCCGTCTTTCACAATGACAAATGATCAATGACTAAAACTGCATGGGTGTTTCCCGGACAAGGTTCTCAAGCCATAGGAATGGGAATAGATTTATTAGATATACCTACCGCTAAAGACAAATTTGCCCAAGCCGAAGCAATTTTAGGCTGGTCGGTAACAGAATTATGTCAAAGCGCAGAAGAAAAATTATCACAGACGCTGTATACACAGCCCAGTCTGTATGTGGTAGAAAGCATTTTAGCAGACTTGTGCCGGGAACGGGGACACAAACCAGATATAGTTGCTGGTCACAGCTTGGGTGAATATATTGCCCTTTACATTGCAGGTGTCTTTGAATGGTCGGCTGGGTTACATCTAGTCAAGCGTCGTGCTGAACTGATGGATAGTGCAGCAGGCGGAATGATGGCGGCTTTGATGAACTTTGATCGTGAACAGTTAGAAACAGTTCTTACCCAGACACCAGATGCAGTGTTGGCAAATGATAACAGTCCGGCTCAGGTGGTTATCTCTGGTACTCCTGAAGCTGTAAGATCTGTTATGTCTCAAGTTAAGGCCAAACGTGCTATACCCTTAAAAACCTCTGGTGCATTTCATTCCCCCTTGATGGCGGCGGCTTCTGCGGAATTCCAAGACATTCTCGAATCAATAGAATTTCAGCCAGCTGTGATACCAGTATTATCCAATGTAGATCCGTTGCCATCTACTGATGCCAAAATTATCAAACAGCGCCTCAGCCAACAAATGACAGGTTCCGTCCGCTGGCGAGAAATTTCTCTGCAATTACCCACACATGGCATTGAACAAGTAGTAGAAATTGGCCCTGGTAATGTGCTAACTAATTTAATTAAACGTACCAGTCCAGACTTAACCTTAAAAAACATCCGTAATGCTGCTGAATTGCCAGAATAGAGAATAGGGACTCCCAATGCCCATTGCCCCTGATCCCCAGAGGTGTCCCCGATTTCTCCATTTGCCCTGATCCCCAGAGGAACCCCAGTTCCCCATCTCCTATCCCCCTATGAATAAAAGCCGCGAACCTATAATTAGTCTGACACTCTACCGCGCTTTTAAGTGGTCGATTGTCAGCCCTATGTTTCATACATACTTTCGGGGGCGAATTTATGGGGTCGAAAATGTCCCGCAATCACAGCCTTTGGTGGTAGTGAGTAATCATGCAAGTTACTTTGATCCGCCGATAGTCTCTAGTTGTGTACGTCGTCCTGTGGCATACATGGCGAAAGAAGAGTTATTTGAAGTCCCAGTTTTGGCACAAGCAATTAAATTATATGGTGCTTACCCAGTAAGTCGGGGTAGTGCCGATCGCAATACTATTCGTTCAGCCCTGGAGTATATGGAAAATGGTTGGGCTGTAGGTGTGTTCTTAGAAGGTACGCGCACCCCAGATGGTAGGATAAGAGATCCTAAAAGGGGCGCAGCACTGTTAGCAGCCAAGGCAAAAGTGCCATTATTGCCAGTGAGTGTATGGGGTTCTGAGAAAATATTACAAAAAGGCTCGGCTATACCTCATGCAGTTCCCTTAACTGTGAGAATCGGTCAATTAATTGACCCTCCTAGTTCTACAAATAAGGAAAAATTGCAGGCTGTGACACAACAATGTGCGACAGCAATTAATCAACTGCATGATTTAGGCCGCTAAAAAATATACTTTAGGAGGGTAGCGATCGCCACTTGGTTTTTATATGCTGAGAGTTAGACTTGATGTTTACATCAACTGCTAGGTATAGTTCAAGCCTACTGTCCCTGTCCCTCAAAAGTATAAGATCGCAAATTAGTAAATAATACTTTGTTTTATTACTCAGAGTAAAGTACAAAAACCTGATGTCGTCAGGTTTTTTTTGATTCTTCTAATTAATAATTAAAAATTAATATGAGCGGCTTTAAAGCTAAAAATGTTTGGGATAGATTGAATAATTCCGCATTAGTCCGCTTTCTACTATTGGTAGCTTCTGGTTGGGCAATTACACAGCTTTTAGCTTACTTTGAAGCAGTGATAGTTATTTTCACATTCGCTGCTATTTTAGCTTTTTTACTCAGCTATCCTGTAGAATGGCTGCGGCATTTTGTCCCTCACAGCATAGCAGTGATTGTAGTTTTCTTAATTAGTATAGTTATTATTGGTAGTTTAATCATCACCATAAGTTTAGCGGTGATATCTCAAGGACAACAATTAATCGATAGTATTTCCGTATTTTTAAGCTCTTTAATTCCTATATTAGAAAGAATTGAACACTTGCTACGTAATCGAAATTTGCAGATAGATTTAACTATAATTGAAGAACAATTGCGAAATCAAGCTATTTCAACTTTAGTGACTATTTTAGCTATATTACAACAAATATTAACTAATTTTGTGACTTTTATATTAATTGCAGTCGTAGCATTTTTTATGCTTTTGGATGGCGAAAAACTTTGGCATCTGCTTATTAAAATAGTTCCCCAACAACGACGTAATAAATTTACTAATATAATTAGACGCAACTTTTTAGGATTTTTTAGAGGACAGCTATTATTAACATTATTTCTCACAAGTTCTACTTTCCTCGTTTTCTCAATATTAAGAGTCCCTTTTACATTACTATTGTCTTTAATAGTAGGAATCCTAGATATCATTCCAGGTATAGGAGCTACATTAGGCGTCGGTGCAGTTACATTGATTGTGTTATCGCAAAATGTCTGGTTAGCCTTAAAAGTATTAGCAGCATGTATCATACTCCAACAAATTCAAGATAACTTGTTAGCACCGCGAATTATGCAAGGTGCGCTCAATCTTAATCCTGTGGTAGTATTTTTTGCTTTATTAATTGGTGCGAGAGTAGCAGGCTTACTAGGAATTTTTATCTCTATTCCCATTACTGGAGTAATTGTTTCTTTGTTTGAGATTGATGAAATGAAAGCCGAAGTTTAGCATATCTATTTCTTTCTGTATGCCCTTATTCGCTATGCAAATCTCAATACACAACCGCGGTAAAAAATAGTCCAAAGAAATTTATCTAAGTGGTAAAATCGGCCCTAGACGAATCAAGATGAGTAATCATGTCGGATTTAAGAACAGAACTAAGCACCAATCTAGATGAAGCTGCGTGGGAGTGGCTAATTCCTCATGTGCAAAGGGACGCAGTGATTGTAGTAGCATCAGACCTAGACTTGCTTGATGTAGGAGTAGCGATCGCTAGTGATAATATTTCATCTGTGCAACAATGGATAGATCAGCAATTAATGGCTAAACCTTCAAACACACAAGTGGGAAACTGGAATAGCGATCGCACTAAAAAATTTCACACACTCATCCTCCAACCCTATGTCTTAGTGCAAGAAATGGCAGCTTAAGATATATGAGAGACGGCCAAGGGGTCGTCTCTGTTAGGCAATTTTGACTTGTGAATTTTACTTTCCCCGCCGCAGTACCAGTCTCTTATCTGTTTTTACTCTGATCTGCACCCGTGTAACCAGTAGCTACCCAAAGTAAAGCTCTCGCTCCATCACGGATAGACTTTTCCACCGGTTCATGTGCGTTGTTTGAAGGTACTGGTACAGGTTGAAAATAAATACCCCGACTACCCAAAACTATCTCACCAACCACGCGAGCGCGGCGCATATGGAACTCTGACGTCACCAAATAAATACTCTTAATACCGCGAGCTTGCAAATCATCTACCAAACTAGTGAAGTTGGTCACAGTATCAACTGCTTCATAATCCAAATGTAAGCGTTTGGTATCCACTCCAGCCTTAGCAAACACATTTTGAGTAGATTGAGGTGGGCTACCACCAGAAATCCAAATTGGTAAATTTGGATGCTCACGCGCAAAATCGGCTGTAAATTTCTCTCTTTCTAAATGTGACGTAGAACCACCCAAGACTAATACTGCTTGGGGTTGCACATGCTCGTTTTGCGATTCTTGATATCCCAACCACATCAGCAGTGGTAGGGCAAAAACCATAAACCGAAATGAGTGACCTGTAAACAATATATTCTTCAAGGCTCTATAGTTAGGTCTGCTGAGTCCGAGATTTTCTATGAAAAAAGATAAACAACTATGTAGGTTAGCAGATTTATTCAAAATCTACCTTAATTTGAACAAATTTTTTATAGAAATGCTCTTAATTAAATTTTTTTCTGAAGACGGGACTGGTGCGGCTCGAACGCACGGCCTGTCGCTTAGGAGGCGACCGCTCTATCCAACTGAGCTACAGCCCCAACAATAAAGCACATTCTATCATAGCAACAGTTTTAACTATGGTGCCAAGAATTATCCCAAGAACCACCGCCTACTTCTAAGCCACAAAGATCGCTGTGTGCTTTGAGGATTGTTTGAGATCTTATGCCATTTAATTTTCGTAACTCTAAATCTAATCTGCCTTGCATCGTATCCCGACAACAGAAGACTAAACCATTTGCTGTAGGCGCCCGTAGAGGCGTCCCAGGTAAAGGTGTAGTTCCTGTCAATTCAATCTCATAGTTTAAGTTTCTGGCGCGCATTTGCCATCTACCCCAAGGCTGAATATCCCACTCTACTTTGGAGTTCCAGGGAACAAACTCATAAAACTTGCCTTGATAATGCAAGCCAATCATGGCCACAGATTCCATCCACCACAACACACCACGCTTACCACCGCCAGCCGTTAATGCCAAATCGGGTTCGTTATCAAAGCTATTACAATTTATCCAAAACCATTTTTGGGGAAAAGCACCACCCCAGTTTTTCTCTCCGTAAGCTGGAACGTTGGTAAATTCATAAATTTTCCCATTCCAATCAATCCAGCCACTGGCCCAGCCGTGAGCCATCAAAATTTGCCATCCAGGTTCAAAAATCTGCAAAAAAGATAACCAACCGGCGGTTGATTGCTGAATGCTGTTTTGATTACCCCAGTAGTATACTGGCTGAATTTCATACAACCAACGGCAATAATTACCCGTGGCTGGGTCACGAATCTCGCCTTGATTTAAGGTGGCTGTAGCTTGATAACCTTCTTGAACATAGCGTTCAAATTCTGCGGGAAGGAGATACAAAGGTTGGGTGTTGAGGTCCGTTTTACCCCAATGACCCAACCCTAAGCGATCGCTACTACCCCAAAATTTGTTGACATCACCAAAGGTACGGCAGATATATTCATCATTTGGCCCTAAAACTTGGGCTGCACCACCGCTATAATATTGACCACCAATGGGGTCTTCGATAGAGTACATAAAGGCGAAGGTTTGTCCACATTCAGGCAAAGTTACACGATAATACCAACCTTCAAAGAAGCGGCGACTACTGCCATCCCAATGGTATCCACTATGTGGAGTTTGTTGAAACTGAAGAAAATTTACGGGAATAGTTAACATAGATGTATATAGTTGCCTATTGCTTACAGTATGCGCGATTACCTCGATATCAATCATGCTTATGAAATTTTAGGACTAAAACCTGGTGCATCCCAGGGACAGGTAAAGCAAGCTTACCGTAAGCTGGTAAAAATTTGGCATCCTGATCGCTTTGCTGATCCGCAACAAAAACAGCAAGCCGAGGAAAAAATCAAAGAGATTAATGTAGCTTACAACAAATTAAAGTCTGAACAGCCAACTGTTGAAAGTACACACTCATCTGCTCCTAGTTCTACTTCCCCAAGCCATGCTTCCCCACCTCAAGTCAATATATCCGTTAATCGTTGGGATGCAGAAACTTTTTATAATTTGGGAGTTGAGAATGCTTCTAGTGGCAGATATGAAGAAGCGATCGCAGATTTTACCAGAGCTATTCGTCTCCATCCTCGCTACATTGAAGCCTACAAATATCGGGGTTTTGTCTGTTCTCAATTAGGATACGAATATCGAGCTAGTTCTGATTTAAGAAAAGCTGAAGAGTTAGAACATGGCGGGAGAACTATTAGAACTTCAGCATCGTCAACCTCCAGTCGGGTATACCGATCAAAACCTGGATTTTTTATCAAAACATGGTGTCGAAAAATCAAAAATTTTTGGAAATTCAAAAGAATTATTTGATAAATTCATTTGGCATCCTCCTATGGACTGAATTAACAAACCAAAACTTACCCAAATTTTCCCGCCGTACTTGAATTGATAGGCAAGTCATACTTGTAACCGATGGCAACTAGGACAAAAACCTGATGAAATAAAAATGGTGTTGCCTATACTGGAGTAATGACAGACCGCGTTTTAATACTTGGTGGAAGAGGGCGCATTGGTAGCAGTGTGGCCCAAGATCTAGCTACCCATACCCAGGCACAAATTACCATCACTGGACGTTCCCCAGAGATAGGTAGGAGTGTCAGCGCTTCTTTGGGTGAGCAAGTAGAGTTTTTAATGTTGGACTTGGCAGAAATTGATAAATTAAGAGAGGCGATCGCTAACTCTAATTTAGTCATCCACTGTGCCGGACCATTTCACTACCGAGATACCAATGTTCTCCAAATCTGCATAGAACAAGGTGTTAACTATCTAGATGTCAGTGACCACCGTTCTTATACCAGCAAAGCCCTAAATTATCACGAACAAGCAGTGGCGGCTGGGGTCACAGCAATTATTAATACTGGCATTTTTCCGGGAATTTCTAACAGCATGGTACGTCAGTGCGTCGAGCAATTCGATCAACCAGAAAAAATCCATCTCAGTTATTTAGTATCAGGTTCTGGTGGTGCTGGCGTTACAGTCATGCGGACAACTTTTTTAGGATTGCAACGTCCTTTTGAAGCTTGGATAGATGGCAAATGGCAGATGGTCAAGCCTTATAGTGAAAGAGAAATCGTTGATTTTCCTTCTCCCTATAAACAAAGTGGAGTTTACTGGTTTGATATGCCAGAAACTTTTACCATGCCCCATACCTTCCCTTCAGTTCAAAGTGTAATTACTAAGTTTGGTTCCATCCCCGATTTTTATAATCACCTAACTTGGATTGCCGCACATGTTTTTCCCAAATGGTTAATGCAACGTCGTTACATGATTGAATTTTTGTCTCGTGTTAGTCATTCGATGACAGATGTTACTAACAATTTCAGTGGGATTGGCGTAGCAGTCCGTTCAGAAGTTACAGGGAAAAAAAATGGTGCAACAGCCGTTTATTGTTCAACTTTAATACATGAAAATACAGCAGTAGCTTCTGGTTGTGGTACAGGTAGCATTGCCCAACTTTTATTAGAAGGCAAACTCAAAAAACCAGGCGTTGCACCTGTAGAGGAAGTACTACCCACAGATTTATTTATCCAAGCTATGCACAGCCGAGGAATTGAAATGAATCACGATTGGTTGTCAAAACCACCGCTACATGCAGACAAGATTTAATTTACCTACTCCCTAGTCTGATAGCGAATACTAAAAATGATTGACCCCGATGACTTTGATGATGACTTGGACTTTGAAGATGAAGAAGTCTTAAAAGTAAAGCGCATCAGCGAAATGACCGAAGGAGAGAAGTTGCAGCGCTTTAAGCGATTTTTTGATAGCAGCAGTCGTGCTATGTTGCAAGACTGTCTATTTCGCATTGAAAATTATGAAGATGGTACAGGCACATTAGAAATTCTTTGCCCCAACGAATCTGTACAACAACGTTTATACAGAAAAAAACGTAAAATTACCAACAATATCAACACCTGTTGGAGCCATATCCGATGGTTTTCTTTATGTATTGAGCAAGATGGTAAATTGTATTGCCATAAGTATACACGTAATGGTGATTTAGTCTTAAGTTATACTAATTCTTAATTACGCCTTTTCTGGTAAAGCTACGCGTCAAGATGAGCTATACGTCTTCGGCCAAGACTGCATGAAGGCTGTAAGCACAGCTATAACCCAGGCTGAACTAATTTGTAATGAGAAAGTCAGATTTAATCATGTGGGCGTTCAATCATGCCCCATGCCTCATGTCCTATGCCTAAAAAACAGAAATTCCCTTATTTAGTTGGTTCTAAGTGGACAGCCCAAATAAAAGTAGACGGCTGGAGACATTTCCAAGTTGTGAATCGCAAAAATCAGAGTAAATGGGTCTATGCCGAAATGGTTGCTGCTTGTGACCCTAATGTTCGCTTTTGGCTCAATGCCAAGTTATTACAAGATAACTCCCAGTGGCAAGCTGGCTGGCAATCACTACAAGAAATCGAAGCACAAACATCTGATGTGTAAATTTAATAATTTATTACAAACGAATTACTAAAGTCTGAAATTCAAACCCTGAAATAGTTTTTGCATTAAATTACATCTTTCAATACATCTGTTGTAGAAATTTACATTAGTAGATTCAGTATTGGGTGGCTATCACTGCACAGCGGAATTAAAAAGCCGAAAGGCTTACATAACATGCTTTTCAGTTATTTATCAGGGTCATTATATTGACATATTGCAGTACTATTCTGTGTCTCGCATCTGCAAGGTAGCCCATTTACCTTGGGATTAGCCTGGCTCAAAGTAATTTACATTGATCAAAACTATATACAAAAGTACATACGGCATTTTTGTCTTTTGTAACTTTTTTTATATAAAAAGTATATAAATAAACTATTTAAGGTTTATTTATTCATATTTATGCTTTTTGACTATATTTTTATATTCAATTGTAAAAATAATCTTTAAATTTCTTAATTTATACATTTTTCATATTTAAACCCCCTTTCTTTTCTATGTAATTTCGACAATAATGACAATCACAGACTTCGCACATCGCCATCGCAGGTTAGGTGAAGGCAAAAGCTTGATCCACGAGTTTGACAAAGAACTATAAGAGGCAAACAACAGTGAAACTAGCAGTTTACGGAAAAGGTGGTATTGGTAAATCCACAACTAGCTGTAATATCTCCGTCGCCCTAGCCAAACGCGGCAAAAAAGTCTTGCAAATTGGTTGTGACCCCAAACATGACAGCACCTTCACACTCACTGGGTTTTTAATTCCGACAATTATTGATACTCTTCAAGAAAAGGACTACCACTACGAAGACGTTTGGCCAGAAGACGTAATTTACAAAGGCTTTGGTGGTGTAGATTGCGTAGAAGCTGGTGGTCCACCTGCGGGTGCTGGATGTGGCGGCTACGTAGTTGGCGAAACAGTAAAATTACTGAAAGAGCTTAACGCCTTTGATGAGTACGACGTTATTTTGTTTGACGTACTTGGTGACGTTGTTTGTGGTGGTTTTGCAGCACCACTCAACTATGCAGATTACTGCATGATTGTTACTGACAATGGCTTTGATGCTTTGTTTGCTGCCAATCGAATTGCTGCATCAGTGCGGGAAAAAGCTCGGACTCACCCACTGCGTCTCGCTGGTTTAATTGGCAACCGTACTTCTAAGCGCGACTTGATCGACAAATACATAGAAGCCGTCCCCATGCCAGTTTTGGAAGTATTACCTTTAATTGAAGACATCCGTGTTTCCCGCGTCAAGGGTAAAACTTTGTTTGAGATGGCTGAGTCTGACCCATCTCTGAGCTACGTTTGTGATTATTATCTCAACATTGCTGACCAAATTCTGGCACGTCCTGAAGGAGTAGTGCCAAACGACTCACCAGATCGTGAATTGTTCTCTTTGTTGTCCGATTTTTATCTAAATCCGGGTAAACCCCAGGTTCCTAATTCGGAAGAGGAACTAGACTTGATGATTGTATAACATCATCTAGTTTTCGGGATGAGGAGCAATATGGCTTTCTTTAATAGCTTTACAGATTCAATAAGACAGAAGTGGTTGCAGTTTTTCCAGGCCAACCATGAATGGATTACGCTGCATATGAAATCGGAATCAGTGTACACCCCGGACGGCGGGAAGCGACCACCTTCATACCTCATCCTGGGCGTTGTCAACGCGCTGGAACCTAAGTTAGCGCAGTTAATGATGCCTTTTTCCAGATTAAATCCTGACGCCGATACCTTGATTGAAGTGCTGGATTTGCATTTTGACCCAGACATTGCTCTTGGTAACCGTTTCATTCCTCCAGTGGTAACAGAAGAGATTAATGAATACGAGTCACAAGTGGGCATGGATGAAAACTCCGAAGATGAAACTTTGGCGATTTCTCACACCAATGGCTTTGGGATGGATTCTGATCTGCAAACCCTAGTATTGGGCGCATCCCAGGAAAGCCAAAATGGCCTGGGTGACATTTCCTCATCTCATGGTCACGCCAACGATGAGTCGCACCAACAGCCTAGTTCCGAAGTAGACGATTTTGGTGATATTTCCTTTGAAGCACCAATTGCAACCGAGGAAAAGCTGAATGAGCAAATGCTTGATGATCTGAATACACCTGACGAGAATGCGTTTCGTGACGTATTGTCAGATGTCTGGGGCGATGAAACCGCATTGCAAAAGAGTGAAGAAAATAACGATTTTTTAGGGGAAGAACTGCCGTCTGGAGTTTTTGATGAATCAGAGATTGCCCGTCTCTTCCCCAATGCTTAATGATTGCCGTTCCTGTTGAATGTAGGGATTGCTGACCGGTGACATGTGCCACAAACTACGGTAATCAGGGGGTAAATGATCTCCCCCTGATGCCTGCCCTATATTCACCTGCCGTTAAATAACAAGGGGAGAAAAATTAAAATGACTATCGCTCAACAACCAGAAGCTTTAAACTTTGAGTGTGAAACTGGTAATTACCACACCTTTTGCCCCATTAGCTGCGTGGCGTGGTTGTACCAAAAAATCGAAGATAGCTTCTTTTTGGTGATTGGCACCAAGACTTGCGGGTACTTCCTGCAAAATGCGATGGGGGTAATGATTTTTGCTGAACCTCGCTATGCAATGGCAGAGTTGGAAGAGGGAGATATTTCGGCACAGCTGAATGATTATGATGAATTAAAGCGGTTGTGTCTACAAATTAAGCGCGATCGCAACCCTAGCGTTATCGTCTGGATTGGTACCTGCACCACCGAAATTATTAAAACTGACTTGGAAGGTTTAGCACCAAAGCTGGAATCAGATATTGGTATACCCATCGTTGTTGCCCGCGCAAATGGTCTAGATTACGCCTTTACCCAGGGTGAAGATACCGTTTTGGCTGCAATGGCTAATCGCTGTCCTACTCATGCCCCTGCGGCGGAAACAGAAACAGAAAAGAGCGATCGCAATGCTATTCAAAAGCTGCTCAACTTCGGTAAAAAGAAAGAAGAAGTTGTGCAAGATGAATCTGAGTATATAGATCATCCACCCCTGGTTCTCTTCGGTTCTTTACCTGATCCTGTGGTTACGCAGTTAACCTTAGAACTGAAAAAACACGGCGTTAAAGTTTCTGGTTGGTTACCGGCGAAGCGCTTCACCGAACTGCCTGTGATTGAAGAAGGATATTATGTTGCTGGTGTGAATCCCTTCCTCAGCCGCACTGCAACTACTTTAATGCGTCGCCGCAAGTGTAAACTCATTGGCGCACCGTTCCCCATTGGCCCTGATGGTACTCGCGCTTGGATTGAGAAAATCTGCTCTGTGTTTGGTATTACTCCCAAAGGATTGGATGAGCGTGAGGCGCAAATTTGGGAAGGTTTAGAAGAGTATGTGAAACTGATTCGCGGTAAGTCTGTGTTTTTCATGGGTGATAACTTGTTGGAAATCTCCCAAGCGCGGTTCTTAGTACGCTGTGGAATGATAGTTCAAGAAATCGGCATTCCTTACATGGATAAGCGCTATCAAGCTGCTGAGTTGGCGCTGTTAGAAAAGACTTGTCACGAAATGGGTGTACCCCTACCGAAGATTGTGGAGAAGCCGGATAATTACAATCAACTGCAACGGATTTATGAATCGAAGCCAGATTTAGTAATTACTGGTATGGCTCATGCTAATCCATTGGAAGCACGAGGAATAAATACTAAGTGGTCGGTGGAGTTCACTTTTGCTCAAATTCACGGTTTTACTAATGCGCGTGACATTCTAGAGTTGGTGACTCGTCCGCTACGTCGGAATAATAATTTGAAGGATTTGGGTTGGGATAAGTTGGTCAGGGAAGAAGCGAAGATTTAAGTTTTAGGTTTTTTTCGGCAATATTGGGCGAACAAGTGTTCGCCTTTTTTTTACGTTCGCGTAGCGTGCGCGCAGTGCATACCGCCAAGACACGCGCGCGCAGCGATGCCCGTAAGGGCTGTAGAACGCCAAGCAAGAGAAGTTTCAAGTTGTCAGATCTAGGGGTTGAGAAGGCATTATATACATTAATTCAGCGCCGTCTGGTTTCATTTCTGTGGATGGAGTAAGTTTTAGCCAGTCGTGGAAACTGATTCCTAGTTGTGCGATCGCTTGGATTTCTGTCTGGTAAGATTCAAATCGGCGATTTGAGTATGTCTCATCAACTGGTATTTTTTCTCTGTGTTCTCTGTGACTCTGTGGTTAGTTAAAAAGAGCGATCGCTCAAACACCAAACGAATCAGATATAGTGAAATTAAAGAAAATATGAGAGCTAATAGTAATTATGCTTAGTGGAATTAAACAAAAAACGATTGTAGGTAAAGATGGCAAAATTGAACTGTCTACAACAGAATTACCAGAAGGTGCAGTAGTAGAAGTGATTGTGCTAGTAGAAGCACCTACTGAAGAAGATGAAACTACCTATCTTCTAAAATCAGAAGCTAACAAACAACATTTACTCAAAGCTTTAGAAAACGTAGAAAAAGGAAATTTAATATATGTTGATTTAGATGAATATGAAAAAGATTGCATTTGAACCAGAAGCTTTTGAAGAATTTATTCAATGGGCGACAGAAGACAAAAAAATTTTCAAAAAAATATTGGCATTAATTAAAGATATACAGAGAGATGCTTTTTCAGGTATAGGTAAACCAGAAGCATTGAAATATGAACTTCAAGGTTACTGGTCAAGACGTATTTCAGATGAACATAGATTAGTTTACAGAGTAGAGGAAGATTTATTAATTATTTTGTCTTGTAAATATCATTATGACTAATACACCTCTTGCAAAATTCCTAATTTTTGCGTTCTTCTTTGCGTCTTTGCGCGAGCTTTTCATAACATCCTCAACAACGCGACAATATTTATGTAAAAAGTCTAATATTTAATCAGAGAAAGCCTGTTAAAAAGCGATATCCAAGCTCACAAAAAGCCTGGGTATCGCCAAAGATGAAATAAGATTGTAAGTTACCAACAAATTAGAAACTAAGGTAATTAGCTAAACAGCACCACTATTTTTATGAAACAAAATAGTTACAGTTTTGAAAATTAATTTCAAATCGTATAGTAAACTCCAATTTTTTTGATACTCCAAATCTAGACGAATGACATCTTCAAAACTGCGTACCTTAGACCGCCCATTGACTTGCCATTCACCAGTCATACCCGGTTTAACATCCAAGCGCTGCCATTCTGGTACTTCATAGCGTTCTACTTCATCAGGCGTGGGTGGTCTAGTACCCACTAAGCTCATATCTCCTTTGAGTACATTCCAAAATTGCGGCAATTCATCCAAGCTAGTGCGCCGTAAAAATCGACCTACACTCGTTACTCTAGGATCATTCTCGTTCTTGAAAAATGCTCCTTGGACTTGGTTTTTGACTGAAGCTTTCTTTGCTTCAGCATCCACACACATGGAGCGGAATTTCCAAATCTTAAAACGTTTTCCCATCCAACCACAGCGGATTTGACCAAAGAAAATGGGGCCGGGATCATCTATTTGAATAGTAACTACAATGGGAATAAATAAAAATCCTGTAATTACCAAACCGACGAGTGCGCCCACAATGTCTATCAACCGTTTCATCCAGGATGCCACAGAAGGATGAGTGGTGGGTAGTTGCTCGGCTTTACGAGCATTAGTTTTTGGGGTTTCTGTGAGGTCTTGAGATTCTATTGGCAGGGTTTCACTGCTAGACTCAATGGTAAAAACTTGATCTAATCCTGTGAGGTTTAGCACTGCCATGACCGGAGGTGTGACATTCCGCAAAGTCAAGGCAATTCCTTTTTCCTGGGCATTTTTGTAATTACTAACCAGGGCGCCTAAACCACTACTATCCATAAAAGCAGTGTGGTGAAAATCAATAATGATTTGTTTGGGAGGTGTATTTTCTTGAGTTAAATTTTGGCAGGTCTGCTTAAAGACTATTGCCTCAAGAACGCTTAATCGCGCTGGCACCTGCACTATTACTGTTTCCGTTAAGGAAGTAACTGGAAAGTCTACCTGTGTGGGTTGGCTAGTCATGAAGCTCTGCACTTTCGTTGCCATGTAAATTTAAGCTGCCAAAAATGATTTTGTCCTAGCAATTTACCTAACCTCATCTTAAATCAGTAAGCATAAAGACTAAATAGTTAGTTAATGAAGATAAGAGCAGAGATTGCCAGCGACGATTCACAATATAAACAAGAAGTAAAAAACATCCCTGCTTTTGTACCGACGCAGCGCGATCGCGTTGCTATTATCCCATGACTGCTAAAACTAAGGTTCAACCTACCGCACGCCTGATAGAGGTCTTTTCTGCTATTCAAGGGGAAGGACTAAATGTCGGGACACGTCAAATTTTTATTCGCTTTGCCTTCTGCGATTTGCGCTGCCACTTTTGCGATAGTGCCCACACTTGGAATGCACCCGCTACTTGTCGGATAGAGCGATCGCCTGGTTTACGCGACTTTGAAATCCACTCGAATCCTGTCCCACTACCCATTTTGATTGAATGGGTTGAACGGCAAAATTTACCTTGTCTACACGATAGCATTAGCTTAACTGGTGGCGAACCCCTTCTTCATGCAGCTTTCTTAAAGGAATTTCTGCCCCAGGTGCGATCGCTGACAAATCTACCTATATACTTAGAAACTGGTGGACATCGCCCAGAACAGTTGACCATGATTTTACCCTACCTGGACTCTGTAGGCATGGATTTAAAATTACCCAGTGTCAGTGGCGAAAGTTATTGGTCAGAACATGGACAATTTTTACAATTATGTCTCAATTCACATTTAGATATTTTTGTAAAAATTATTATTTCTCAAGATACAGACTCGGCGGAATTGCAACGTGCTGCGGCTGTAGTAGCCAATGTGAGTCCCGATATTCCGGTATTTTTACAACCTGTCACACCTCTGGCTGCTGCTGAACAACTTACAGCTACACCTATTCTTGCACCTACACCAGATCAAGTTTTGATATGGCAAGCTTTAATGAAGCAGTTGATCCCCAATGTCCGAGTAGTACCTCAAACCCATAAAATGCTACATCAACTGTAAAAGCAGGAAAGTTGTCATCAAGTAACAATTGAATTTCATCAAATTTTTACCTTAATTACTTTAATCTTTGATTAACCTTTTGTTAATTCAGAAGCCTGAAGCTGAGGAAAATCAGTAATTTTAGGGATTGTACATGATTTTAGCCAGGCGTTGGATTTCCGGATTAAGTATTTCACTCATGACAACCGTAGTTAGTCTTACGGGGACTTTAAACTCTGCCCATGCTGTTTCCTTTGTTAATAGCCTCACCATTCCTGGTGAAAGTATCGATTTATTTAGATAACTGACCCAGAAGGATTTGCGATCGCTCCCAATGGCAATTTCTCGGTTGCTGATGAATATGGGCCACCTGTCTACGAGTTCAATCCTACTGGGGCTTTTCTCAGAACGTTTACCACTCCAGATAATCTTTTTCCTACAAAAGCTGATAGTCAAAAAAGGCAAGGGGGCAAGGGCTTGCTCTCCCTGCTCCCTCCCCCCTACCTCTTAGGTGAAAGTACCGTGCAATAAATCTATCAGTTAGAAACTTAGAACCAACGACAAGTGCGGGAATAATTTTGTTGGGATTAAGCGCCTTGTGGCTCAAACAGCAATCCCAGATTAAAGATTAATTAAATATTTTTTGGGGTGGGTATTGCCCACCCAAGCAATTGTCTGTGTTCTACAGTCCAGTCTCATCTGTAGTCCTAGATTTAGCTTTTGCTTTGTTAGCACTGCGTTTAAGAGCCGAAAGTCTGGCTTCATATCGAGACCGTTGACGCTTGCTAGGAGTGCTATCAATTAGGGTTTTTAAGGCGCTACCAAGACTCTTGTAGGCATTAGCGAGACTATAACCAAAACGAGTTGCTAAAGCGATCGCTTTCTCGTCAGCATCGAGCAATTCTCTGATTTGCTTTTCGCCATTATTCTTTTGATACAATCGCCAGCCTGAGACACCACACAGGGCCAAGGCTAACACCAGTAACAATCCATCTTGTACCCACAATTCGCCGACAGCACCGCCTAAACCAATAGCCAATGCTGCCATTTCCCAACCATCTTTGGGAATAGAATCATTTTGAATGCGGGCGACTTCATGCCAAAAAAGCAGATTGCGCTGATCCATCGCCAAAGCATCCCATTTCACCAGGTCTATTTGAACTTCTACCTGGTCTTTACCAATTTCTTCGCAGCGGATCAGGGGTGGATTGACCTCGGTGGTACTTTCAACCGTGACCCAGCTCTGCAATTCTGGCGGTAGTAAGCCTTTTAACCGCCGGAGTTCACTCATTTCCGCCTTGGCAAAGGAGGTTGCGTAGGATGTCATAAAATCCAGCCCTAGAAAACTTCAGTATACAGTCAGGGTATCACTTTGGAGTATAGCTATTTAAGTGATGATTCGCCTCACTCGTTGGGAAAACTTCCCCGCTTTTTTCTAGCTGCCATCGCTTTTTCGAGAATCTCTAGTAAACCAGGAGCTTCTTCTTGGATACTCAGTAGCATTCTTTCTCCAAGTTCTAAATTACCCGGATCTTGTCCAGTTACCATGACTTCTTTGAGCCTAGGTATGGCTATGTTATCAACAATCTGAATTAATCCCCTCAGACAACGATGAAATTGTCTTTCTGTGAGAATCGAGTCTTCTAAGGGGAACTCAATAATGGCACGAATTTCGCCATCAGCCGGGTCATACTCCCATTGCAGCATTTTGGTTTCCCAAGAAATGGCCAGCATCGTCTGGAGAATAATCCCCTTGTAAGGATGATTTTGCACTCCTGCTAAAACTTGGGGCGCAAATACCCGAAAAAATTTGCCTTCTTCATCCAGTTGGACAACTATGAGAAAATCTTCTAGATTATCAGCTTCCACGCCTGTGATAATCCGGTCTTCTTCATCATCAAAACGGTAGTCCCAACCTAGTTTGTCTAAGTAATTGGCAATTTGTTTGAGATTAGCTCCCATAAAAGCCTCATAAAGAACGGTGGAGCGGCTATTACCAAAACTAGTCTAACCTGCTAACGTCAGGTGTTTAGGTTGGTGTAGCTACTTCTCCTCATTTAGAAGTATGCAATAACTTTTTGTGCCATAGTTGAGCGTATTTGCTGGATTTGTCCAGATTTCCTGAAATCAGGATAGTGGTGTAGTCCCAAATTTTTAATATTTATTGTCGTTAAAATATCAGAAAAGCATAAATATTTTAAGCAGATAATTTGGCAACAAAATAAGTTAATGATTAATGGTCAGTAAAAATAAAAATTATCTTTTATTTCAACTGGCTAACGATGGGATGACGATGGTAAGTAGAACAGGGTAAATAATTAAAGGTTTGTAGTGAGAACTTTAGTTCTCAAATCAGGACTAAAGTCCTGACTACGAACTGATTTTAGGTAAATTTACATTAGTTTACATAGTTTAGTTTTTTCAAGTCGTTCTACTTAGTAGTTACCCATGAAGTTGGATTTGCCCGTGAAGTGGCTGACCGCTTAATTCTCATGGATAGTGGTTCTCTCATCGAGTCCGCTACACCTAAAACCTTTTTTACCAACCCTAAAGAAGCACGGACGCAGAAGTTTTTATCGCAAATTCTCTAAGTTGTTTATTTCACCAAATCCCCCAATATTTTAAGGTTCACTGCCAATTTTGTAGGCGTCACATTTTTTCTTTACAATATCTTCATAAATTTCGTTTGATGAGGCGTATAAAATTTTTCATAACTCCGTGATAATAGAAACTTTTAGTCCAGCGCCATTAGCATATGCTCCCTTAACCATGCTTTTTTTGTTGCTAGGCGACGAAACTAATTTGTGCCAAAGATAGTCTGTAATATAAATAACCAACGACAAAATACTGTAGTGTAAACTACTTCCAAATTTAACTAGCGTGAATAGTTGCCAAATTTAACTAAATATTTATACTTGTATTGACTTTACATAAGTTCTACTGGTTCAAAACCTAAGTGTAAAAAAAATTGATTATTTCTATAATCTATGTTTATATACTACTTACCCAATTCGTTAATTACTGTTTTTGAATTCAGATATAACTAAGTACTATAGTTATCCTACCCAGATGAAATTCCATATTGTACATGCTATATAAATAAAAAATAGTCAAAAAATATACAAACTACTTTTAAGTAGCAAATTATAAAATTTACCGAATCTTCAACGAAATACCCTGCCATTAGCTAGATTTTATAGGGACAATTAGATACAGGTGCTTCTGAGTCAAAAACAGCAATATTCGATCAATATTATCCTTACCCACACTAACCAGGGGTCTTCTGACTAATTTGTTATGCGGATTCTAATTTACTCCTACAACTACTATCCAGAACCTATTGGTATAGCTCCACTAATGACGGAATTAGCAGAGGGACTGGTCAAGCGCGGACATCAAGTGCGCGTCATCACGGCTATGCCCAACTATCCGGAACGTCAAATTTATGAGGCTTATCGAGGTAAATGGTATTTAAATGAATATAAAAACGGGGTGCAAATCCAACGCAGTTATGTTTGGATTCGTCCCCAACCTAATCTATTAGATAGAGTATTATTAGATGCTAGTTTTAGATGCTAGTTTTGTTGTCACCAGCTTTTTTCCTGCCCTGCTGGGTTGGCGTCCCGATGTTATTCTTTCAACATCACCATCACTACCTGTTTGTGTCCCGGCTGCACTTTTAGGGTGGTTGCGTGCTTGTCCTGTGGTGTTAAATCTTCAAGATATATTGCCAGAAGCGGCAGTTCATGTTGGATTATTAAAAAATAAATTACTCATCAAGGTATTTGCTGCATTAGAAAAATTTGCTTACCATACAGCCACGAAAATCAGTGTTATAGCTGATGGATTTGTGGAAAATTTGTTATCTAAAGGTGTCGATTCTCAAAAAATCAAGCAAATTCCTAACTGGGTTGATGTAAATTTTATTCGTCCTTACCCCAAAGAAAACAACCTTTTTCGTGCAGAGCATAACCTTAAAGACAAGTTTATCGTACTATATTCGGGCAATATAGCTCTGACCCAAGGCTTAGAAACTGTTGTCAAAGCGGCTTCTCAGTTGCGCCATATTCAAGACATTGTAATTGTGATTGCGGGTGAAGCAAAAGGCTTGCAAAGATTGCAGCAATATTGTTTAGACTGCGGTGCAGATAACGTTTTGCTACTACCGTTTCAACCACGAGAACGTTTACCCCAAATGTTGGCAGCAGCAGATGTGGGTTTGGTAGTGCAAAAGAAAAATGTGATCTCCTTCAATATGCCATCTAAAATTCAGGTACTACTTGCCAGTGGTCGAGCATTGGTTGCATCTGTACCGGAAACTGGCACAGCGGCCAAAGCTGTTAGACAAAGTGGTGGGGGAGTGATTGTACCTCCAGAAGATTCTCAAGCGTTGGCAAATGCGATTTTAGAATTGTATCAGCACCCAGAAAAACTCAAAAATTTAGGTTACCACAGTCGTCAATACGCTGTTGAGCATTACGCTTTTGAACAAGCTTTAAATCATTATGAGGAGTTATTTTACTCAGTGACTACAGAGAGGCAAATAGTTGAATCTCCAGTCATATCAAAGCAGGAAGGATAAGAACTAAGTGTTTAAAGTGACAAAAAATAAAGGCTTAATCTAAGTATAGCTAGAAAATTGCTCAGTGAAAATCGTAGTATGTATGGCAAATTATCGAAATTACTAAGCCATGACAAACTAAACCCTTCGTCCATATCATAGACAAAACACACGGATTGAACGTAGGACAAAAACCTAACGATAAAATTATTACAGGCTGCTCTAGCAGCCATTTTTTATATGGCCGCCCTGATAGCTAGTTAGATTTTGGCTAACAGGTTGGTATATCAATAAATATTATTATGATTTAGGACGAATCTGTTTGACTAAACTGTAATTATACTTAAAATATAAGGTGAACAGTTATAGCAGTTGCCAGGTAGCTGAGGACATAAATTGCTCAGAAAACCCAGATATCAAGGGAGTTTCAAGCATACTCTCTGCTTCATGTTATGGTACTTGACTGATGTCAGCGCAATAGCCTAAACCACGGTTTTATAAAATCAATGTCTCATCAGCTAATGATTGTACTAACCCCATAGACATCTATTTTTTTGTTAGTATTCAAAAAAACCAACACATACACTTGCTAGGCAATTTTTTGATTGTAAGTGTATGGAATTGGAAAAAATTGTCACAAAAGGGATACAGCACCTGAGGTTTAATGTCTGATTATTTCCAAGGAAATTTCCCATTACAATCTGTTTCAGAGATCACGAATACACTCAGAAGCCCAGAGGCTGAAGCTAAAGACGTGAGTGGAAATTTAGCTCTAAGCATCGCCGAAGCTGCATTAGACCGCAAAGCGGGTGAGATCGTAGTGCTCAGGGTAGCAGATGTATCTTATCTGGCAGACTATTTTGTGATGATGACTGGCTATTCTAGGGTGCAAGTTAGAGCGATCGCCACAGCAGTGGAAGATAAGTTAGAGACTGATTGGCAACGGCGTCCCTTAAGGACAGAAGGAAAAGCCGAGGGTAGTTGGGTACTACTAGATTATGGCGAAGTCATCGTTCATATCATGATGCCAAATGAAAGGGAGTTTTATAATTTAGAAGCGTTCTGGGTTCATGCAGAACGTATTTCCCTACCAAATGTTGATGACGGTGAGGGTAAGCCAACATGATTAGGTCTTCGGTTTCCAATTGCCCAGTTCCCACAGACCAACAACCGCTCAATGAATACGAAGAGTTAAAAACGTCCTGGCTATTTTGTGATTGCATCTTAGATTGGCGAGATTACATCACAAAAATAATTTGGATTTGGAGTTTATCGTGGCTAATAGCAGGGCCAGTAGCAGCAGCCAGTTTTCACCCACACAAACAGCTTGTCCATTTCATCCTCTGTGGTGCCGCCGGAGCGAGTGTAGGAGTGGTGTTAGTACTAGTGCGGTTGTTTTTGGGCTGGCTTTATGTACGCGATCGCCTCTACAATCCGACAGTATTTTATGAAGAGTCAGGCTGGTACGACGGCCAAACTTGGACTAAGCCACAAGAAGTCATAACACGCGATCGCCTAATTGTGACATACGAAATTAAGCCGATTCTCCAGCGGTTACAATTTACCTTTGCTGGCTTGGCGGGAATGTTTCTTATTGGTACTATAGTTTGGCATTTGTCGTAAATCGTCATTAGTCATTGGTGATTAGAATCGCTAATTGCCAACGACTAGGGGCTAATTAATCAAAAAAGGTAATAAATATTAACCCATGACAATGGGAAAACGCACTCAAGCCACAGCCCTGGAAGTCCGGTTGTTGCGGGAAGGAATTATAGAATCCAGGCATATAGTCCAAGCTGTTGTCTGCGACGAACGGGGGCGGGTTCTATCCGTGGCCGGGAACTCGGAAACAGCGGCATTTGTCCGTTCCGCACTCAAACCATTTCAGGCACTCGCAGTCACCACCACAGGCACACTGGAGCGCTACAATCTAAGCGATCGCGACTTAGCCATCATTACCAGTTCCCACAAAGGCACAATAGAACAGGTAAGACAGGCATTTAATATTCTTTGGCGCGCCGACCTTGACCCCTCCGCACTCCAATGTCCGATTCCTGAAGGTAAAAAAAGCCCATTGGAATACAATTGCTCTGGTAAACATGCGGGCATGTTAGCCGTATGTCAGCAACGCCATTGGCCTTTAAATAACTACCTGGAACGCAAGCACCCCATACAGCAGTTAATTTTGGGCAAAGTAGCCGAATTACTGCGGATGCCTGCCGAGGAATTTCTCAGCGCCCACGACGACTGCGGCGCACCCACTTATCTCATGCAAATCAGTCAAATGGCTTCTTTGTATGCACTGCTAGCTTCTAGTAGCAATGTGGATATGGAGCGCATTGTCCGTGCCATGACTCATCATCCAGCAATGGTAGCCGGAGAAGGAGAATTTGATACAGAACTGATGCGTTTAGCTCCTGGAGAACTGGTAAGTAAATCTGGTGCCGAAGGAGTGCAATGTATTGGCAGATTGGGCGAAGGCATGGGATTGACCATTAAAGTCATTGATGGAGCCAAACGGGCCAAATATGCCGTGGCTATCCACTTACTTCAGCAGATGGGTTGGATTAGTCCCAGCGCCGCCGAAAGCCTCTCAGAAAAGTTTATGACACTGGGTAAATACAAGCGTTTAGAGGTAGTTGGAGAATTATCGCTTTTATAGTTGCCAAACTTCTGACTTTGTGGTTATACTATAGAGGTCAAGAAACGACGCGGGATAGAGCAGTCTGGTAGCTCGTCGGGCTCGAAGTTTAAGAAGCACTAAGCGCTTATTAGTTGTTCTTAAAGTGGGCGGTACGCGAAGAAACTTGCGTATGATTACCTGTCAAACTCGGGGAAACCACTAGCGCGGTAATCCCGAACCAAGCTCCAGAAATGGAGAAGGTGTAGAGACTGGAAGGCAGGCACCCTAACGTGATTAACAAGACGAGGGTGAAGGGACAGTCCAGACCACAAACCGGAATATCCGGGCAGTGAAAACTGTAGTTGGTAAGCATAACCCGAAGGTCAGTGGTTCAAATCCACTTCCCGCCACCAAATAAAAGACAAAACAAAACCCTGTGAAATTAAAAGTTTCCAGGGTTTTGTTTTATGCCGATGATTAGCTGTGAGCAAATGGACACAAAGCTGAAAGGAGACATAGCAGAACAGGCTGCTGTTTTTCATGCCCTAAAGCGTGGTTGGGGAGTTTTAAAACCTGTAGGCGATCGGCTACCTTACGATTTAGTATTTGATGTAGAAGGGAATTTAGTAAAAATTCAAGTTAAGTACGCTTGGTTGGATGAGCCTTCTGGTAATTATGTTGTAGATAACCGCCGCACCAAAACAAATCGGCGGATAATGATCCGAGCAGCATACAAGCAATCAGACTTTGATTTTGCTCTGGTATATATAGAAAAACTTGACTTGTTTTATATCTTCCCAGTAAATGTGTTCATAGATTATGGTAGCGAGATACACCTTGTCGAAACTAACAAACGACAGCGCAAACCTCGTTCTGCACAATATCGTGAAGCTTGGGAGTTAATATTGCCACCTTTAGGTGAAGAAATAGGTGAAGAAAAGTGTGTCTGTTCGCCTATCAAACATGGAGAAGCAGAATTTTGATCTATTCTGAAAGAGAAACCTGACAAAAAGCGTGGAGAAAAATGGTTGTGAAGTTGCGACGACCGATTTTAGTGGGAGGATTGGGACTATCCTTTTCCCTGTGGATATTACAAAGCTGGCATGATTCCTTAGTGCAGCTGAGTGAGTTTGGTTTATTTAGTGCTTTGGCTGTGGGCGGCGGTTTGTGGTTATTTCAGAAAAATCGCCCGAAAAATAGTTTAGAACAGCTAGATGGTATTGTTGTAGATCGAGAAACGGTGGAAAGTGCGATCGCTAAAACGGAAGCCGTAATTAACCAATTAGCACAAGAAGCAGAAAACCATACAGCCTTAGAGATACTGCGAGAACAAGTTGCCCAATTGCGGCTAGAGTTAGACAGGCAAGAAATTAAAGTAGCTGTAACTGGTGGTAAATCTGTAGGTAAAAGCACTTTAATTCAAGTACTAGAGTCTAGCACTTGGCAAGAAACACAGCGAAAAGTCAGCTTATGGGAAACACCACCTTTATTTAGAGAAGCGGGTGAAAACTCAGATGTAACTGTTTTAGCAGAAGTCCAACAATCTGATTTTGTGCTGTTCCTGACAAACGGTGATTTGACAGACTCAGAATTTCAAATTTTACAGCAGTTAAAAGCAGCCAGTCAGCCTGCTATTTTAGTTTTCAACAAACAAGACCAGTATTTAGCAGATGAACGTGCTAGTGTCTTGCTGTCATTAAAACAGCGAATGCAGGAAAATGTAGTTGCAACTGCGTCCTCTCCCATCCCCATCAAAGTCCGCAAGCATGAAGCTGATGGTGCTGTACAAGAGTGGATGGAACAACCAGAAGCAGATATTCAGCAGTTAACACAGCAATTGAATGCAGTTTTAGCGCAGCAAGGACAACAACTGGTGTGGACAACTACCACCAGAAAAGCCAAGCTGTTGAAAGCCGAAGCAAAAAGTTTCTTGAATGGAACCAGACGCGATCGCAGCACCCCAATTATTGAACAATATCAATGGATAACTGCGGCTGCGGCCTTTGCAAACCCAGTACCAGCACTAGATATTCTGGCGACTGCGGCCATTAATGCTCAGATGGTTATGGATTTAGGTAATATCTATCAGCAGAAGTTTTCCCTAGAACAGGCCCAAACTATAGCAGGAACAATGGGAAGTTTAATGCTGAAGTTGGGTTTAGTGGAACTGTCTACAAAAGCTATTAGTACTGTTCTCAAAAGTAATGCCATCACCTTCGTTGCTGGTGGTGTAGTACAAGGTGTAAGTGCTGCTTATCTCACCAGGGTAGCAGGGTTAAGTTTAGTTGAATATTTTGAGCAACAGGAAGTAGCGATAGATTCGGGAAATGCTTTAAATCTGGAAAAATTGCGGCAAACCTTGCAAAACGTCTTTCAGCGAAACCAGCAAATTGGTTTTTTGCAAGGTTTTGTTAACCAAGGTGTAAAGCGTTTATTGCCAGAGGCGCAGTCTGAAGTTGTGGGATAATCTCGCCCAAAGGCCAGCCAGTGCGTTAGCCGGCTTCCCTGACTTGTAGCAACTAGCGAGCAAAGGGCAAACTTTTTCTTAGCGTCTTGGCGGCTTTGTGTGAGAATAATTTTTAAATGCATCTGCCATAATTTAAGATGATTCTGCTAATTTATTCAGTTTGTGAATGAGCGATCGCCCTGCTATTTTCTCATTTTTTGCTGGCTCAGGCTTCCTCGATTTAGGATTTGAAACTAGTGGCTTTAATATTGTTTATGTCAATGAAATATTTAAACCATTCATAGCAGCATACCGTTATTCGCGGGAAGTACTGAAATTACCTCAGCCAGAATATGGATATGATGACGGGGAAACAGCAGACGTTAGCAAACTTATTGCGGGATTAGAAGCAAAACGTCTACATGAATTAGTCAAAGATTGCCGTAAATCTCACAATATTGTGGGTTTTATTGGTGGGCCTCCCTGTCCTGACTTTTCTGTTGGAGGAAAAAATAAAGGACATTTAGGAGATAATGGCAAACTTTCGGCTGCATATATTGAATTAATTTGTTGTAATTTGCCAGATTTCTTTTTATTTGAAAATGTTAAAGGTTTATGGCAAACGAAAAAACACAGATTATTTTTTGATTCACTAAAACAAAAATTAATCCAAACAGGCTATATATTAACAGAACGCTTAATTAATGCTATTGAATACGGTGTACCTCAAAATAGAGAAAGAATTGTTCTCGTCGGTTTTCGAGATAGTTTAATTAAAAATAAGCTAATAACTAAAGACTATTTTAATTGGGAAAATAATATTTTATATCCTCAAGAAAAAGTTTTTGCTTACCCTTGGTGTAAAAGCGAACCGTTTAAAGCAAATTCCCTACTACCTTGCCCTGAGGATATACCTCAAGAATTAACAGTTGAATACTGGTTTATCAAAAATAACGTGTTGAATCATCCTCATGCTCAACATTATTTTAAACCAAGAGCAGGCATTGCCAAATTTGCTGTTGTTGATGAAGGAGATGATACTAAAAAATCATTCAAACGTCTGCATAGATGGCGTTATTCGCCAACTGCTTGCTATGGTAATAATGAAGTACATTTACATCCATATAAAGTCCGGCGAATTTCTGTAGCAGAAGCCTTAGCTATCCAATCTTTACCTGCAAATTTCGTCCTTCCAGAGGATATGTCACTGACTAATATGTTTAAAACTATTGGTAATGGTGTCCCATATTTGGCATCAAAGGCATTAGCTCAAAGTATTTTAAATTTCTTTGCAAATAGGCAGTAATAGTCTCTATTTAAAATACTCATAATTATTCAGCCATAACTATAGCAATCCTCAAAGATCCCCGATTTGAACAATTTGGGGATCTGAGGCTATCGGTATTGTTTTCCAGCTAAATGCGTAATAAATGTGTTTTAATATATATATAAGAAATGTCTTAATTTTTTATAAAGTTTAATAATCCATCACTGACCCAAGACAAGATGGCAGCAGACTATTCAAATATTGATATTGCGCCATTTATAGATCACTCCCTGCTGATACCAACGGCTACTCCAGAGCAGGTTGAAGAATGGTGTAAACAAGTAGACAGATTTAATTTTGCGGCGGTTTGTCTTCACCCCTGTTATGTGAAGCAAGCAGCAGAACTCCTTCATGGCAAGAAGCCCGAAGTTTGCACTGTCATCGGCTTTCCTATTGGGGCCACAACTTCAGCAGTTAAGCTGTATGAGGCTCAAGAAGCTGTGGAAAACGGAGCTACTGAGTTGGATGTGGTGATCAACTTAGGTTGGTTAAAAGCTGGCAAAACTGATGCAGTTCACCGCGAGATTGCCGAAATTTGTGAAGAAACAGGAAAAACAGTCAAGGTAATTTTGGAAACTAACCTGCTGACAGATGCGGAGAAGAAACTCGCTGCGGAAATATCTATGGAAGCAGGGGCGGTATTCTTAAAAACCAGTACAGGTTGGAATGGCGGCGCCACTGTAGCGGATGTGCGGCTATTAAAAGAAGTTGCAAAGGACAGGGTAGGAATTAAAGCCTCGGGGGGAATTCGCACCTACAATCAAGCCGTAGAGCTAATTTTAGCTGGTGCGTCTAGATTAGGTACCTCTCGGAGTATCGATTTGATCCGCCAGCGCGATAATCTGGAAAAAGGTGAATAGTCATTCGTTTTTGTCCTTTGTCATGGATTATTTTTCCTTACCTAATAACCAATGACCAATGACTAACGACTAATAACTAAATGAGTAGAACCTATAAAGCAACTGGAATTAATCTTAAAGCCCAGGTACTAGGAGAATCGGACAGGATAGTCACAATTTTGACACGAGAGTTCGGTTTAATTAGAGCTGTTGCACCGGGGGCCCGCAAGCAAAACTCAAGCCTAGGTGGTAGGAGTGGGATGTTTGTAGTGAATGAGCTACTGATTGCCAAAGGGCGATCGCTCGATAAAATTACTCAAGCACAAACTTTAAAAACTTATCCCGGTCTAGCTAAAGATTTAGGGAAGTTGGCCGCTGGGCAATATTTAGCAGAAATAGTGCTGTGTCAGGCTTTGAGTGAACAACCCCAAGAAGAACTTTATGAGTTACTTAATGAACATCTTCATCGGTTGGAAGCATTGCCCCAAACTGATACATCAAGTATTTATGCTCAATTAGCTCACGGAGTGTTTCATTTTTTAGCTTTAGCCGGACTAACACCCCAAGTCCAAGTCTGTTGTCTGACTGAGAACTCTTTAACGCCAGACTTTACAGACCCCAACTGGCGGGTAGGATTTAGTGTGTCGGCTGGTGGTACAGTCTGCTTACAGGCTTGGGAAAGTTTGCGAACAGATCAGCAAAAGCCCAACCTCATTTCATCAGATCATCATCCCCAACCAGGCTACCGCACAGTTGTTCATCAACAAGACATCCCCGTAATTTCTTGTCGCTTGGATGCTACAGAACTATCTATGCTCCAACAGCTGTCACAACCAGAGATAATGCAAGTAGATGCCGCCAGCAATGATGGCTGGTTATCTGTCGAGCAAATTTTGCGCCAATATGCTCAATATCATTTAGGTCGCCCTATTCGCTCTGCTAGTTTGATCGATTCTTATTTTGCTACTAAACATGATGCAACCGTCTGACTTGGATAGAAAAATCCTACCTTTATCCCCCAGCCACGCTAAAAAACAGAAGAGGGCATCAGAACCCACATTCAAGAATCACTTGAGTGCTGTTCCTAAATCTACAAAAAATCATATTAATAGCGAAGAAAAGCAACCGCAAGAATTTACTGAAAATGATGGAAATTGGTCATCAGAAAGTCCTCAAACTGAAAATCACTTAACTAATGATAAAACAAATGGCCACAAACAAACTTTACCAATTACCACTACCCCAGAAAAAGAACCAGCAAACTTAAATGGCTCTAGTTATGGTAGTGAAACAGCAAGAGTGAAAGTCGTAGATCAGGGGTTTTTACCTGTACTCAAAAATCCTAATTTCCTGGCTCTTTGGGGTGGACAAGTTTTTTGTCAACTGGCAGATAAAGTATATTTAGTACTGATGATTGCCTTGATTAATTCTCAGTTTCAAGGGACTAATCAAAGCATTAGCGGTTGGGTATCAGCTTTAATGATGGCCTTTACTATTCCCGCCGTACTGTTTGGTTCAGTGGCTGGTGTGTTTGTAGATCGTTGGTCAAAAAAGACTGTACTCGTAGCCACTAACGCTTGGCGCGGCATTTTGGTTTTGTCAATTCCCTTCTTGTTGTGGTTAACTCATGATTGGCAACCCATCGGTATATTACCTGTGGGCTTTGTCATTATTTTGGGTGTGACTTTTTTGGTTTCCACACTGACACAGTTTTTTGCTCCAGCAGAACAAACAGCAATTCCCTTGGTGGTGGAAGAACAGCATTTACTTTCGGCTAATTCTCTGTATACGACAACGATGATGGCATCGGTGATTGTGGGATTCGCCATTGGGGAACCACTATTAGCAATGGCCGATACGCTGTGGCTGCAAGTCGGTGGTAGTGGTGGTTTAGGAAAGGAACTTTTAGTCGGTGGTAGTTATGCGATCGCTGGTTTCATTTTATTACTCTTAGCGACTAAGGAAAAACCCCATGCTCCCGATAAAGAATTCCCCCATGTATTCTCAGACTTGTGCGATGGTTTTTCTTACCTCAAAGCCAATCATCGTGTCCGTAATGCTTTACTCCAACTGACTATTTTATTTTCTGTCTTCGCCGCCTTAACTGTTTTAGCTGTACGGATGGCAGAAATAATTCCTAACCTAAAAGCATCACAGTTTGGCTTTTTACTAGCAGCTGGTGGTGTGGGAATTGCTACGGGTGCCACTATTCTGGGACAATTTGGACAGAGCTTCTCTTATAGCAAACTGAGTCTCTGGGGTTGTTTCGGCATGGCAGGATCTTTAACTGGTTTATCTGTATTCACAACACAGCTATGGATAGTTCTGATGTTAGTGGCTCTGCTAGGTATGTTTGGGGCGCTAATCGGTATTCCCATGCAGACAGCTATCCAAACAGAAACACCACCAGAAATGCGTGGTAAAGTTTTTGGATTGCAAAATAATGTCATTAATATTGCCCTTTCTTTACCCTTGGCATTAGCTGGTTTAGCCGAAACCTTTATTGGACTACAAGCAGTTTTTGTGGCGTTAGCTATGATTGTTTTTTTCGGAGGTATATTAACTTGGTATAACTACCAACAGTAGTTTTTCAGACTTCCAGGAACTATGATTCTCCAACTTTTAAATATCACTATAGTAATTCACTCATAGAGGTAGGAAACACAAATATAAAACACACAAAAGGGATATGCATGACGAAGTTTCTCCGCCCATAGGGCAGACTAAGCCGACAACAATCAAATAGGAGTCTGAAGAGTTTAATAAAATTTTTGGCTTTCGTGCTAGACTGAACTCAGTGAAAACATAGCCTAGACTTGCTAAGTATCGATTTGATATGAGCAAGGCTAATTTGTTATTAAACTATATTTTTTAAGAATTTCATAAGCATTAACTATAAGGCAAATTTATAAAATGCGCTTAACTTAATAATGAAAAACATTGGTTAATTAACCAATAAATGGCAAACTTTTATGCCAAACAAACAAGAGAAAAGATTACGTCACTAAGCAATACAAAACTGATATATCAAACCCGCTTTTCTGATAGCTAATAAAGAATGCGTATAGCCTGGATTGGAAAGAAATCACCCTTTTGTGGCAATGTCACCTACAGTAGAGAAATTACAAATGCTTTGCTAGACCGGGGACACCAAGTCAGTTTTCTCCACTTTGCTCAAGAAGAATCTGCACCTGACAATTGGCCAAATTTCCAAGAAGTATCTTTACCCTTCATTTATAAATCCCAGGTTTATACAATTCCCACTTTTAAAGCGACTAAGCTATTAACTGAGTCTCTCAGGGAAATCAAGCCAGATATAGTTCATGCTTCCCTAACTTTATCTCCCTTAGATTTTGTGCTTCCAGAAATTTGTGAACAATTAAATCTGCCATTAATTGCCACTTTTCACACACCTTTTGCGGGTAAGGGGGCAAAATTTATATCCGGGACACAGCTTTTAGCTTATCAACTATATGCACCTTTTTTGAGTAACTATGATCGCGTAATTGTCTTTTCCCAAATTCAGCGGGAATTATTAGCACGTATGGGTGTGCGCGAAGAAAAAATAGCTGTAATTCCCAATGGAGTCGATACGGATAAGTATTCCCCGGGACATTCCACAATCAAAGCAGAATTTCAAGCCGAACGTTTGTTTGTTTATCAAGGTCGCATAGCATCAGAAAAGAATGTCGAACCTCTCCTGCGTGCTTGGAAGCAGTCACAAATGAGGGCTAGTAGTAAATTACTGATTGTGGGGGATGGTGTTTTAAAGTCTTCCTTGGAAACATTTTATGGCTCAGAATCTGGTATTTTCTGGTTGGGATTTATTGCCGATGAGAGCCGCCGCATCGAAATTTTACGGGGTGCAGATGTATTTATTTTACCTTCATTGGTAGAGGGTTTATCTCTATCTTTATTAGAAGCAATGTCATCTGGAATAGCTTGTTTAGCCACAGATGTAGGAGCAGATGGCGAAGTATTAGAGGGAGGAGCAGGTATAGTCCTCAATACTAAGACAGTGCGATCGCAATTAAGAACCCTTTTACCACTGTTTCAAGACCATGCCGAATTAACAACTCTGCTGGGGCAAAAAGCCAGACAGCGTGTTTTAGAACGCTATACCCTCAGCAAAAATATTACTCTACTAGAAGAATTATACCGCGAAGTTTTAGCAGGGTGGCCCGTCCCGCTTAGTCGCAGAGCCTAAACACAAGCCAATTAGTATTGATTAAGTTAGCTGATGTATTAAATAGGATTGGCTAGGGCTGTTACCCACCCTAATGTTTTAAAAATATTGATCACGATAGTGTGTGGCAGGTTGGATGTAGCCAAATATGTCATGATTTTGTAAAATAACTTTACAAAAGTTAAGGTTTATTGTTACACTCCTTTACATAAAATCTAAACCTGTAGTGTTGAAAGTACAAATCAGGTAGCTCCTAAACTGAGTTGAATGTGAAAAAAACTCATCTTCACAAACAGCTTTGAGTTGCTTTGGTGTGCCTGTTGGCACTAAAGGTTTTGGATGAATGAAGTCTCAGTTTTCAGGTTCTTTGTAAGAATTTTGAAAGCAGCTAATTAGTAAACAAATATTTGGGAAATTCAGAATTATGGCTTTGACTATCGAGTCCGCTCAAAATATTTTCTCTAACACTCAAGTTCCTAGCCCGATTCCTGCGACCATAGCTTTATTTGATCAACTTGGTGTTGATGACCAATTAGCTTATCTTTGGTACGCCTACACAGAAATGGGAAAGACAATTACTCCTGCTGCTCCTGGTGCTGCACGTTTGCAACTAGCAGAAAGTTTGCTCACCCAAATTAAGCAAATGTCTCCCGAAGAGCAAACCGAAGTCATGCGAGACCTTGCTAGACGCGCCGATGCTCCCATCAGCCGTTCTTATGGATTTTTCAGTGTAAATACCAAATTAGCTTTTTGGTACGAGTTAGGAGAGTTGATGAAGCAGGGTGTGGTTGCTCCCATTCCTAGTGGTTATCAGATGTCTCCTGGTGTGAAAGTTGTATTAGAAGCAACCAAAAAACTGGACCCAGGTCAGCAAATTACAGTGCTGCGTAACACTGTAGTCAACATGGGATTCGATACTTCTGAGCTTGGCCCCAGCAGCTATCCCAAAGCCGTTGCAGAACCAGAATTCCAACGTACTGCTCCATCTATTTCCTCAGTCAAGATTGATGGCATTACAGAACCTGCTGTACTGGGTTACATTGAAGCCATGAATGCAGACGATTTTGATAAAGCTATCAGTTTATTTACTCCCGATGGCGCTCTGCAACCACCATTCCAGAAACCAATTGTGGGTCATGAAGCAATCACTAAATACATGCGTTCAGAAGCACAAGGACTGAACATGATGCCCAAACAGGGTATCTGTGAGGATCAGCCCGATGGCTCTAAGCAACTTAAAATTACAGGTGTTGTCCAAACTCCTTGGTTCGGTGTGACTGTAGGTATGAACATTGCTTGGCGGTTCTTAATTAATCCCCAAGGTAAAATTTTCTTCGTAGCGATTGATATGCTGGCTTCTCCTGAAGAACTACTAAATCTGCGTCGCGTTTAGTAATTAAGGTGGGCCCTGCCCACCCCACAGTCTACTAACAACTTGCAAATGGGATAGCAAAACATTGTACTATATCCCTGCTGAAAGTTAAGAAAAATTGCAATTATGAATATTGAGATTAATTTTTACTGACAGGCATTTCGTAGAAAATTTGTCTAATTTATCGTCAAAAATCATATTTTACCCGTATAACTAGAACTTATGGCGGATATACCTTAACTCTTAAAGTAGAGGTTTGGATCAGTGAATGATTGTTAAACATGGACAACAGCAAGCATACTAATCTGATTCAAAGTCTTCAAGTGTGATATTGAGGGAGAAAGATCTCATTTTAGGAAATTCCCCTCGCACCAAAAGATATTCTCAAACATGAGGGTGGCCTATGCCCACTCTTAAGCGATCGCCTAGCTAGTTACCATACTTTTTTAAAGACCATCCCAAATTAGTCGGCTGTTCATAAACCCGCTTGAGAGTATTGATGTCTCTAGGAGAAATAGGCGGCGGGTGAGAAACTTGGGAAAAGTATAAAGCATCTGTAGGTGACGAACTATGACCCCAAATTCCTAAAGCATGACCGAGTTCGTGGCGGGCTGCTGCTTGCAGATACACACCTGTTTGGCTGGGACTTAAGAGAATGGTGAAGCGATGAGACAAAATATTCTGGCTTGTGTATAACTCATAAGTAGCTTGAGCAGAACGCGCACGAGGAATCTCACCACGGGAAAATTGCAGCGGCGGCGCTTTTCGCAGAATCGTAATATCAGCTATATCTGGCTGTTCAACTACCACCAAAGGCAAATAAATACTCCACTCTTGCACAGTCTGTAAAACACTATTAACCCATACTTGAGCCTGGATATTACTAACAACTGGGGGTGGTTCCACGTAAATTTGCACGGGAAATTTTGACCAGACTAAATAACCCACTTGTGTTTTTTCTACTTGGGAAAAGTAGTCACCACTGTTGGTGTGATCTTGCCATTGCACCAGTTTGGGCGGGAGGGGATGGGTTGCTATTTGTGTGTTTTGTATTACAGCATGAGATGGAAAATCAGTAAAAATAATTAGCAGTCCTATGCCAATAATTAAGGCAAGAACTGCTATAAATCGTTGTGTTATTAAATTTTTGGGGGTCTTAGGTTTTGGGTATTGAGTTTTGTTGCCCATGTTCCTATTTCCCTATTTTGACTAAGGTAGCCAACCAGCACTGAGAACTACGGTTAATCCCATAAAAATCACTGTCAGCGCCCATGTAACTCGGTTTAAGGTGTCTTCTGCACTCTTGGTGCTGCTAAATAACTGGGCTTGTCCACCAATGGCACCAATACCATCACCTTTAGGGCTGTGTAGCAGTACCAAAATAATTAAACCGATGGCGGAAAGCGCCCAAATGCCTTGAACAATATTAGTAGCTGTCATGGTAACAATCTCATTTATAACAAGTTTTCCAACACACAATGAGAAGTCAGGAGTTAAAAGTGAGAACACTCTTTACTCCCAACTTTTTTTACATCCCAGCTTGCACCGGAGTCCGATTGCGTTGCACGTCATATCCTGCTGGTTCCAACAGCGATCGCCCGGTCATTTCTGACGGTTGGGGTAGCTGCAAAATCTCTAGAATGGTGGGAGCAATATCGGCTAGTCTGCCATCGCTTCGTAGTTCGACATTGGTACCATGTCCAGGGATAGTGATTTTTTCTCCTTCCACTAAGATGAAGGGAACTGGATTAGTCGTGTGAGCTGTCCAGGGATTACCTTCTTCATCTAGCATATACTCTGCATTACCGTGGTCGGCAGTAATCAGTGCTGTACCTCCGGCTTTGCTAATACTGGTGAGTAGGCGACCTAAACAGCGATCGACTGTTTCAATACCTGTAATTGTGGCTTCTATTTGACCAGTATGCCCTACCATGTCTGGGTTAGCATAGTTAATCACTATGAGGGAATAGATGCCTTTTTTAACAGCGGCGATCGCCACATCTGTAACTGCTTCTGCTGACATCGCCGGGGCTTTGTCGTAAGTCGCCACCATCGGACTACTAACAAGTTCTCTGTCTTCCCCAACAAAAGGTTCCTCTAGTCCCCCATTAAAGAAATAGGTGACGTGGGCGTATTTTTCGGTTTCAGCGGTACGAAACTGCTGCAAACCATTATTAGCAATCACTTCACCTAAAATATTACTCAGATTCTGCGGCTCAAAGGCTACATTTACAGGTAGTTCTGAATCGTACTGAGTAAAAGTAGCAAAGGAAAGTGGCTGAATCTGTTCTCTGGCAAAGCCTGTAAATTCGGGACTCATAAAAGCATGAGTCAATTGTCTAGAGCGATCAGGGCGGAAGTTAAAGAATATCACTCCGTCCCCTGGTTCTATAGAGCCAGGGGCAATGCGGACTGGATTGACAAACTCATCTTTCACGTTTTCGGCGTAAGATGCTTCTAAGACTTCCACCGCATTGCGGCTATCAATCGCATTATCTGTGGTCATGACATCATAGGCTTTTTTGACCCGATCCCAACGTTGATCGCGATCCATTGCGTAATAACGACCGCTTAGTGTAACTATACGCCCAACGCCTGTTTTGTCTATGCGATCCTGCAACAGCTTGATGGCTTTTACACCCTCAGTTGGGGCAGTATCACGACCATCGGTGATCGCGTGAATACAAACTTCGGAAATTCGTTGTTCTTTGGCTAAGTCCAGTAGTCCAAATAGATGGGTGAGATGGGAGTGTACCCCGCCTTCAGAACAAAGCCCAACTAAATGCAACTTGCCATTACCAGAGCGAACTTCCTGACAAATTTTGACAAGTGCTGGGTTACTGAGGATAGAACCATCTTCGACTGCATCCGAGATGCGTACCAATTCTTGGGGTACCACTCGCCCAGCGCCAATGTTCAAATGACCAACTTCCGAGTTACCCATTTGACCTTCTGGCAACCCTACGGCTTTTCCTGATGTGCTAATGAGGGTGTGCGGGTAAGCTGTCCATAAGCTTTCCACGATTGGAGTTTTAGCAGCCATAATAGCATTGCCTCGCTTCTCCTCGCAGTAGCCCCACCCGTCTAAAATGACTAGCACCACAGGAGCAACAGGTGCTTTGGTCATAGTGAAATTGCCCTTTACTTTTTGTAATACCCGAATGATACCACTGCTAATCACCAGTGCAAGTGAATTTCTGCTGATTAACTTAATCTTCTATGTTAATAACTGTTATGTGTATTCTTGTCTTGTCTCAATCAGCCATTAGTTTAGTAGTGACCTTTTAAGGCCACTACTGAGCAGTTCTATCATTTGCCTTTTCCTGAAGACTTGGCAGCTTTAGCAGCTTTTTTCGCAGCTTTTTCGGCGGCTATTGCAGCTAACTTAGCTTGTTCTTTTTCTTCGGCAATTTTATCCAGGTAGTAATGATAGTCTCCTAAGTAGACGCGAAATTCACCATCGCGGATTTCTACGATTTTGTTGGCTACTTGAGAGATAAAATAACGGTCGTGAGAAACTACAATCGCCGTGCCATCATAGTTCTGTAAAGATTCTTCCAACATTTCTTTGGCTGGAATATCTAAATGGTTTGTCGGCTCATCTAAAATCAGGAGATTTGCTGGACGTAATAGCATTTTCGCCAATGCTAAACGAGCTTTTTCTCCTCCACTTAATGCGCCTACTGGCTTAAATACTGTATCCCCTGTGAACAAAAACCGTCCTAAAAGCCTGCGGACTTCTTCATTTGTCCAGTCAGGAACTTCATCATGAATAGTTTCCATGACTGTTTTCTTTAAGTCCAAAGCTTCGGCTTGATTTTGCTCAAAGTAGCCAGGAATGACATTGTGATCCCCTAATTGGACGCTGCCTTCTGTGGGTGGTTCCATACCCATGATTACGCGTAAAAGCGTAGATTTACCCGCACCATTGGGGCCAAGAAAAGCAATGCGATCGCCTCGTTCAATTAAGAGACTTGTTCCCAAGAATAAGATTTTATCATCGTAGATATGAGTTAAATCTTTAATCTCTACTACTTCTCGACCGCTGCGGGGTGCAGGAGGAAAGCGGAAGTGCAGAGTCTTCATCCCTGCTATGGGGGCTTCAATGCGCTCAACTTTTTCTAGTTGTTTTTCCCGGCTTTTCGCCTGGGTACTGCGAGTCGCACTGGCGCGGAATCGGTCAACAAATGTTTGCTGTTTATCTAATTCTTTCTGCTGGCGTTCGTAGGCGCTGAGTTGTGCTAGTTGATTTTCAGCTTTTTGTTGTAGATATGCTGAATAGTTACCTAAGTAAGTAGTAGAAACACCACGTTCAGTTTCCACAATTTGCGTGCAGAGACGATCCAGAAACTCCCGGTCATGGGAGACAATCACCATTGGTGTATTCAAGCCTTTGAGGTAATTTTCTAGCCACTCAATGGTTTCTAAATCCAAGTGGTTTGTCGGTTCGTCCAGTAGCAACAAGTCGGGTTTTTGCAACAGAATTTTACCCAAACTCATCCGCATTTGCCAACCACCAGAGAAAGCACTCACCAGGCGATCGCCATCTTCGGCATCAAAGCCCATTTCTGGTAAGATTTTGCCGATACGTGCGTCTAAGCCGTAACCATCCAAGGCTTCAAACTGACGCTGCAAGCGATCTAACTTATCAATCAGTTTATCTAGTTCTTCTGGTGTCGCCGTTTCCATGTCGCGCTGTACTTGCGCTAGAGATATCTGTACTTGATTAGCTTCTGAGAATACATGCCAAAATTCTTCTCTCACTGTGCGGCTGGGATCTACTTCAAACTCTTGGTTGAGGTAGGCTATGTGCAAACTAGCAGGACGAATGATTTCACCGGCGGTAGGTTCAATTTCCCCAGTGATAATTTTTAGCTGGGTAGATTTTCCCGCACCATTAACACCGACTAAGCCAATGCGATCGCCTGGTTTGACTTCCCAGTTGATATCTTTGAGAACCTCGCCTGTGGGATAAATTTTACTGATATGTTCTAGTCGCAGCATCAAGTTTCTCTCAGGTAGGGGATGGGTTGTGAAGGACGGAGTACTAACACCGTCTCCAATATTAACAAAAATTAACTCAAGATTATGCTTTTTTGCACGCTTTCTATTCACTAGTAAGCTGCTGTTGTTTAGTCTGTCTGACATCCTCTACACTATTATCCTTCCCAATCCTGGCGAGTATCGCAAAGGAAATTGTCTGCCATTACATCATCAAATAAATAAGGGCAATGCTCTGGAAAAGTTCTTAATGGTAAGTTAGTTTCTCGTAGTGCTAAATCTATTCCCGCTTCAAAGCCATCTAATAAGGCTTCTGCTATTCGAGACTTTAAACTAGGATTCTGTCGTAGATGCCGATGGATAGCACGACGCTGTTCACGAATAGTTAAAAACCAACTGCGAGAGCGTTGTTCGGGTTGATACTCCCACTTCAACAGATGACCGATTAATACACTCAGACGACTAACTAATTCCCGATACTCCTGTCGCCCCAATGCTTGAATTTCCTCTTGCAAATGCTGCCAGTCTAATTCTAAGACTCGCCTCTGCTCCAAAGCTTTCGCCTGCTGCTGTGTCCAGCCGTAGAAGTCTTGGTCATACAAACAAGGTTCGTCCATATCTAAGTAGTTGCAAATTAACTCGCCTTTGCCTCATCCCCAGATGTTTCCGCCACAGATGCCAATCTCTCGGCCGCAGCTTGAACAATCTGAGCCACTTGACTCAGAGGCATATATTTAATTTGTCTCAAAATCAAATTTAAGTCTGAAGTTTCTTGTATTGGTTTGCCATCCAAGCAGGTGAGTAACTCTTCTAGTGTATAGCCCGCTCTCGCTGCGATTTTCGCCAAATATTCAGTATCTGGCACATTTACACCCTTTTCCCACAACTGAACAGCAGTAGCAGAAACTCCTAAAAGCTTGCCAAATGCTCGTTGACTCATGGAACCACGAGCTAGTTTGATGATTTCTACAAGTTTTTCTCTGCTTTCGATGTTCACTGCTTATATAGCTAGCCAACTGTATTTACAAGTTTAATCAGCAAAACTGATAATTTAACTTTTATCTTGACAAGATTTATTGTGACTGATAATTTAAAATGATTGTTGCAAGGTAGCAATTTTAATTTAAACTTTAGAATAACTACGCAACTTAACATTTCAGTGTTGCTGCCAATCAATTCAAGAGTGCATCATGTTCCGCAAGTCACGTAAAGTTAATCAGTATCGCCGCCAAGGTCGCAACCTCATCGCCACTAATAAGATTAAACCAGAACAGTGGAACATTTCCGACGCAGAAGTCAAAGAAGCTTTAAAAGTTAAAGGCTATGACGTGAAGCAAGTTAAAAAAATCCACCACCTCAAGCATCAAGTATGTATTTCTTATTGGGATACAAAGGGTAATGTGTGCAGCAGCTTTTTCAGCTATCGAATTTTTGCGCGTTGGCAAAGGGAAGTAGAAAAATTAATTTACTGCTGCCAAACTTTGAAGGAATGGAAGAGGTTAAATTACCTTATCAAGTATGAATTTCTGTATTACCATTATCCTAGTGAAATACAAGATGTATTACAGGCAGCATTAGAAAACCGCTTATATGTGCTAAAAAATACAGAGCCACAAGCGGTTTTCCACGAAGTTTAACAGCAACAAGTTAGTTATTAGTAGAATTAGCTAACTCTGCCAGACGTTCTTGCTGGTCTTGAGAGATACAAGATTGAATAACCGTTTCTAAATCACCTTCTAAGACAGGGTTAAGAGAATAATTCTGTCCTAGACGGTGGTCGGTCACGCGATTATCTTTATAATTGTAGGTGCGAATTTTTTCTGATCTCGACCCTGTACCAACTTGCGATCGCCTCATGGAAGTTACAGCGTCTTGTTGTTCACTTAACTTCATTTCGTACAGTTTAGCCCGGAGGATTTGCATCGCCCGTTCTTTGTTTTGCAACTGGCTACGTTCTTCTGTACAAAAAATGCGGATACCTGTGGGTTTGTGGAACAAGTCAGCAGCGGTTTCCACTTTGTTGACGTTTTGTCCACCAGCACCACCAGAACGTGCTGTACTCATTTCAATATCTTTGGGATCAATGTGAATTTCTACATCATCCACTTCTGGCATAATCGCTACTGTGGCCGTAGAAGTGTGAACCCTTCCCCCCGCTTCAGTTGCAGGTACACGCTGCACGCGATGCACTCCCGCTTCAAACTTTAGCTGGCTGTAAACGCTATCACCCTGAATTTCGAGGATTACTTCTTTAAAGCCGCCCATTTCACCTAGTGACTCGCTCACTAGTTTTACTTTCCAATTCTGGAGTTCAGCATAGCGGGAGTACATCCGCAGTAAATCGCCAGCCCAAATACTCGCTTCATCACCACCAGTACCAGCACGAATTTCCAACATGATGTTTTTATCATCATTGGGGTCGCGAGGTAAGAGTAAAACCTTCAACCGAGTTTCTAGGTATTCTAATTTTTCTTCTAATTCTTTTACTTCCAAAGCTGCCATTTCTTGCAACTCTGGGTCACCGTTGGACTCTTTGAGTACCTGACGCGCTCCTACTAATTCTTCAGTAGCCGTTTTCCAGGTTTCGTAAGTATTTACTACCTCTTCCAAAGATGAACGCGACTTGGCGATTTTTTGATACTCATCAGGATTGCTAGCAGTATCAGGATCAGCCAGCCGACGGGTTAATTCATTAAAGGTTTGTTCAACCGATGTAAGTTTATCTAGTAAGTATGATTCAGCCATGACGAATGCGATCGCTCCTTAAAATAACAAATTGGCTCGCCAAAAAATGACAATCGACCCAGCAGTTGCAGGGTCGTCGTTAACAGCAGAGCCAAGCCGCTACTTATTTTCTTGGGTTTCGTCTGTAGCTTGAGTACTGCTCATACCGTATTTACGCAAGAAGCGTTCAACTCGACCTTCAGTGTCAATCAGCTTCTGAGTACCAGTATAAAAGGGATGATTTCCAGACCATACGTCTACGTGCAATTCCGGCTTGGTAGAGCCAACAGTCATAACAACTTGACCGTTACAGTAAACTTTAGCGTCTGGATACCACTGGGGATGAATATCAGATTTAGCCATGTTTTTTGTCGTGAATCTATATCAATTATAACTTTTAGGTGTGAAGAGGGACTAGGGACTGGGGGCTAGGGAAGAATTTTTTCTATACCCAATACCCAATATCCCCAATGCCCAATCCTTAACGCTTGGAGTACTGAGGAGCTTTCCGGGCTTTGTGCAAACCATATTTTTTCCGTTCTTTGGCACGAGGATCACGAGTTAGGTAGCCCTCGATTTTCAAAGGTGGACGGTTTTCAGGGTCTAGTTGACACAAGGCGCGAGCAACTCCTAAACGAATAGAATCAGCTTGTCCGGTTAAACCGCCGCCTTCAGCTTTCACCAAAATGTCGTATTCGTTTTCCAATCCTAGAGTTTCTAGAGGGTTTCTAATGACTCCTAGGTAGTTGGCGTTGAATTGAAAGTACAATTCTCCATCCTTACCGTTGACCGTCAACTTACCTTCACCGGGAACCAATCTGACCCGTGCTACGGCGGATTTACGGCGGCCTGTACCCCAGTACACGGCGCGACCGCTATTTGCTTCGGCTACTACCATTAATTTTCTGCTCCAGGAATTGTATTAATGTTGAGTTCTTTGGGTTTTTGTGCGTCGTGGGGATGTGTAGGCCCAGCGTAGACTTTTAATTTGGTGAACAACTGCTTACCGAGACTATTTTTCGGTAGCATTCCTTTGACGGCGTGTTCTACTATCCTTTCTGGTAGGCGTTGTTGCAGTTTGGCAAAGGTTTCTGTTTTCATCCCGCCAGGACGGCCGGAATGGCGACGGTAAAGTTTTTGACTGCGTTTTTTGCCTGTGACTGCTACTTTTTCAGCATTGACAACGATGACAAAGTCACCTGTATCCATGTGAGGAGTGTATTCGGCTTTCTTTTTGCCTCTGAGAATCATAGCGATTTCAGTTGCGAGGCGGCCGAGGCGTTTATCTGTGGCATCTACTACGTACCACTCACGCTCAAGGGATGCTTGAGGAGGAAGGTATGTTTTACTCATTGGGGTTTTGTTTTACTTGCTGGTGTGGAAATGAGATCAACGGTATCTAGTTGGGGATATTCCCTGGGAATAATCGGCGGAAAAACCAACTTTGGCAGGGTTTCATACCAAATCTCTAGGGGAAAGGGAAAGTCTGGATAGCCAACTCTTAATAAACACAAACCCTGAGGGGGGGCAGCGTGTTTGACTTCTTCCCGACGTTGTTCTTTCCAGAGTTCGGTGAAGCTGGCAAGTGAACGCTGGCCAGAGCCTACTTGTACCAGCATTCCTACTAACAGGCGTACCATGCCATATAAAAATCCATTTGCCTGAATTTCAATATGAAGAAACGGCCCACTGCGATGACATTCTGCCGCTTGCACCTCTACCCAAGAATGCGATCGCTTTGACCCTGCACGGTGAAATGCAGCCAAATGATGCCTCCCCATCAAGGGTGTTAGGGCAGCTTGGATTAAGCATTCATCCAGGGGTGCATAATAATAATGCCAACTAAAGGGTCTAACGAACAAGTTCGGTCGATCTTCAGTGTATATGGTGTAGCGATACCGTCGATAAGCTGCACTAAAACGTGCGTGCCAATGGTGATCGACACTAGCCGAAGCCTTTATTAGTATATCTTGAGGCAGATAGCTGTTAAGGATTGCTGCCCACTTGTGAGGTGGTATCAAACCTGTGGCTTCAAAATGGGCTACTTGAGCAGCAGCATGGACTCCAGAATCGGTTCGCCCGGCACCATGTAACGTCACATGATAACCAAGCACCGTGGCGATGGCTGTTTCTATTTCTTCTTGAACTGTACGATGTTGCTTTTGCCGTTGCCAGCCATGAAAATGAGTGCCCAAGTATTGAATTACTAGGGCTACTCGATGGGTTTGGGTCGGCTGGTGGCTTTCTAACATACAACTCGATTTTAGATTTCCAATTTCAGATTTAATCCAAAATTTAAAATCCCAAATCTAAAATTATGACTATACCAGTTCAATTATGGCCATTTCCGCATTATCTCCGCGACGAGGGACGGTATGTAGAATGCGGGTATAACCACCTTGGCGATTGCCATATCGGTTAGGTGCTTGCTCAAATAAAGCATGAACCAGTTGCTTGTCGTAGATATAGCCTAAAGCTTCCCGACGTGCTGATAAGGAACCATTTTTGGCTAAAGTAATCATTTTATCCACTTCACTCCGCACTACTTTAGCTCTGATTAAAGTAGTAGTAATCCGGCCATGACGGATAACTTCGGTGGTGAGCGCGCGTAACAGGGCACGGCGCTGGTCAGCTGGTTTACTGAGTTTTTTTACTCGACAACGGTGACGCATAATAATGCACTATGAATTTAGTAAAAATTGGCCTATGGGTGTTTAGAGCCTCGTTCTTGGGGCAAAGTAATACCTAAGCGGCGCTGTAAAGCTTCAACTACCTCTTCTGCTGACTTTTGACCAAAGTTTTTAATTTCTAACAAGTCTTCTTGGGTAAAATCCAACAAGTCAGCTACAGAGTTAACTTGTGCGCGTTTGAGACAGTTGTAAGCCCGCACAGAAAGTTGCAACTCTTCAATGGGAATTTGGGCAGTGGGGTCGTCTGGGATATCAGCACCGGTATCTGTTGGTTCTAGTGAGATATCTTTTAATGGATTAAATAGCTCTACTAAAATACCAGCGGCTGACGATAGTGCTTCTTGGGGGGAGATACTACCATTTGTCCAGACTTCTAACAGTAGTCGGTCTTTGGTAATTGAGCCATCTCCACGGGCTTCTTCGACACTGTAATTGACTTTCCGCACTGGCATAAACACGGAGTCGATTTGCAGGAAGTCTAAAGAAGTAGCTTCCTCTCTTCCCCGCTCTACGGTGCGATAGCCTTTGCCTTTCTCAATCCGAAATTCCATTTCCAGCTTGCCTCCCTCGGCGAGGGTTGCTACATACTGGGTGGGATCTATTACTTCGACTTCACTGGGTAAATCAAAGTGTGCCACGGTGACCGTTGCTGGCCCATTCACAAGTAATCTGCCAATCTGGGCTTGAGAAGAATAGCTTCTGAGGATGACTTCCTTCATTTTCATGAGGATTTCTAGCACATCTTCTCGCACGCCGGGAACTGTAGCGAACTCGTGGGAGACGCCGGCAATTCTGACTGCTGTAACTGCTGTTCCTTCTAGATTCGACAGTAAAACCCGCCGCAGCGCGTTGCCCACTGTTGTTCCTTGACCACGCTCTAGAGGTTCGAGAACAAATTTACTGTAATGGCTCCGACTTTCCTCAGTATTAGACTCTACACATTCAATTTGAAACTGCGCCACGGATTAGCCTCCCTTTTTTAAGGTGCTGCTAGCAGGCAAATCAATTGCCTCCCGAATTTACTTTTGTTTCCCTAGGTTTCTCTAGGTAGATTAAACTGCCAGGATTTAATGGCAGGATGGTTTGATATCGCTATTTAGGAGCAAATATCATTTATTTAATTTGGTTGCTCTGAAGTTTACCAGCCCTCCCGACAGGAAGAGCTGACTTGCTTCTAGTCGCTCAAGTTATCAGAAACAGTTTGTAGACCAAACACTTAACAGGTTGCATCTAGACTCGGCGGCGCTTCGGTGGACGGCAACCATTGTGAGGAATCGGGGTAATATCCCGAATCAATGTAATTTCCAGTCCTGCTCCTTGGAGGGCGCGAATAGCGGTTTCTCTACCTGCTCCAGGGCCACTTACCATGACCTCAATTTGGCGCATTCCTTGATCCATGGCCCGCCGGGCTGCACTTTCAGCAGCGGTTTGTGCAGCAAAGGGAGTTCCCTTTTTGGCTCCCTTAAAACCGCTAGAACCTGCACTAGCCCAGGAAATCACATCACCATTTTGATCGGTAATGGTGACAATGCTATTGTTGAAAGTAGACTGAATGTAGGCCATGCCGTTGGGGACGTTCCGCTTCTGCTTTTTGCTCCCGCCTTTTTTAGTTGGTTGTCTCGCCATATTTGTTTAGTGAATTTAAGGTTAAACTTGCCTGCCAGAAGAGCAAGCATTGAAAGTTTATTTGCCTGGAGCCTTCTTCTTACCAGCCACTGTCTGCCTTCTACCACGACGGGTTCTAGCATTAGTACGGGTTCTTTGACCTCTGACTGGTAAGCCCATGCGGTGACGACGACCTCGGTAGCAACCAATGTCAACCAAGCGTTTGATGTTCATGGCTTCTAAGCGCCGTAAATCACCTTCAACTTGGTAGTTGCTTTCTATTTCGCCGCGCAGCGCTGCTACGTCAGCATCACTTAAATCTTTAACGCGGGTATCTGGGTTGACACCTGTAGCTGCTAAAATTTCCAGCGACCTTGTTAACCCAATTCCGTAGATATAAGTCAGACCAATTTCTACACGCTTATCGCGTGGAAGGTCTACTCCGGAAATACGTGCCACAATGAATTTCTCCCTATTGTTATCGCAGTTGCTGTTAGAAAAGTGTGATTAATCGCCTTTGCAGCGTTTGATGGTAATCACTCTGTATTGCACCTCACTCTCAAATGTGCCAGAGTGCTATCCTTGACGTTGTTTGTGTTTGGGATTGACGCAAATCACCATCACGCGACCGCGACGGCGGATCACGTTACACTTTTCACAAATTTTTTTGACTGAGGCTCGGACTTTCATGCCTTTTCTAGTTGACTCCAAATAGTAAATTATAGCATTTTTAGGGAAAATAATTCAGTTAATTAATTGGGTAGACCCCAAAAAGATGGTTTTATGGTAATATTCTCTACATATGACTATTTCTTCCGCAGTCTATAAGTAATTCTGCCTTTTGTCAGGTCGTAAGGAGTTAACTCTACCTTGACGCGATCGCCAGGTAAAATCTTGATGTAATTACGGCGAATCTTACCAGAAATGTGTGCTAAGACATTGAATCCATTGTCCAAGTCAACGCGAAACATCGCATTGGGCAAGGACTCTGTGACAGTGCCTTCCATTTCAATCAAATCTTGCTTAGACAATTTGTTTTTTCCTCAACTCAACAATCTCCTATTTAGTCAGTTGCAGCACTTCATCTGCAAAAGAACACAAATTAAGAAATATATCAACAATTTATTAATATATCTTAGCTAAAATTGACTTGCATTTTGCTATGAGGGGGAGTAGTGAATCAGTACGGTCTTGGCGTGCCGGAGGCATTACCCCAAAGTTGGGAGTAGTAAGTTATAAATTGTCTACTCCCATTGCTCTACCTAGTCAGCTATGATTTTTTGCAGTTCATCAGTGACTTCTTCTTGGGATTGATCACCGTTAATCGTCAAAAGTTTTTGGCGATCGCCGTAATAATCAATTAAAGGTGCAGTGTCAGCCCGGTAAACTTCTAGACGATGACGAATTACCTCTTCGGTATCATCTTTTCGTCCTCTAGCTAGTAAACGTGCTACTACAACATTGTCTGGAGCATCCAAGTTAACGACCCTTTCGTTACTCTGATGAAGTTCTGCCAGCAATTTTTCTAAAAAAGCGGCTTGAGTAACTTTACGGGGAAAACCATCGAGAATCCAGCCAAATTTAACATCTGGTTGATGCAATCGCTCCTGCACTAAATCCTGAACTAACTGGTCGGGGACTAAATCGCCGCTATTTACATAACTTTGAGCTTTAATTCCCAAAGGAGTTTGCTCTTGCATTGCTTGTCTTAATATTTCCCCTGTAGAAATATGGGGAATATTTAAATGTGCAGCTAAGGTTTGAGCTTGAGTTCCTTTACCAGCTCCAGGTGGGCCCAAGAAGATTAATCGCGTCACTGTCACTATTGTTTCACCATTCCTTCATAGCGCTGAGAGATAACGTAAGTTTGGACTTGTTTTGCTGTATCGATAGCCACACCTACTAAAATTAGTAAAGAAGTAGCACCCAAGCCTCTAAATGTTGGTACACCTAAAGCACTTTCCACGGCAGTGGGGATAATAGCCACAAAGCCCAAAAAGATCGCGCCCAAAAATGTTAGTCGATTAATGACGCGCTCCAGGTACTCGCTTGTCGCCTTTCCTGGACGAATCCCCGGAATGCTAGATCCCATTTTCTTCAGGTTCTGCGCCACATCAACTGGGTTGACAATCAATGAAGAATAGAAGTAACTAAAGAAAATGATGGAAACTAAGTAGACCAGAGCATAAACCCAAGCCCCAGATCCTCCAGGACTAAGATAAGTGTTGACTATATTTGCTATTTCCGGATTGCGGGTAAAGTTAGCGATTAACAGTGGCAGACTCAGAATGGCAGCTGCAAAAATAATCGGCATGACACCACCGGAATTGAGCCGCAGGGGTAAATAACTGCGTTGCTCTGCCAATACTCGACGACCTACTTGGCGACGCGCGGAAATAATCGGGATCCGACGGATGCCTTCTTGAACAAAAACAATACCCACAATTGTTGCCAAGAAGACCAAGACTAAGACAATGACGCGGCCAACGATTTCTCTGCCACCCACTTGCACCAAGTCAATGGTATCGCCCAAGGCTTTTGGTAATGAAGCGACAATGTTGACAAAAATCAGCAATGATGCTCCATTGCCGATTCCCCGCTCTGTAATTAGTTCTGATGCCCACATGACAAACATGGAACCAGCAGTGAGAGCGATCGCTGTTTCAGCTACAAATATTAAACCTGGATTTAAAGCAAATTGTTGCAGGAAGAATGCCGAGAAAGCCACACTTTGAATAGTTGCCCAAACCACAGTGACGTAGCGGGTAATTTGCGAAATTTTTCGCCTTCCCGCTTCGCCTTCATTTTTTTGTAAATTTTCTAAAGATGGAATTGCCGCAGTTAGCAATTGGATAATAATGGACGCATTAATAAAGGGCAAAATCCCTAAAGCAAAAATTCCCAAAGTGGAAAGTCCGCGCCCAGAGAATATATCCAACAAACCGAAGACGGCATTATTACCCGATATTGCTTCGGCAAACCTTGCTCTATCAAGTCCTGGTACTGGCAAAAAGATGCCTAAGCGAACCAAAATTAAAATACCGACGGTGACAAGCAGCCTACCTCTCAGTCCGGCTGCTTGTGCCATCTGCATAAAAGTTTCTTGAGCCGTTGGGGCTTTTTCTCGACTGATCATAGAATGCTACCTTTACTGTGAACCAGGCATTGGCAGCTAGTTTGCAAAGTGCGGTTTCGTTCTCACTATAAGACTTCGCAACTGCCACCAGCTGCCTCAATTTTGCTCCGAGCTTGTCCTGTAAAAGCTGCCGCTTGTACCTTGAGCGATACATTCAATTCCCCGTTGCCCAAAATTTTCAATGGGCCTTTAGAAGCAGTAAGGATACCTGCCTTTTTCAAGGAATCCAAAGTTACTTCTGTATTGGCAGGAAGAGAGGCTAGCTTATCTACATTAATCGTAGTGTAAATTTTCCGATTCACAACCGGAAAGCCCTTAAGCTTAGGTACACGACGGTATAGTGGTTGCTGACCACCTTCAAAACCCGGTCTAGTACCACTACCAGAACGAGATTTTTGACCTCTCATACCTAAACCAGCGCTAGCACCTTGACCAGCGGAGATACCCCTAGCTACACGGCGGCGGCGTTTTTTGGAGCCTTTTTGGGGCTTAACATCGTTGAGTCTCATGATGTAATTAGTATTTGTTTACACAAAAGCTCTGATAGGGCGACTCTACTAGATGTAGAGTTTTTCAATGGGAATACCCCGATCTTCAGCTACTTCAGAAAGAGTACGTAGTGTAGATAAAGCATTCACTGCGGCTCTAGCGTTGTTAAGTGGGTTATTGGAGCCGAGTTGCTTGGCTAAGATGTTACGAACCCCTGCCAATTCCAAAACAGTCCGTACAGCACCACCGGCAATTACCCCAGTACCAGGTGCAGCTGGGCGCATCATTACCTTAGCACCACCACCGACACCATCAATAGGATGGGGAATGGAGTTGGATTTGGTCATGGGGATATCAATCAGATGTTTTTTGCCATCGGCTACACCTTTTTTCACAGCGCCAATAACATCTGAGGCTTTACCTACTCCTACACCAACTTGGCCGCGTTCATTGCCGACGACGACGATCGCTCGGAAGCTAAGTTTTTTACCTCCCTTGACGACCTTACTCACCCGGCGGATTTGGATGACACGCTCTTGCCAGTTAGTTTCTTCTTTCTTTGTGCGGTTCGCTTTACGACGACCAGTTGCCATAATCAAATGCTCTCTATTAGTCAGTTGTCTTTTGTCTTTTGTCATTTGTCTTTTGTCTTTAGCCAATGACTAATGACCAATGACTAATGACTAATGACTTTAGAAATCTAAACCAGCTTCGCGTGCTGCATCAGCTAAGGCTTTGACACGACCATGATATAAGTTACCACCGCGATCAAAGACTACTTTGGTGATTCCTTTCTCTAGCAATCGCACTGCGATCAATTTGCCAACTTGCGCTGATGCTTCACAAGTAGCACCTGTAGATAAATTAGTTTTCAAATCTGGTTCTACAGTTGAGGCTGCTACTAAGGTGTGATGCTGTGTATCATCAATTACCTGAGCATAAATATGTTCATTGGAACGAAATACGGCTAAACGGGGACGTTCTGTAGAGCCGATAACTTTACCACGAACGCGTCGATGGCGACGTTGTTTTGATTCTCTACGAGTAAGTTTCATGTTTACTTCTTACCACTCTTACCAGTCTTACCAGCTTTGCGTCTGACCACTTCACCGGCATAGCGAATACCTTTACCTTTGTAGGGTTCTGGTGGACGCACGGCACGAATTTTGGCTGCTGTGTTGCCTACTATTTCTTTGTCGTAGCCAGTAACGATGACGTTAGTGTTATTCTCAACGGCAAATTGCACGCCTTCTGGGGGAACAATTTGCACTTGGTGGCTGAAACCCATGTTCAAAACTAGATTTCGCCCTTGAACTTGTGCCCGGTAACCCACGCCTTGGATTTCCAAACGACGTTGAAAGCCTTGAGAAACTCCCTCGACCATATTGGCGACCAAGGTGCGGCTTAAACCGTGCATTTGTCTAGAAACACGGGTTTCATCCCGACGGGTTACCTGTAGGATTTCTCCTTCTTGGGAGACAATGACATTGGCAGGTAGATCACGAGAAAGTTCACCTTTAGGGCCTTTCACTACTACCTTTGTGCCATCAATTGTCACTTGCACTTTGGCAGGAATTGTAATTGGACGTTTACCAATACGAGACATGACCTTTTGTCCTTTGTTATTTGTCCTTTGTCTTTTGTCAGTTAATGATGACAAATGACTAAATGACTACCAAACATAGCAAAGCACTTCACCACCCAAGCTCTGACGCCGTGCTTCACGGTCAGTCATGATGCCACTGGATGTAGAAATAATGGCAATGCCGATACCACCTAGTACCCTTGGTAATTCTTTTCTGTTGGAGTAAACGCGCAAACCAGGTTTACTCACTCGCTTCAAGGCAGTAATTAGGGGTTGACGATTCTTACCTTTGTATTTCAGGGAAATAACTAGGTTACGTTTTACCCCTGCTTCTGCTTCGGAAAATTCAGCAATAAAGCCTTCCTCTTGTAGTACTTTTGCAATACTACGAGTCATTTTTGTGGCTGGCACGTTTGTAGTTTGATGCCTTGCCAGGTTGGCATTGCGGATGCGCGTCAGCATATCTGCAACTGTGTCGTTAGCCGCCATCGTTCCCTCTTTAGATGAACTTATTGATCGCGAAAAGGCATTCCCATTTCTTTAAGTAAGGCGCGGCCTTCTTCGTCGGTTTTCGCTGTAGTGATGATAGAAATATCCAGACCACGGATTTGGTCGATACTGTCGTACTCGACTTCTGGAAAAATTAGCTGTTCTCTCACACCCAGAGTATAGTTTCCGCGACCGTCAAAACTTTTAGGACTAATGCCCCGAAAGTCTCTAATTCTGGGTAATGATAAGCTAACCAGTCGGTCGAGAAAAGCGTACATCCGCTCGCTTCTGAGGGTCACCATGATGCCAACAGGCATACCCTGCCGAATTTTAAAGCCGGCGATCGCCTTTTTCGCTCGCGTCACAACTGGTTTTTGACCAGTAATCAGCGCAATTTCATTTAAAGACGCTTCTAGCGCCTTAGCATTTTGAGCCGCTTCCCCCAAACCTCGGTTAATAGTAATTTTGACTAACTTCGGTACTTGATGAACATTAGTGTATTCAAACTGACTCGTCAGTTTGGGGACAATTGTCTCTTGGTATAAGGTTTTGAGTCTTGTTGTCGCCATAGTTGTTTGTCCTTATCCCTGGTCTTGGTCAGGGAAGATGATATGGGGGATTTTAGATGAAAAATTTTAAATCTAAAATCTCAAGTTGGGTAAATTCTTAGCTATCGAGAACTTCGCCCGTTTTTTTCAGTTTTCTCACCTTTTTACCTTCTGCGGTGAAGGTATAGCAAACACGACTGGTGACGTTTTGCTTGGTGGAGTAGAGCATCACATTGGAGCTATGAATAGGAGCTTCCTGGGTGACAATCCGGCCTGATTCCCCTTCTTGTTGGGGTTTCATGTGTTTAGTCTTAATGTTGACGCCTTTGACAATGACTTTACTGAGTTGGGGGAGTGCTTTGACCACTTCGCCAACTTTACCTTTGTCTTTGCCAGCAATCACTTGCACGGTATCACCAGTTTTGACATGCATTTTGTAGAATACTTTAGGCTTTTCCTTGCGGTTTGCCATTACAGCACCTCCGGAGCCAGAGAAACAATTTTGGTGAAGTTTTTATCGCGTAATTCCCGGGCAACTGGGCCAAAAACCCGTGTACCTCTGGGATTACCATCTTTGTTGATGATCACAGCTGCGTTATCGTCAAAGCGAATGGTCATACCACTATCCCGGCGGATGTTGTGACGGGTGCGGACAATTACTGCCTCGACGACATCGGATTTTTTCACAGCCATGTTGGGAATGGCATCTTTGACAACAGCAATAATTTTGTCGCCGATAAAACCATAACGTCTATTGCCAGCACCTAATACACGGATGCACATGAGTTTTTTGGCACCGCTATTATCTGCGACATTAAGGAAAGTCTGGGGTTGAATCACAATTGGTCTCCCTTTTGGAGTTGTTAGTTGTTATACAACTATTAAGTTGTCGCTTTGGTGTTCAAGATTTCTTTGACTTGCCAGCGCTTGGTTTTACTCAAAGGTCTAGTTTCTTGAATCCGCACGCGATCGCCCACTTTGCATTTACTGTCTTCATCGTGAGCTTTGTAGCGTCGGGTTTGAACTACAATTTTGCCGTACTTGGGATGAGGAGCGCGGTTTTCCACAGCGACTACCACCGTTTTTTGCATTTTGTCACTCACGACCAAGCCGACTCGTTCTTTGATTGCCATAATCTCCTATTGCTCTTCTGTAGTCGGTTGACTTGTTGCCCGTTTGCGTTCTGATTCTACAGTCAGCAATTGGGCTAGGCGATGTCGGGCGTGGCGGAATTGGTGAGGTTTATCTAATTGTCTTGTAGCTTTTTGTAAGCGCAACTGAAATAGTTGTTTTTTGACAGTGATAATTTCCTCAGCCAGTTTATCGTCACTTAATTCTCTAGCTTCTGAAATTTTGGGAAGAGGCATAACCTACTCCTGCTCCTGTGGTTGAGGACGCACAATAAACTTGGTTTTAATCGGCAGCTTATTGGAAGCTAGCCGCATAGCTTCACGGGCGATTTCTTCAGAAACGCCAGCGATTTCAAACATAATGCGTCCTGGCTTAACTACGGCTACCCAAAACTCTGGCGAACCTTTACCAGAACCCATCCGGGTTTCAGCTGGACGCATGGTTACAGGTTTATCGGGGAAAATCCGAATCCAGATTTTACCACCCCGACGGATATAACGGGTCATTGCGCGCCGGGAGGCTTCAATTTGCCGAGAGGTAATCCAGGCTGGTTCTTGAGCTTGAAGAGCAAAATCACCAAAATTAATGTTACAGCCACGGTGGGCTAGACCTTCCATTCGTCCGCGTTGTTGTTTGCGGAATTTAGTTCTTCTAGGACTTAACATGACTAGGTACTAGGGATTAGGGATTAGGGATGAGGAATTAGGGATTAAAGACTGGGGTCTAGTATTTTTCTAGCCTCTAGCCTCTAGCCTAAGCGCCTCTATCCTTCATTAGATCGGTCTTCAAATTGCTGACGACGGCGCTGTTGTTGACGGCGACGAGGTTCGCGATCGCGTGTATTCGGTGCCGAGGGAGTTTCCTCTTGTCCAGGGATAATTTCTCCCTTGAACACCCATACTTTGATTCCTAGAATCCCGTAAATTGTTTTGGCTGTGCAGTAAGCGTAATCAATGTCAGCGCGTAAGGTATGTAAAGGTACTCTACCTTCGCGAGTCCACTCTGTCCGGGCAATTTCTGCCCCGTTGAGGCGACCACTGACTTGAATTTTAATGCCTTGGACACCAGCACGTTGAGCGCGCTGAATGGCTTGCCTTACTACGCGCCGAAACGAAACACGACGTTCTAATTGTTGAGCAATGTATTCACCAATCAAGTAGGCATCAGCATCAACTTTTTGAACTTCAACAACGTTAATGCGGATTTGCCGATTGCTACCCAAAAGTTCTTGTAGTCCGTTACGCAGTGATTCAATGCCTTGTCCACCGCGACCTACAACTACACCAGGTCTAGCTGTGCGTACTTCTAAGTCGATTTGGTCGGCTTTGCGCTCAATTCGCACTTCGGAAATACCAGCGTTGTTTTGCGCCAGTCTACCTAACTTTTTTTCTATGTACTGACGGAGTTTGTAGTCTTCTTGGAGAAGTTCTGGATAACGTTCGGGAATGGCAAACCAACGGGATTGATGCTCTTGTGTAATCCCCAGACGAAAACCAACTGGATGAATCTTCTGTCCCACAAATGCTTCCTCTAAAATTTCTGATCTTTACGCAATTTTTTTGCCTGGTAATTATTCAGCATCTGCACCAGCCGCTACGGCTAAAGTGATGTGACACGTGGGTTTGCGAATTTGGTAAGCTCGGCCTTGCGCCCTTGGCTGAAACCGTTTTAGGACTGGGCCTTGATCAGCATAAGCTTGAGTAATGACCAGGGTTGCCCGGTCTAAACCAGCGTTATGCTCGGCGTTAGCAGCGGCGCTTCTCAGCAGTTTCAATATTGGATCACAGGCTCTATAAGGCATGAATTCCAGGACAATTAGTGCTTCCCGGTAGGAACGTCCCCGGATTTGGTCGAGGACACGACGCACTTTGTAGGGAGAAATGCGTATAAAACGAGCGATCGCCTTTACTTCAGTAGTATCAGTTGCCATAATTTTCTCCTTGAGTCATTAGTCATTAGCTAAAGACTAATAACTAATAACTATCTCCCTGCTTTTTTGTCACTTTTGCCATGACCTCTGTAGGTACGTGTGGGGGCAAATTCTCCCAACTTATGCCCTACCATTTGCTCGTTAACAAATACGGGAACGTGTTGGCGCCCGTTATGCACAGCTATGGTATGACCTATCATCAAGGGCAAGATTGTTGATGCTCTTGACCAAGTTTTAATAACTTGTTTTTCGTTTTTCGCGTTCAGTTTTTCGATTTTACTGAGCAAGTGATCGGCCACGAAAGGACCTTTTTTTAGAGAACGACCCATAGTTCGATTTTGGATTGTGGATGAATAATTTCGGATTTTGATCAATTAGGCTGACAAATTTGGGATTTTATCAGTAAACCTAATTTAAAATCCCAAATTGAAAATCTAAAATTCTATGACTGACGACCACCACGTCCGCGTTTAGAAGATTTACGGCGACGACGCACAATCAATTTGCTACTAGCTTTTTTGGGTTTGCGTGTCTTGGCACCCAAGGTAGGTTTACCCCAAGGTGTTACAGGCCCTGGTCTACCAATAGGCGCTCTACCTTCACCACCGCCGTGTGGGTGATCCACAGGGTTCATCACACTACCCCTAACCTTGGGACGGCGACCTTTCCAACGATTTCTACCAGCTTTACCTGCACTCAAGTTTCTGGCGTCAGTGTTTCCGACTTGTCCAATGGTGGCGTAGCATTCCCGGCGAATCATCCGGACTTCTCCCGAAGGTAACTTGAGTGTTACATACTTACCTTCTTTGGCTACAACCTGGGCACTAGCACCAGCAGCACGAACTATTTGTCCACCCTTATCAGGTGTGAGTTCTACGTTGTGAACAGCAGTACCCAAAGGAATGTTGGAGAGCGGTAAAGCATTACCATCTTCAAAAGGAGCGTCAGCCCCTGCAATTATGGTTGTGCCAACTTTCAACCCATTGGGATGAAGAATGTAACGCTTTTCGCCGTCTTCATATAACAACAGAGCTATGCGAGCGTTGCGATTAGGATCATATTCAACTGCTGTGACTTGGGCTGGAATGTTACGCTTATCACGTTTAAAATCAATGATCCGGTAAAGTTGTTTGTGCCCGCCACCCCGACGACGGCTAGTAATCCGACCTTGGTTGTTACGACCTTTGGGACGGTGTACGTATACTGTTAACGACTTTTCTGGCTTTGACTTGGTAATTTCGGCAAAGTCAGAGATGGTAACTTGACGCGTACTGGGGGTATAAGGGCGATAAGAACGAGTACCCATATTTTTATACCTCTGGGAATAGAACTTGTCTAATTTTGTCTACATCCCCAGGGGCTACAGTGATGATAGCTCGCTTATATTGGGGCTTGTAACCAATAAATTTGCCGACACGACGCTGTTTGCGCGGTGGCATCATGGTATTAATTTTGACAATTTTGACTTGAAACAAGTCTTCAAGTGCCGCCTTAATTTGTGGCTTGCTGGCCTTGGGAGCTACTTCAAAAGTATATTTGTTTTGCTCCATGAGGATGGTCGCCTTCTCGGTGACTATTGGGCGACGCACTAAGTCGGCAAGGTTGCGGGGGTCAAACTTAGGCACTGTAGACCTCCTTGATCTTTTCTAGGGCTGATGCCGTGATGACAATCTTGTCAGCGTGCAGCAAATCATAGACATTTAGCTGGTCGGCTGCAATGATTTTTAAGTTTTCAATATTGCGGGCTGACAAATAAACGTTATCTGTATCTACAATTGCCGGCAAAATTAACAGTGACTTAATTTCTGGTGTTGCTCCCCAACGACTTAGTGCTGCCACTAATTCTTTGGTTTTAGGGCGGGATAGTTCGTTGTTAAATTCTTCTACGATAATCAAATCGTCGGCGCGACTAACCAGGGCAGTTCGCAATGCTAAACGCCGTTCTTTGCGGTTTAATTTCAAGTTGAAGTCTCTGGGTTTTGGCCCAAAGATCACACCACCACCACGCCATAGGGGTGAACGAATAGAGCCTGCACGAGCGCGTCCAGTACCTTTTTGCCGCCAAGGTTTACGTCCACCGCCTCTAACTTCAGCACGAGTTTTTGTGCTAGCGGTTCCTTGACGAGCATTGGTCATTTGTCTTACTAAGGCTCGATGCACAATGTGAGATGCTGTTGATTCTTTGGCAACTTTCAACTCGAAAGTTGTCTCACCAACTTGCTCTCCTTGCCAATTTTTAACTACACTTTCAACCATTTTTTTGTCCTTTGTCTTTTATCCTTTACTAGTTGTTGGTTGTCATTTGTCTTGATTTCTGTTGTTGGTTGTCATTTATGTTTAGTTAATGACTTACATGACTAATGACTACTTCCCAACTCGCTTTGCAGGCAGAATATTGACTAAGGACCCTGGTTTACCAGGAATGGCTCCTTTAATTAGCAATAAGTTGCGTTCTGGGTCTACTCGCACTACAGTCAATTTGCGAATTGTCACGCGCTTCCCACCTAAACGTCCTGCCATCCGTTTGCCTGGATAGACGCGTCCTGGGGTTGTACCAGCACCGATAGAACCGGGCGCTCTGTGGTTTTTAGAACCATGTGACATAGGCCCACGACCAAAGTTGTTGCGCTTTTGGTTACCCGCAAAACCTCTACCGATACTGGTACCTACTACATCTACAATTTGACCTGCACTAAAAATATCTGCCTTAATTTCTTGTCCTAGAGCATAGTCGCTAGGATTCTCTGTGTGATACTCATTCAGATGTCGTAATGCTGGAGCAGATGATTTGGCTAAGTGTCCCAGCAGAGGTCTATTGAGCGCCTTAGGTTTAACGTCACCATAACCAACTTGGATGGCGGCGTAACCGTCGGTCTGCTTCGTTTTAATTTGGGTAACAGTGCATGGACCTGCTTGAACGATGGTGACAGGAATGGATACTCCTTCTTCGTCAAAGACTTGGGTCATGCCCAGCTTGGTGCCGAGAATACCTACAGACACAGTTACTGGTTCTCCTTATATACTTGCTGGCTTTGTCATTGGACTCTTGAAAACACCTTGATAGGTGCTGATTAAGGTTGAACGAACCTTTAATTTGGGAGCAGCTGACGCTGTTCCACTTTTGCCGATACACAAAAAGCTGTGTCCTTACAGTTTGGTGAATCCGTTTACTTTCATTCACTTGGTCACCAAAACAGCCAAAAGAGTCTTCCCTTTGGTAAGAAATAACCTCTGGAATTAGGGCAATGCTTTAGAGCTTTGCGCTTTGTGCAGCAATGCTTTCGTCCAAGCTATTGCTTAGGCACTTTCCGGAGGCAGTACTGTAGGTGGGTTCTCCAACCTCATGCTACTGCCGTGCTTTTGTGGGACTTAAGTGACTTCTAGCCACTCAGTATCCTTTAACTGAGGCTGAAACCAACATGGCTCCTTCAGTTTTTGACACTCAACACAATTACCTTAAACTATAGTCTAAGATTTTCCCTGATTTTTCAAGGCTACCGGAGTGAATTCAGTCGGAGTTGTTTGTTGGCTTTGGTGATTGAGCCATCAACTCTTTATTTAACCTTAAGGCTTTTCCAGTTTACCAGTCTCTGATAACTTTGAGCCAAATCAATTTTATGAAAAATTGATTTACTGGCTTTGGTTAATATGCTATCTAAAAATAGCATGAGAAATGGCTGGCTAAGTTGCTCAATAGGTCACAATCTAACATCATAAATCATATACCTGGTTTTGTCGATAAATTTTTAAGAGGGGCTAGTATTGTTAGCACGGTACTTTCAAGAAAAATGGGCTTTCTGTCGGCGATACTTTAACCTAATGTGGGTTCAGGTGAATAATAGAGATATCTAAGTGGGCTAGGACGAAAACTTTATGGCACTAATTACCACTGGCAACGGTTTAATTCGCGATCTGGAAAAATTTGGCTCTCTTGGAGTTTATGTACCCCTAGAAGGGGGTTTTGAAGGTCGATATCGGCGCCGACTGCGTGCAGCTGGCTATGTTAATCTTCATATTACTGCTAGGGGACTGGGCGACGTAGCTGCCTATCTCACAGGAGTTCATGGAGTCAGACCACCTCATTTGGGGAAAAAAAGTACAGGTAGTGGTGCAGCGGTAGGGTATGTGTATTATTTACCTCCAATTGTCAACTACAACCTAGAGCAGCTGCCACCAAAGTCGAAGGGTTTGGTGTTGTGGATCATTGAAGGGCATATTCTTTCTGATCAGGAAGTTGAGTACTTAGCAACTTTGCCCAGCTTAGAACCACGAGTGAAGATAGTTGTTGAGAGGGGAGGCGATCGCGCTTTCCGTTGGCAACCTCTTAAAGATACGTACTCTGCTAGTTATCGGGCTGTGTAATCAGTGAACATTTGGGCGATCGCCACTGCTAAAACTTACTCAAGGTGCGATCGCCCATTTTACAGACAATTACAGCTAAGAATCGGCATACTGTAAAAGGGAGACTAATGTAGACTACTCCCAACTTTCCCAAGCGTGAAGGTGATCAAGCGAAAATGAGACGTAAATCTACTGGTAGATCGGCTACTAATTCTCAGCCTCCTGCTATCCAATCTTCTTTATTTAACATCTCTACCATCGCTATTTTGGCTGGGGTGCTGGTTTTAGGAATTGGCATTGGCATTGCTTTTAGCTCCACAACTACTTTAACTCCATCAAATGTGGCTTCTCGTGAATTCATTGATACTAAAGCCCCAAACCCTGAAATTTGCGTCCAGAATGGAGCTAGTGCAATGGTGATGGATGCTAGACTGTTCGTAACTCTCAACCCCTTTAATGTCTATGTTGCTCAACCAAGTATGCGTCCTGGGTGCGTTCTCCGCCAAAATAACTGGGCAATTTTAGAGCAACGCAAACTTGTCTCATCTAGTCAGGTAAGAGAATGTAAAAATCGCCTGAACACTTTTGGCTTTACAGGTAATTTGGAAAGCGAAAAACCTGATATTAGATGTATTTATCAAAATGAAGCAGCGCAAAACTTCTTCACGTCTCAACCAGGTGCGGTTTCACAACCCCAAGAAACAGATAGATTTTAGTGAGAAACTAGAGGTTAGAGGCTAAAGGTTAGTGTTTTTACTTAGTAATCTAGGCTGACAATGGATACTAAGTTGCATTTATAAATGTAAGGGAGAAAAAATTTTCCCCATTCCCCAAAAAAGTTAGGGTTAGGCTGAAGATGCGCGCATTTGCATTAGTTGGGTTTGGGAAGGGGTTGACCAAACTCAATTACATCTACACGAGGTTCATCGAGTAGAGAGTTGGGGGTTGTGGGAATGGGAAAATCAGGAATCGTTCCAGGAGGAATGTTATTAAAATTATTGGGTTGATTAGGGAAAGTGGCTGGAGGTAGAATAGAACCGGGTACTTGAGAAGAGTTGTTGGGAATCAGGGGCGGTACAGTGACAAAAGGTTGCTGAGAATTATTGTTTATTGGAGATAAGGTACTGGGTAACTGGAGATAGTTACTGGTAGGGTAGCCCAGATTTGGGGTTAAATTATAGGGTAAGGACTGAAAATTTTCCGGTTGTGTAGGGGGAATATATTTAGTAATCGTAGGACGTAACACCCAGCGCGTGGGGTTTTGTTGGGAAACTGGTTGCAGTTGTACTTTGTTGGTATCTATAAAGTTACCGGCTGCCAAATCCAACACAATACGAGTTACAGTCTCATTTAATTGGGCTACACGAATTCTTTGAATTGCTCCCACATAATTTTGTGTTGTAGGCACATACCCTAACTTGGTATCTGGCAAATCCACAACTAAACGAGGTGGTTCGGGGAGATAGAAGTATTGGGGAGTTGTACCTGCTGAGAGGGTAATTTCTAATCGCACAACCTCTGGGTTAAAGCGCCAATTATTTAGTCTTGCCACTGGTGCAGCAGTACTAATGCCTGTTTGCAGGGCAATGAATGCATACAAGCCAAGCAGACGTTGACTCCATTGCAAAGATTGCCTAATTGCTAGTTTTTTGTACATTATTACTAATAGGTCATTAGGTAATAGTTTTTCTTGGAAAAATAAATGATTACTGAATTTTTAGTAATCTCTACTATATTCCAGGGATATATTAACAAAAAAAATTAAGGTTATAGGATAGGATATATTATGAAATATTTAGGATATAGTACAGAAATTTACAGAAATTGCCTCTTAACAAGGGTGGTATAGCAAGTTATGTAAAAATTTATCTTGACATCTAAAAATCCCTGGCTATAGTTATTATAGTGTTTCTCAAAATATACTAAATTTATCATCTGCATAGTTTCAGTTGAAATTAATTTTGCAGATGTCATTTTTGATGTTAAATACACCTTTGTTCATTATTTATAAATATATGCTTGAGCTAAGGTTAATTGTCAATGAAAATAAAGCTAAAAAAGCACAATTTATCTAAACAAATTCTTGAAGAAATATCCCAGGGAATAAGAGATTCTCTTCCATCTATTGCTGGGATATTATTTTTATTAAGTATCTGGCATTTATTAAGTTTAAGTCCTAATACCTTATTACCTTCTCCCCTCGAAGTTGTGATCAACACTTGGGATTTAATTAAAAATCCATTTTTTAATCATGGAGGACATAATAAAGGTTTTTTCTGGTTAATTTTAGCTAGTTTAAAAAGAGTCGTTATAGGCTATTTTTTGGCAGCAATATTAGGAATTCCTATTGGTTTTCTTATTAGTCTAAACAGTTTTTGTAGAAAAGCGATTGACCCTATTATTCAATTACTGCGTCCTGTAGCTCCATTAGCTTGGCTCCCTATGGCGCAAGCAGTATTCCTCAAACCAAATCCTTCAGCTATTTTTGTGATTTTTATTACTGCTATTTGGCCAATAATTCTTAATACTGCTTTGGGTGTACAGCTTATACCAAAAGATTATATCAATGTCTCCAAAATATTAGGTTTATCAATATTTGAAAATTTTTGGCAAATTTTATTACCTGCAACTCTGCCTTACATATTTACAGGGCTAAGAATTGCTATTGGTTTATCTTGGCTAGCTGTTGTAGCAGCCGAAATGCTACTTTCTGATGATGGAATTGGCTTTTTTATTGTTGATGCTTACAATAATGCTAATATCCATGAAATCATCTTGGCAATTGCTTATCTCGGTGGAGTTGGTTTAGTTTTAGATAAAATTATGGCTTATGTTTCTACCAAAATAACTCCTCAAGAATAATTTTGCTTTAAATAAACAATCTGCGGGAAATATATACGTCAAACATAAAGGACATACTGTGTCTATTTTTGTGGAAATCAAGGGTATAGAAAAAGAGTTTAGGCTCGATAATGGAACGTATAATATAGTTCTTAAAGAAATTAATTTAGACATTAAAAAAGCAAAATTTGTCTCTCTTATTGGACATTCTGGTTGTGGCAAATCTACCTTACTAAATATAGTCGCCGGTTTAGAAAAACCCACGAGAGGACGGGTCTTAGTTGATGGTCAATTGGTTAAAAAACCTGCCCGCGATCGCATGGTGGTGTTTCAGAACTATTCTCTCTTACCTTGGCTGACTGCTTGGGACAATGTGGCGTTATTTGTCAATAAAGCAATGCCTCATAAATCGAAACATGAACGCCAGCAAATTATTGCCTCTCACCTAGAAATGGTGGGATTAAAAGATGCTGCATCTAAGAAACCAGGGCAACTTTCTGGAGGAATGAAACAGCGAGTTGCATTGGCGAGGGCTTTAGCAATTCAGCCCAAATTACTGCTATTAGATGAGCCATTCGGGGCATTAGATGCATTAACGCGCGGTTCTTTACAAGTAGAGTTGATGCGAATTTGTGAAGCACATCATATCACAACAATGATGGTGACGCATGATGTAGATGAAGCGTTGTTACTTTCTGATCAGATTGTCATGTTGAAAAATGGCCCGGCTGCAACCGTTGGTCAAATTTTAGATGTACCTTTTAAACACCCGCGTTCTCTAGAAATCAAGAATTGTTCAGAATATCATTTGTTGCGCCATGAACTAATGCAGTTCTTACAAAACCAAGAACAAGCTAAACATGTAAAAATCTGACATGGCAAAATTTCATCGACGAAAATTCATAGCCGCTGCTAGTGCAGCTGCTTTAACTCATAGCTGTACCAGTAGCTTGACTTCTGGTATCGCTACTACCCAGATGCATCACAGTATTTATGCGAGTCACGTCGATACACCTGAAGTCACCACCGCAACCTTAGGCTTTATTCCCGTAACGAGTTGTTGTCCTGTGATTATTGCCAAAGTTAAGGGATTTTTTGCTAAATATGGGATGGCTGATGTTCGCGTTGTCAAGCAGCCTTCCTGGGCTGTTATGCGTGACAAATTGATGTTAGGTGCTACTAATGATGGTTTAGATGGTGGTCATTTATTGTTTCCCATGACTTATCTCATGGCTACAGGAGAAATTAGCTATGGGCGAAAAATCCCCATGTACATCTTGGCAAGACTGAATGTAAATGGACAGGGAATATCTGTTGCTAATACCTATAAAAATTTAAATTTAGGTCTTGATAGTTCGCCTTTAAAATCAATTTATGCTCAAAAAACACTAGCCGGAGAAACTGTACGTTGTGCAGTTCCCTATCGCAGGGTGACAGGCGATTTTTTTATGCGCTGGTGGTTAGCTTATGGTGGTATCGATCCTGACAGAGATACATCAGTAATTGTGGTTCCTCCACCCCAGATGGTTGCAAGTATGCGGAGTGGAAGTATGGAAGCTTTTTGTGTGGTTGATCCTTGGCATCACCGATTAATTAAACAAGGGCTGGGTTATTCAACTGTTACAAGTGGGGAATTGTGGAATAATCACCCGGAAAAAGCCTTGACAGTGCGGGCTGAATGGGTGGATAAATACCCTAAGGCAGCGAAGGCACTTCTGGCGGCTGTGATGGAGGCGCAAATTTGGTGTGATCACCCAGAAAATAAAGCAGAACTGTTTGAGATCATGTCACAACGGCAATGGATAGGTGTAAAAAATGATTTGATTAGCGATCGCTTGTTAGGCACAATAGATTACGGCAATGGGCGTGTAGTGAAAAACAGCCCTCATGCCATCAAGTACTGGCGGGAAAATGCTTCCTACCCTTTCAAAAGTCACGATTTATGGTTTTTAATTGAAGATATGCGTTGGGGTAATCGTTCCCCTGATTTTGAAACAAAACCCTTAATTGATGCGGTTAACCGTGAAGATTTATGGCGAGAAGCGGCTAAATTCATTGGTCGAGAAGCCGCTATCCCAGCCAGTACATCCCGTGGTGTAGAAAAATTTTTTAATGGCTTAGAATTTGACCCAGAAAATCCCCAAGCTTATTTGAATGCACCCAAGATGAGATGAATGAGTTTTTAAAGGTTCGTAGTGAGGACTTTAGTCCTCCTCTCTTTGAGACGCCAAACCATAAGCAAAGCTCTTTCAAACAAGAGCTATCACCACAAATTTGTGCATAATTCTAAATTTCCACCCCAGTCTATCCTTGCCGGACTCAATTGTCGTGTCTCTCCTAAAAGATTTTTCAGTAGGGGTTGTAGTCCCGATACTTTATTTGCTATACTTGTAAAAGTCCATACAAAAAAGGCTTTTAAAAAAAGCAATTGCACCAAATTGTGTAAGATGTGTGTATGGCTTGATTTAGTAATTAAATATAGTTACTGTTTTGCGGGCGTAGTTTAGTGGTAAAACTATAGCCTTCCAAGCTATTAATGCGGGTTCGATTCCCGCCGCCCGCTTAATCGTTGAAATCCCTGTAGAGTAACCTTTATAGGGTTTTTAGTTTTTATACATACGTCTATAACTATGCCACGCAAGCTATAGTAGGCCTTGAAAGCTGCTTGAGTTGCTTATACCTATTTGCCTAAAAAACCTTCGAGTGAAGTTTACCCAAAAAATTTTCCTGGACTACCTCCTGCGATTTTTTAGTTCCATCGAACTCAAATTAACTTATAGTCTCTGAGCAACCGCAGACACCCCATGCATGAGCTAACCAAAAGTATGCTCTATTACCCAACATTGTTTGAGCAAGACAACGCTATTGATTTTGGTTTTTACCTCTAACAGATGATTCCTCTTGCACCTAGTTATGGTTTTAACATTTTACATTTCCAGGTGCAAGATCTGAAATAACTAACCAAAGCAATAATGTTTTTTGACGTCGCTTGTAATCTCCCATGTACAAGACAGTCCAGCGGGAAAAGTTACTAAATCACCTTTACCCATTTTCACTGGTTGTCCACCATCGGGTGTAACAATGACATTACCTAGCAAAAAATAACAGATTTCTTGAGTATCATACGTCCAGGGGAATTTGGAGATTTCTTTTTGCCAAATATCCCATTTCAAAACACCTAACTGGCTGAGACGTTCTTGACTGGGTTGATGCTCAATTGTAATTTCCATGCCGTGTTTTCTCAGTTGATGTTTAGCAGTAGGATTGAATATCCTCTCCACACTGATCTACTAAATAACACAAAGCGCGAAAACGCAAGCCGACAAATTGATCGTAAAGTGGATTGAGCTTACACATGGGTGGAATGTGAGCTATTTTGCGACCAAATAGTATTACCTCTCGCTCGAAGGGACACTGAGCCGGAATTAATTTAGCAATAAAGTGAGCGAACTTACGATTTGGAATTTCGATTTTGTCGAGGCTGTTTCGTAAGGGTTGCAAAAAATCAAATCTAGGTTTAACTAATTGACTTTTACTGCCTATTGAATGGTTATTTCCTACTTCTAAAGTTTTAACAAAAGCAGGTAGAATAATATGCTGTTTATCTGTTTTGAGCATAGTTCTAAGCAAGGCTTACCTTGTATTAATCAACTTTCGCAAATCTTGAGTATTACCATGCAATCTATGTTGGGAATTTGTATTGTGCTTAGAAATGCAAAAAAGGCAAGCACTAAGTGAGTAATTTGCATAGAAATTGCTGGTAAATAGTCCGCTTATTTAATATTAAAACTCACTCAATACAAAATAATTGTCCCGTTAAATACAAAATAACAAAGAAAATATAAAAATAGTATTCCATTAACTTATTGATTGTTAGTATTCAAGATAGCGATCCCGTATATGAGATGTAAATTGATAGTCTTAAAAATACACAGTATAAAGGAGTGTATTTTTACGAACAAAAATACAGTATGTTCCAGCTATAGATAGCTTTGTATCGATTTCGGGACTAATTAAAATCCCATTCTAGGGCATTGTGTATAAAATAAAAAGTTATATATGTTACATAATTTGACCTGAATATTATTTAATCAGTTACATCAGATCGTTTGATAAGTTATAGCTAATTTGATTGCCCTAGAGACTGAATACGAGTTAAAGGAAAGCATTATACTGGAAAATTTAAATAAAATCAGTCTTTTTTGCCAAAAACAGATTTAAAAGTCAAAATTAAACTAAAAGACTGATTTTAGGATATCTTTTTGTCCACTTTGCCTACGATTGATGGGATATTGTTTTTTGATAATTTTCTGAGTTTTGCTGACCAGACTTATATATAAAATTAGTTGATTATGAACAGTTGATCAGATGTAATCTGCCATAAGGAATAAATATCTAATTTGCATATGCAGTTTATTAACTACCATATAAAATAGGTCGTAATTGCCAGGAAATTGCAATTTACTGTAGTGGCGATCGCTTACTTAAATTGAGGCGACTAAATATGAGCTATTTCCAGTTCATACCCTTAAATGCCAGAATATTATAAAACCAGCATTTTGTAGTATTAATCAAGGTTTCGATGTTTTGAATAATACCAACAGAAATCATACTCATACTTCATTAGTATAATTTTATTTATGTTGTTTTATTGTCTACAAAGTACTGTTGGCTAAATTTAAAAATTATGCAATTTTTAATGCGATTTGACCCTTAGTATTTGTCATACAATAACTTCACCGATAAAAGAGAGTAAGGCAAATCATGGTGAACTCTTTCAATACTCGTCCTGAAATCTTATGGCGACAAGTTTGGGGATTAGCCGCTTTATTGGCAGCAATTATCCTCAGTTGGATGGCATACGGTTTTTATCAGCCGATAATTTTACAGGAACTAGATTTTGTTGAACTAGCGGGTTGGCTGGGAATCGTGCAAGGCTTACTAGTAGCAATTATTGAACCTTTAATTGGCAGATTTTCCGATCGCCTCCAACAGCGTTTAGGCAGCCGCTTACCCATGATTAGTATGGGGGTGGTGTTAGCAGGTTTGATTTTTGTCACTGTCTCGTTATTAGTGGAAAGAAATCTACCTGTGGGTATACGTTGGCTCTTCCCAGTGTTGATGACGGCTTGGGTAATCGCCACAATTATTTTTCGTGGCCCGGCGATCGCACTTTTAACCCAATTCGCACCGCTGACGGAATTACCCCAAGCTAATGCCATTCTGGTGTTTGTGTTGGGATTAGTGGGGGCCATTGGTGTGATGTGGGATACGTTACTTTATAGTATGGGGGCTTCGATTACTTTTCTGGTGGGAGCGATCGCCTTAATTTTGGGTGCATACATGTTGCGGTTGTTCACTCCCCAGCAATCTTTTAATGTCTTGACTTTAAATCAAGATCTATCTGCTAAAACTCCCACGATGTTGTTAATTTTGATTTTTGTCATTGGTTTGGCTACAGGCTTTGAAGTGAATCTACTACTATCGATATTTCCCCAAGAATTGCAAACTCAACTACCGGGACTGAAAGTAGACTTTATTACTGCCGAAATACTTTTGGTGTCTGCGATCGCTTCTATTCCTGTGAGCGAATGGACGGCGGAACTGGGTGCAAATAAGTCTATGTTGCTGGGTGTGGGCACAATGACAGGCTTGATGGGGCTAACTTTGTTAAATGATCACAATATTATAGTTGTGGGATTGATACTGGCTTTCGGTGTCAGTTTGAGTATAGTTTTAATTACTATAATTCCTTTAGTATTGAGTAAAATACATCCACTCCAGGCAGGTTTGGGCACTGGACTATATTTTGGTGGTAGCGCTGGCGGTACTGCGATGGTTTCTTTGTTAATGAAGCAAATTGGCATATCCTCGGTAGGCGCATTTTTGTTAGCTGAAGTGGCTTTTTTAATAGTATTTATATGTATTTTTTTGAGTAAAAAGACTCCTTTCAATTAAGCTTTTTCTTTTCTGTATCTATCTCCTCAAAATTCCTATACCAGCTTCTCTTTCAATATAATCAGCTAAACTGATAAAATCTTCACGTGGGTGGCATCTTCCACCAATTAGATCAAAGGCTAATCTACTGGCGGGACTTTCTGGATTTTCTAGAATATGTATACCCCAGTAATAAAGTAAGTCACTAGACCGAATACACACTTCTGTGGGGTCTATGCAATGAAATTTATTATCACTTTTTCTGACTTCTTGATAAGCATTGTTATAAACATTTATCAAAAGTTTTAAACGCTTATTTCCAGGATCTTTAAAGTTATTGACTAGAACAAACAGATGAGCTTCTTTATTAATTTTACGTATTTTATCCACAGTTTGTAAAATAACTTTTCCGTGCTTATTAATTCCTAGTGGATTTAAGGTTGTGGGGATAATGCAATAATCTAATCTCTCAATTATCTCTTTGGGATTACGTTCTAGTGCTGGTGAGCAATCACAAATCACTATTTGACAATCACGGGCTGCATCTTCATCCCAACTCTCTTGATTAAATATTTGTATATTAGTACCCACACCTTGAGGGTTAGGAACAAAAACACCTTCACCTAATAACTTTTGCAAATTTTCTTCTGGATCTAAATCAACAAGTGCTACATTAAAACCTTGCAGGGCTAATGCACCTGCTAAATGGGCCGCAACTGTTGTTTTACCTACTCCACCTTTGCAGGTAAATATACCAAAATAAACTTTATTTGTTTTATTCTCTTTATTATCTAGTGTGGGAATTTTATTATTGGTTCGATTCTCTTCATAATTAATTCCATCACCAACAACACTGACTAGCTTATTTTCAAGGGCAATTCCGCAGCGCACTTTAGTATCTTTATTCCAGGATTTAATTAATGCTAGTGCTGGTCCACTAAAGCCTTTTGTGGTTATAAACCAACCAAAATCAAATTTTCTGCCTTCGTTGGAATCCAAAAAATCAGCAAATTTTAAAAGTTGCGGTGCTGCTACATTACTTCTTAACCATTTCACCTGAACAGCAACAACTATATCTCCTTTTGTAACCACTAAATCATACCCAGGCTGGTTAACTTTAGCCGTTTCTACTGTCCAACCAGCTTTATGAATAAGTTTTGCTACATGCTGCTCAAAGTGGGTAAAGTCTTGGATGAATTGTGGCTCTAAAGATGATGGCATAAAAAATTTTTGCTGTTTTGATTTAAGGTGAAGATTTGATTGGAATAAGTATACTCTATAACAAAAACCAAGTCCGCTTACACGGACTAACGTAAGATAAAGGTTTTTTGCCTATGTAGCCTCGACTTCCAGTTGCTTGAGGCAAAAATAAAAATATCAGTTCATGAATTTTTCAATAATTTCATTAGCTGGCAACAGTTATGAGAATGATTTTTCGTTAAGCTATAAGCTCTATATCGGAGTTTACTAAACACGTTATGCATTCGTTGTTATCTGGGCCGTTGAGTATAGAGCAATTAACGGTTAAGATTGCGGGTTTGCCTGCATCATTACAAGGTAAGAAATTGGTGCAAATGTCGGACTTTCACTATGATGGTTTACGACTGTCGGAAGCAATGTTAGCAAAGGCGATCGCAGCTAGCAATAAATTCAACCCAGATTTAGTTTTATTGACTGGTGATTATGTAACTACAGATCCAGAACCGATTCACACCCTAGCGTTACGACTCAAACAGCTACACAGTCAGGCTGGTATTTATGCGGTTCTGGGTAATCATGATCTCTATTACAGACACTCAAGAAGCGAAATTACCAATTCCCTAACTAGCATCGGGGTTCATGTCCTGTGGAATGAAATTGCTTATCCTTGGGGAAAAGAATTACCATTGGTAGGACTAGCAGATCGTTACTCACGAGAATATCATCCTGCATCAGTGATGAATCAACTCGACCCTGACACACCCCGAATAGTTTTATCTCACAACCCTGATACTGCGGAGTTTTTGCAAGCATGGCGGATAGATTTACAATTATCTGGTCATACTCACGGGGGTCAAATTGTATTTCCCGGATTCGGTCCGATGCTACTTTGTCATCAAAAAATTATGCAAAATATTCCTACAAAAGTGCGCCGTCGCTTTCCCTGTCTGCGAAGAAAATCTTTTGTAATTTGCCATTGGGAATGGGCACAGGGGCTACATAAAGTAGGAAATAATCAATTATATGTCAATCGGGGGTTGGGAACTTATCTACCCGGACGCTTATTTTGTCCACCTGAAGTTACACTAATTACCCTCCAAGGTGAATAAATTAGCCGGAAATTTTGGTTTTGACTCAAGATGTATTTTGATTTTTGGTAAGCTGTAAACGCTGGTATGAGGAGTCTCTGTTGCACTATGCATTGGTTGTTTACGGGACGTTTAAGTATAGATGAATTAACGGTTAAGATTGCGGATCTGCCACAATCTTTGCAAGGGACAAAACTAGTGCAATTGTCAGATTTTCATTACGATGGGTTGCGGCTGTCTGAAGAATTATTAGCACAGGCGATCGCAGCGACTAATGAAGCGGAACCTGATTTAATTGTCTTAACCGGCGATTATGTCACTGATGATCCCACACCCATTCACCAACTAGCATTGCGACTTAAACATTTACAAAGTCGTTGTGGCATTTATGCCGTACTTGGTAACCATGATATACATTACAACCACTCACAAGCCGAAGTTACGTCTGCTTTAACTAGCATTGGCGTTCACGTCCTGTGGAATGAAATCGCCCATCCTCTAGGACAAGAGTTACCAATAGTAGGATTAGCTGATTATTGGTCACGGGAATTCAACCCCGCACCCGTAATGAACCAACTCTATTCTGATACACCCCGCATTGTTCTATCTCATAACCCAGATACTGCCAAAATATTGGAAAAATGGCGAGTAGATTTGCAACTATCTGGACATACCCACGGAGGTCATATTGTGATACCAGGAATTGGCCCTGTAGTTCTTTATTATAAAAAGCTCCTCAAACAACTTCCCAAAAAACTGCGGCGTTGGGTACCCTTTTTACTGGGAGATTGTTCTAAAGTAGTGCGATATTGGGAGTGGGCAAAAGGATTTCATCAAGTTTCCCATAATCAGTTATATGTGAATCGTGGTTTAGGAACTTATCGTCCAGGGCGCTTATTTTGCCCCCCTGAAGTTACTGTAATTACTTTAATTAGTTAATTAATAGTTATTAGTTATTTCGTGCAAATTTGCTTTAAATACCAATTATAAACCGCCACAAGTCACGATGGGAAAGTATCAGTAACTTAATGGCGGCTTATTAAACATGCAATCGTTCGAGAAAATTGAGAAAACAGAGGAAAATAACTCAACTAAGGTGGACAATATTCGCAATCTTTGGTGTCAAAATAAAGCATCCTTGATTCCAATAGACATGTATTTCTCGCTGTAAGTTCAAAAACCTCCAAATAATCAATAAACTCAAGGTGAAACAACTTCAGAGGATGCTAAAAATGAATCATGATTGCGAGCATACTAGAGCGGGAGGTACAGGCTCTAATCTTTAGGTGTTGGGTTAAAGTAAGTAACTTTTAACCTTTTCGTACCTTGCCCTTAATGTAGCATTCGCCTATGCAAGTGGAAAGTATATTTACCAAACTTGAATACCGTTAATGTATTGCAACAATTCAAGCGTTTTTCTTCATCATCAACCCACTTGATACTTACACAAAGAGTTGCTGAGTGTATCAAATGGGTCAGTGATCACAAAGTTTTATTGAGCAGAGCCTTCATTTGTAATGTTTTCGCCTGTTTTTGAAGTACCATTAATCCCTTGAAGTGAAGTATTTTGATTGAACCCCTAGTACAGTCATGTTAACTGTACTAGAGGCAAAGAGCAGCCTTGCACGATAACCAACAGTTGATAATCTGTTTTGCTTGATTTAGACGCCAATGAAAACTTACGCTAAAGATTCACATGAAAATAAAGGCGTGATTAGAAGAGCAACGAGTAAAACTAATCGTGTTACTAGACGTTATCGATATTGTTTGCTACACGCTATCGACAACCAATTGTCTAATCGGTTTGGTTTGGTAGAAGACAGCAATTGACGTCATTCAAGCAGACTTTACCCCACTGCAAAGCCCAGCGGACAAGAGCTACTCGGTTTTCCGTTTGGGTTTTCGTGAGAATATTGCTGATATGGTTATCAACTGTTCGTTTACTAATTTCCAGTTTGACTGCAATCTCTTGGTTAGTTAAGCCAGTGGCCACTAAGTCGATAATTTGCAGTTCTCTGTCTGACAGACTAACAGGGGTCTGAGACTCGCCACCAGCCATGACTTTTTCTATCCTCCGTTGGTATATGTACTTAATCGCTCTTTTTAATTCTAGAAGATTCTTTTGTTGAGCGGGTTTCCAGTAATAACAGTAATACGATTGACTATATTTTCTTTATATTTGCACTGCTCTGGATAATACATACAAGAATTAGTATTTTTTGCTACTTAAAATTTAATAAATTACGTTTAATTACTATATATTAACTAGAGATGTGTCTGACGATAGTAGCAAAAAGTGCCAGTTTTTTCTATTTAAGACTGGCGACAGATAAGTCAAGATTGTTGTAGATTTTATACTAGAATTACTAACTCGAAAGCGAAAATATCAGATTCTGAAATGAAATGAGTAATCCCCGTGTTTTATGCCTTGGTGAAATTTTGTTCGATTGTTTAGCTGATCAATTGGGACTAAAGCTAAAAGAAGTGAAGTCCTGGACTCCCTACCCAGGGGGTGCGCCAGCTAACGTAGCCTGTGCTTTGGTAAAGTTGGGAACATCCTCAGGTTTTATCGGAGCCGTTGGTGAAGATGAACCAGGAAATACATTAGTCAAGCTATTAGAAGATGTTGGTGTAGATACAACAGGGGTGCAACGTCATCCTACAGCACCAACAAGGCAAGTTTATGTGGTGCGAGATCTGGCAGGCGATCGCAATTTTGCCGGATTTGGTGAGTATGACACATCAGAATTTGCCGATACCCGTTTGCAAGCTAATAAATTACCCCCTTCACTGTTTCAAGAGGCAGACTTTTTGGTTTTGGGTACTTTGGAATTAGCCTATCCAGAAAGCGAAAAAGCAATTTATCGCGCCTTAGAATTAGCAGAACAATACGACTTGAAGATTATTTTGGATGTCAACTGGCGTCCTGTATTTTGGCAAGATGCCAATATCGCTCGTGAAAAAATCCAAGCGATATTGAAGCGTGTTGATTTTCTCAAACTCTCCAAAGAAGAAGCTGAATGGCTATTTGATACCACAGACCCTGGCGCTATTACTTACCGCATGGATTCTATTGATGGGGTGCTGGTGACAGATGGGGAACATGGTTGTGCTTATTGTTTAGGTGAAAACGAAGGCAATTTACCTTCTTATCCCATAGAGGTTGTAGATACGACTGGCGCTGGAGATAGCTTTTTAGCAGGATTTATCCATCAGCTAAGTCAACATGGGATTCAAGGCTTACAGGATGCAGAAATAGCCAAAACTGTTGTTGCTTACGCTAATGCTGTGGGGGCACTGACTACTATTAAACCAGGTGCGATCGCTTCTCAACCCACGACTGCGGAAATTGATGCTTTTTTGGCTGCACATTAAGTTTAGCAAGGGAGTAGGGAGCGGGGAACTCGGGGCCCCCTCTGGGGATTAGGGGTAATGGGGATTAAACTTCTAGAGCTTTTCTAATATTCTGTACGATTAACTGGGGTGGTTGAGAAATATCTACACATATAGCATCATCAGGCTCCTCAAGGGTATCTAATTGGCTGTTGAGGAGTTTTTCTGACATAAAGTGATTTTGGCGCTTTAACAGTCTTTTTTGCAGGACGTCTAAACTACCTTGGAGATAAACTATCTGGATATTTTCGCTATGTAGTAGCAGGTATTGGCGATAATTAGCTTTGAGGGCTGAACAGGCTAAGACTACATTTTGATTTTCTTTTAACCATAAGGCGATCGCAGTTTGCAAGTCTTTAAGCCAGGGTTTTCTGTCAGTATCATTGAGGGGGATACCCAGGCGCATTTTTTCGATGTTATCTACTGAGTGAAAATCGTCAGCGTCTTTAAATTCCCACTTTAATGTATCGGCTAGTAGTTGCCCGACGGTGGTTTTTCCGGAACCGGAGACACCCATAATGAGAATTATCATTGTTTTTAACGCAGAGGTACGCAAAAAGTGTAGATTATATTTTGAGTTTTGCTAAACCTATGTAGCGTATGCCTTCTGGAGATACATGAAAACGGCAAGGTAGTACTTCTAAACCACGGGCGATCGCACTTCTTAAGAGTTTACCATATACTGGGTCTGTAATATCACCAGGGGCAAACTCAGTACAATCACCTCGGTTAATGAAGTACAACATGACAGCCCGTGTTTGGGGTAGCAGGGCGGTGAGTTCGCGTAGGTGTTTTTGTCCCCTTGTGGTTTCGGTGTCAGGGAATACTGCTAAGGTTCCTTGGGCCCAAGTTGTATTTTTGACTTCTAGATAAATTGGCGGTTGTTCTGTACTACCTGTGAGGTAAAAGTCCACACGGCTTTTTTTATCTTGTCCATAGACAACTTCGCCTTTAATTTGGCTATAGTCTCCTAATTCGGGGAAGAGATATTTAGCTAAAGCTAGTTTGACTATTTTATTAGGTAAAACTGTATTTATACCTACCCAGGTTGGTTCGTTGTCGTGTACCTGAATTAATTCTAGGGTGTAAGCTAATTTGCGCTGGAGATTATCACTTTTGGAAACTTGTACTGCACTCCCAAGAGTGGAAACGCCTGTCATGGGGCCGGTGTTGGGACAGTGTGCTGTGACTATTTCGCCAGAATCAAGTTGAATATCAGCAAAAAAGCGCTTGTAGCGCTTCAGAAGAATTCCCGAATATAAGGGTGGGTAGCGGTAAAGCCAGTCAGTCATGATCAAATTTGTTTACTGTGAGTAAATATACGTTGATTGTTCACCCATTTGCTCCCATCTGCAAATATCTTTCTCAAGGTGACTAACTCACATATCACAATTTGTCAATTTCTGTAGTCAATTTGACGACAATTTAATAAAAGGTCGCATATACTCGGTGATATAAGCCACTCATCCAGATACTTGGACGAGAATTGAAATTTGGAAGTAGGTAAATCCTATGCAACAAGTATGGGAATCAACGGAATTAGAATATGCCTTTTTGTTTACTCTACGAAAGGTTAATTCTTTAAATCCCGAAAATTTCAAGTCTTTTTTTCATAATCTACCTGTTGATCCTTACATCAAAGGTAATTATCGTTTGCGAAGATTATCTCGGTTTATAGCTTCAGGGGATAAGTTAATTAAACTACCTCATGGCTACTTGTTTCAAGGTAAAGATTACAATCCCCTACTAGGTGAGATTAAACGAGAGTTTTCTGAGTTAGATGATGCACTGATAGAACTTGAGAGTTTTAAACATCTGGTTTTAGCATTTAGTGATTCTTGCAAACTACATCCTGAGGCTGAAATTGGAGTTCATCAAATTAGAACTATCTGTTCTCCTCAGAATTTAGGTAATCCTGCACCTGAAGGTATTCATCAAGATGGTACTGATTTTATTGGAATTTTCTCGGTGAATCGTGAAAATATTCAAGGCGGAGAAACTCATTTATATACTGCTAAAAAAGAAAAGCCTGTGTTTAGTAAAGTTTTAAATCCAGGAGAACTTTTATTAGTTAATGACCATGAATTTTTTCATTTTACTACTCCCATAAAACCACAAGTAGAGGGACAGGGAATTAGAGATGTTTTTGTGCTGACTTCTCCTAGTTTACTGCTTGATTATTAAGTTAATCTACTGCAAAAATTTGACAATCTACAAGATATGGGGAATTGAATGTAGTCATTTCCCCAGCTTTTTTATTAGGAATGGGAAATAATCTTGCTGATAAGGGTTTATTAAGTTTAATAGCTAAAGTTGCTAAATCTATTAATATGCCAGCAATTTTGTCAATTGTAATATCGCCAGGAATGGGAACTGTATCTAGTCCACAGCCACATACTGCTGAATATAATAATAAATTAGTCAGATTATAGGTTTTTTCGTTTGCTCTTGTGGCTAACCCAATATCTTCGCATACTGGAAGCATTAAACCAGAGTAGCCGCAAGTTTTTACAGACACATTTTTTAATACACGCGTTAACATTCCAGAAATAGCTAAGGTTCCTGGATGTCCAAATTTACCGTTAATTAATTGTTCATAAGCAAAGGTAATACTATTTTTTTTATCTAAAGATGGTGCGAGAGATGTGTCAATACCATGATAATTAATGATAAATTTTGAGGATATTTCTGTGGCAATTTTGGCAATTATTTCTAGTTCCACTGCTAATATCGATTGTAGTTTTTGTTCGGCATCCTGAATATTATCGGTTTGGGTAAATGCCTGAGTGACTAATTCACCTAATTCTAAACCAATGGCAAAGGATGTTTCACCGCAATGGTATGAAGTTGGGAAAAAGGGAATATCTGGTTGACAATTTGCCCATGCACAATAACGAAAGTTACCATAACCATTTTCGGTTTCTTGGGCAATACGTTGGATACTTTTGGCTGATTCCCAAGCATTTTTCCAGTTAATACCTGTTTGTTGGTTACCAATTTGGCTGGAACAGTAAATAATTGATGTATGTTTGTTAATATCAGGAATTAAGGCTATGGCTTCTGGTGTGCTGGCATGACCGATATTGAAAAAATTAATATCTAAATTTTGACAGATTTGTTCTAAATTTTGAATTTTGTTAATAATCTCAATTTTTGAAAAGTCTGATAGATATTCTTCCCAAGAATTAGTAGTGATTCTGGTGGTTTGAACTGCGTATCCCTGTTGTTCAAAGATTGATTTTGCTTGCTGGTTAAATTCGTGGGCTTGTTTAATTTTATCAGTGGCTTTAGGGGACGGAAGTGATATTCCAGTGGTGATGGTTCTAATTTTCATTTTTATTAAACCGCCAAGACGCCAAGGACGCAGAGAAATAAAGGAAACGGAATTTGAGGAATGACAACAAAAGTAAATTATACTTGCATGTTTAGAATGATTTTTTCTGTAGTATTAGATACTACCCTTCAGCGATTTAAAAAAAAATTAGGAGCAGTTAATTTAATATAAATCTATAAAAACTGCTCAAATTCATGAAATACAGTCATAATTACCCAATTTATCCCTTCTCCATAATTAAAATTTAAACCAGTTGTAAACAGACCTTGAATAATCTATTGTATAAATTTTATTATCGTGGTAATTAAAAGAATAAGCACCTGTGTAGTAGACATTATCAATACTGTTGATACCACCACCGATATTGAATAACCTAAAAGATACATAGCCTCCTACTATAGTATTACATTCAGATGGATTCAGGTTGTGCAGAAATTTGACTTGAATATTTGTCATAAAAACAAAAGAAATTAAATTAAAGTAGTTAGATCAAACTAAACTTATTTTGGTAATAAACTTTGGTTTCAACGATTGGCAATTTATTCCCTCGTTAAAGGTTTTAAATTTCATTAGTTAGTCCAACGAAAAACTTGTGGCGCTCCTATAGGTAAGACATATACCATATTAATAGTTAACCTTGAAAGATCAATCGTAAATAGTTTGTTACCATCTATAGAAAACAAACTGATTCTATTTGAAATATTGTTAATACCATCTTGAATATTCGCTAAATTAACCCCGGTAATACCCCCTATTAAGGTAGCAGATTCTTCAGAAGAAACTGGGATGAATAATTCTTGATTTTCGATATCAATAATTTGCAGCATTATGTTATGTAATTAACTGTAACAACATCAAAATTGAGATAGCACTTTTTTATAGTAAAAAGTACATATACGTTTCCAGTCACAAATTAGGATAAATATCCTAGTACATTGTTTAAGGAAACTGTTTATTTTCTAGTATTTGAGTTTTCTACTTCTGATGTCAGGGCGCTAACTGCGAATGCGAGTAACCCAGCGAAAATTCCGGCGGTTAGTGCGGCCGCGCTGAAAGCATAGGATGCGACTTGAGCACTACTAACTTGACCACCACTAACGGTAGTAAATTCTTTGGAAGAAACTGGGATGAATAATTCTTGATTTTCAAGATCGATAATTTGCAACATGTTATGTAATTAACTACAACAATTTTCAGGTAAGGACGTAATTTTTGATTTAGAAAATGTACGCAAATCACAAATCACATGACAGTAAATATCCAACTAAGTGATTTACTGATAGTAAGTTTTTGTTTTTTTGTTTATTGGCGAATTTAATAGTGATAATTTCCTAGTTTCTTTAACGAATATTCAAGCCACAATATTCCAAAAAAAGATATTTCTGCCAATTTAAGTAAGAGTAGTAAAGTGTATCTATATAAAATACAGTGGCAACAATTATCAAAAACTAATAAATAAAGGTATTGTAGATTGACCTTGAGTAATCAACTGTATCATATTTATTATCGCTGACATTGGTTGAATATGCACCTACGGCATATAGTCTTTGATCTGCTCGTACAGCACCACCAATATAAAGGCTATCAGTAGTGTTCATCATGAAAAAACTATAGGGATAAACACCTCCCAATATGGTTTCAGCTTGTTCTGGATTTAGATTGTAGATAAAGACATGTATAACATCAGTATTTAGGACAGAGATTGCTATTTTAGCCATAATTTTAGTTTCTCTAAACTAAGTAGAATTGACCTTTAATTTATTGCATTATCAATTCGTTGATAAAAGCCTCACTCCTGGTGAGTTAACAAACAAGCTAAAGTAGTGAAAATAGTAGAATGTGACCTTTATCCTGTAAAAAATAGGTCTGGTAGTCTTAACAACACTGAGCAAATGAAAATACGTCTACTTTATTCACATTTAGACGGTGGGTATCTTAACAGTTTTTCATAGTAAAAATGTGTGTATATCGTTTTCAGTCACAGATCACTTCAAAGTCGATATCCAAGTAAATTATTGGCTGTTAGTCAAAATTTCTTGTATATTTGTGAAATTAATAGTGAATTGTGCTTATTTCCTTTAACGAATATATGACGCAAAATATTCCAAAATAAAATATTTTTGCTAAGTTGAGTAGATGAGTGAAGCTGAATTTCGCTGTCACATAAGTAAGTAGGCGAGAAACAATAAAACTATATTAAGCAATGTAAAATAATTAAAATTCATTTCGTAATAAGGGCTACCCTACTGGTTCTGCGAAGCAGTACAGCCCTTATTTGAGGACTAAAGTCCTCACTACAAACCTTTAATTATTTAAGCCGTCTTACTTAACTTTTAAAAGCCTCATTATGTAAAGCTTTTATAAAAAAAACAGCACCACTTCCAAGCTTTGCAAAGAATTTGACAAACTTATAATAATATGGAAAGCAGATTTGTCCCTGAGAAACAGGGATAAAGTATTCATTGAGGCACTCCGCGCGATAAATCAGCGCGTAATCTAGCTAGAAGTAAAGGTGTATAGCAAAGTTTTATTAGGATTTGTGATAGCGACGGCTAAACAGCAGCATACCGAGCAGTCCAAACATCACCACACTATTCGGCTCAGGAACACTTTGAGTCACGGTCGGTCCCTGTAAGTCGAATCCGTTTATTGTGAAAATACGATTAACATTTATATTATTGGTAGTTCCTCCAGTAACACCGAACTCATTGCCCCCTACAAAAAAGCGCGCGATGACGTTATTAATTCCATCTGCATCAAAGTTTAATTGAGCGGTTCGACCAAGATTCGAGCCATAATTTAAGTTGTCGTAAATATTACTAAAAGAAGCTCCACCGTTTACGCTGAGTTGCACGTCCGCCACCCCAACCTGATTGCCGAAATCGCTCAACGGTATCGTGAGCGAATAAGCCCCAGAAACCAGACCGCTAAAACTCAAATCCTGAGCTTGGTTCAGCGCTCCATCACGCCCCGCGAAGTCGCGTAACAATAAATCAGCACCTCCTCTATCAACTAGCCGAAACACTCGCGATGGGTTATTAGGATCTAACAACGTCACACCAATGCCACTGCCAGTATCCATCAATCCGGTGTAACCAGTAGTGCCTGACAAATACGTGCGCGTCCCTGGCACTGTGTTGTTTGAAAACACAAACCCCGCATATCCAGCGGCCACGTCAGCGTCGCTGTCGCTAAAGTCCACTGATAACGTCGACGCATTCGATTTGGCAGGAGAGATCATGCAAGTCAAAATTGCCATGCCCAATGCCAGACATCCTGGCTTCATTTTTTTCATTAGGTTTTTTCTCTGCATTGGTTGAATATTTGGTTAACTTTAAAGGTATTCTCGATTTTTCAAGCCATATGTTACAAAAAAGAACAATTTCGCTATATAGCGAGTTCTATAGCTCTTCGGACATGATGGAGAAAGATCATTTCGTGATCTAAATGAGCCTGGCATCACCGTGCCAAAACGGAAAAAATTGTACGCTAAGGCTGTAATCCTTGTACAGCAATAGTTTCTGCCCTGCCTTTCTGAGGTAATATTTCATTAGATAGAGAAGCAACTAGAAGTTCGGTTTAAGAAACGTTGATGATTACGTTTCTTACTTTGCATCTCAAAGCCAGTTGTAGAAAGCATTTGGATAGCCAAGACCGCGCAACAACTCTGCTCGGTCGTAGCTCATAATTTTTCTTAGCGTACAAAAAACCTTTTTTGGCACGGTGATGCCTAGAATCCCTAATCCCCTTTTCGAGGGTTTGTATAAAAAACCCCAACTAACTTTCTTTATCATCCGAGACCCACTCAAATCGGCGCTTTAGGTGGTTGCAATGACTAAGCGGTAAAATTCCATCATGCTGAAGTCTGCCAACTACAATCCCCGACATTCTTAGATAGACTAACTCTAAAAGTCCTAAAATAGTCAACATAACATTATCTCCTCAAACCAATGAACATAACTGATTTTCTGACACATACAAGATTGTAAATAACGGAATTTATCTAATAGCGTATGTCCCCATTGTGCGGGAATAGATACAAGCTGTAAAATCAGATAAGCTATCAAGCTAACGTAAATTTGTATGGTGATACCATTAACATTTTTGATAATTAACTTGTCAAGTTTTAAGTGCATTTTTAAAAACTTCCACAACAATTCAACTCCCCAACGTAATCGATAAATATCCCTGATTTCATCGTCACTAACGGCAGCCTCACCTGACGCTGGTAAATTAGTTACTAATCGAAACTCAGTTTTCGTTTCTAAATCACAAAAATTAATCACCCTATAAGCTTGAGCATCATCAGATGCACCAACTTTAATTAATCCAGGTTGCTCCTGAAATTCTAACTTCCAATTATTTTTTATCCGCAAAACAAAGTATTTATTTTCTTGAACTAATTCTTGGATAAATTTTAATCCGGCAAAACCTCTATCCATTACGCCAACAGCATTAGTTGGTAGACTAGACATCATTTGTGAACCAAATTTATAATCATGGTCATGCCCAAAGTTGATGAAGTTATCTTCCGGACTTCCAGTAGCTAAATTTAGAGAACTAAAAAGTTTTACGCTCTGGATGACCTAGCATCCATAATAACTTACTGGTGAGAGTAATAATTGTGGAATCGATTGGACAAATTGCGTATTTATTATGTAATTTATTGTGAGATTTATTCTGTACTAATTCATTTAATTTTTGGTAAATTTCTTGAAAGGGTTTTTGGCTTCGATGCAAATTCGCTTTGGAGAAAGTAGAAATATATACCTCAAATCCTGTATTGTTTAGTCTTGTAAATAAATCTCGCATACTTGTTAAGCTGTTATCCATCACATAAGATAGCCAGCACTCAAAGAATAGACGACTGTTCAATACTGGATAATCTTTTTTTGGCAGTCGTTTCAGGATATCTTTGACAATTTTGGGAAATGAATTTATAATCACTGTTAAACTAAAATATTTTAATCCTCCGCCTAAAATCTAACATATTTTGGGCTATTTTTACCGGCTTTTTCTTAACATTTAGCGAGTAATTGAGATTTTTATAAATGTGAATAACAATTTCTAATCAATATTTGTATCAAAACTATATTATAAAAAGCCAGTATACAGCGTCATTTAAAGACGATATAAATCTCCTCATGATTGTATTATTAATCATGATTTTAATTTGGCGCAAGCATCTTGAATTATCAAGAACTACTAGATAAATCTATTGTAAATCGATCTTGAATAATCGATTGAATTGTATTTATTTTCGTTGGTTGCAGTTGAATACGCGCCTATAGCCCAATATCTTCTATCTTGTCGAGGAGAATAATAGAGATAAGTACTATCAGTAATGTTCATCATGTCAATTCCAGGAGGATAAATACCTCCCATTACCGTTTCAGCTTGCTCTGTAGTTAGATTGTGGATAACTCTTTTTATGGAATTAGAATGTAAAGCGTAAATTACAATTTTAGTCATGATATTAGTTACTCCAATGCCAATAATTTTAGCTTTAAATTGGTTTAATTGACGGATTCTTCTGATTCTTTACTTGAAAACAGGTATTAATTACCAACTGATATTCATAGGATATAAACTCTTAATTAACTTGCAGCTATTGTAAAAGACTTTATTATAATAAATAGCAATTTTTGCTATTTAGATAAATCCATTGTATGTTGATCTTGAATAGTCTAATGTATTGTATTTATTCTCACTACTTGTATGTGCACTTAGACCTATAGCCCAATATCTTTGATCTTGTCGAGGAGAATAATAAAGATAAGTACTATCAGTAACATTCATTATGCCAACTCCAGGGGGATAAATACCTCCCAATATAGTTTCAGCTTGCTCTGGAGTTAGATTGTGGAGATTTCTTTTAATAGAATTAGCTTGTAACGAGGCAATTATGATTTTATTCACAATGTTATTTACTCCGACATAAGTAAAATCAACTTTGATTTATTGATTTACTATGATGTTTATTTAGATGTGTTTACTCTGACTATTATATGTAATTTTTTCTATAAAAACAGAGGCTTTACGATATTTATAGGACATAAATTATTTTTTTGTCTCTGTCTTTGGTGTTAAGTGTAATAATTTTAATATACTATTTCCTGAAAAATGCGTGTATATTTTTTTTGCATTTTAATTATTAGAAAATTATAGACTAATTTCCTCAAATATTGTCTTATAAATATTTTCTAGATATTAAATAACTTCTCATTAAGTCATCAATATTTTTTCTACTAATCATTTTTTCTTCTTAATCAATGCTAATTAATAGAAATTTTTGACTTTTTTTTATGTCTTGATAAAAATTTAATACTAACAATACATGTATTATTGTCTATTTTGCTTATGCAATTAAATTATTTTTTTGTATATTTGGCATAAGCTTTATTTTAGAAAGATAAGTTCTTTGCTAGAAAATCACTTAATTAATACCAAAAGACATACATAATCAAAATTAAAAGCAAGTAGGTAACAAGGAGCAAAGGACTTTATTACTATATGAATAATAATTTTCAAAGCGTAAACGTATCTGGACTAAAAAATTAATTTTGTCTAATAAATTATGCTGTTAGAACAGGAAACTTTGTCTTCTTATCAAGAAGTTCTGCTCAGGTTGGACTATCGCCAGAGATTAGAAAAAATTGCCCGCAAATATACGAAAGGAACAGGTTTATCTTGGGAAGATGCTTTTCAGATAGCCAATTTAAAAGTTTTTTTAGCCTTTCAAGCAGGAAAGTTTAGGCAAGGAAGTGTACAACAGTTTTATTACTGGGCTATTGCTGTAGCTAGATGTGTAATTATTGATTCTGTTCGTAAAGAAAATCGGCAGCGGTGCCAGAGTTTGGATGATAATATTCCAGGGACAAATATATCTTTATTAGATACAATTCCTGATGAATTTTGTACATTAGATGCAATAGAGCGTGCAGATTTAATTTTGAAAGCTCTAGAGTCTATTTATCAACTTGATCAATGCTATCCCAGTCGAAATTATCTTAAATTATGGAAAGGAAAAGTTGATGGTAAAACGCAAAGTCAAATTGCTGCTGAATTAAATATTAGTCAGGGTGCAGTATCCAAGAGATGGCAAGAACTTTTAGGGCGTATTACTGAGTTATTAGGACTATCAGAAATTCAAGAAATAAAGGATAACCTGCAAAAAAAATGCCATCAAAATCTAGTCAATCATCGCTCAGTAAAGCAATGGTAAGTCAATAATTTTTTAGATGATAGCTTGATTATTAATCGACAATCATTATTGGGTAGGTGTTGTGTTGACTTACTTACTACTAATTTTTGATATATCCCATCTAAATGGAATGGCAAAAAACTAATTTTTCTCATTAAATGTTGTTTTGTTAAAGTAAGAAAATGCGTATAAATTTGAGTGAATTATTTTTAAATAAACAAAATAATAATACCATAGTGCCACAACCTGGAGAAATTTGGCAAGTAAACTATATAGTACGAAGTCCTCTAAATTTTACTAGTCAAGAGCAACAAATTTTGTACTCCTCCTTGGCACGAAGTTTTTTGACAGGTAACTCACCACCACGTTATGTAATGATTGTCAAAGAACCTGATAAATCTGTAGCTGAAGATATAGAGAAGCAGTGGTTGATTGTTTATGTGATGTTACTATCAGTAGAAACCGATTATATTAGTAATATAGATTTGTTGATTCCCGCTAAAATATCAGGATTAGAAAAAGATTTATTGGCGGAAACTTGGCATATTATTCCTGCACTAGTTTGTAATTTAATAAAGCCAGTTGGAAAACGACTGTCTCGCCAGATTTATGAATATTTACTATCTGTTAGAGACTATCATTATGGTTTGCTTGCTCAACTGCCGACAATAACGGAAATTCAGCAATTGGAGTTTATACATAAAAGCGTACACTCTATAAATGACTCTAAAATTCAAGATTTTTATCAAGCAGAACAGGACTGGAGTGATGTATTGACAGTGCCAGTAGCAGCTTACTATACTTACTGGAAAAGTATAAGCTTGACAAATGTAATTATAAATGAAGCCTTGCAATTAGAACAAGACTTGAAACTTGATATTGAAGGTTGAAAATTAAATACTATTGGTATCTTGCTAAGTGCGATAGCGAAGCTGACCAAAGGTATCGCTTGTATATTGGATGAGAAATTACCAAAACCGCTTAATTTGTTTGATACCAATTCTGGATGAAATATTTAATATGTAATAAGTAGTCGATAAAATGGCTACTCAGCTAGATTTGTTGGGAATCAATTATGAGTGATGAATTTTATCATCGGGGATTGGCTAAGGCTAAGGAAAAAGACTACGCAGGCGCTATTGAGGATTTTAACCATTGTTTACAACTGACTCCTTATTTTCCTGAGGCCTTTTTACACCGGGGTTTGGCTTATTATGATTCAGGTGCTATTCACCAAGCTGTCTCAGATTATACTGAAGCGCTGAGATTGTATCCCCAGAGTCCAGAAGCTTATTATTGTCGGGGTTTAGCAAGGTTAACACTGAAAAATTTGCCGGGAGCGTTAGATGATGTAGATAATGCGATTCGCCTGAATTACCATTATGCGGCTGCTCATAGTCTGCGGGGGACGATACGGCGTAAACAAGGATTTATTCAAGATGCGATCGCTAGTTTTAAAAAGGCGGCAGAATTATATTTAGCACAACAGGATACGGAAAATTGTCGTCTGTGTCTGGAAAAAATTAAACAGCTACAACCGCCACTAAAACCTGTAGTACAAACAGTGAATATTACTAGTGCGCCCATATTATCTACAAACGCATATTTTAGACAGTTATTAGACAAAGCCGAAAAGGGAGATACACCAGAGGCGATCGCAGATTTAAACTGGTTATTACAAGCTGATCCCCAAGATGCCCAAGCTTACTGCTGTCGGGGCGTGGTACGCTGCAAAATGGGAAAATATCGAGAAGCGATCGCGGATTTTAATCAAGCTATATTATTAAATTTTCCCGATGCTGTAGTCTATCGCAACCGAGGTAAAGCCCGTGCGCTATTGGGAGATCATCAAGGGGCTATGGCTGATTTTAATCAAGCACTGAAAATTCAACCCCAGGATGCTTTAGTATACGTTGCTAGAGGTAATGCCTATCGCACATCTGGCAATTATTTAGATGCCATTCAAGATTACAGTCAAGCATTGAAAATACATCCAGATTATGCTCAAGCTTACTACAATCGCGGCATCGCTTATGCTTGTTTAGAAGAAATGCAAAACGCCATAGCAGACTATCAGCAAGCAGCGAGTATTTTCTGTGAACAAGAAGACTGGGAAAATTACCACCAAGTATTAGAAAGCTTGCAAAAAATCCAGAAATTTAGCCCTGAGTCAAAACAGCAAAACTATAAATTGCTGCGTCAGCGACTTTTACGGATGGTAGGGGGATATTGGGAAATTGCCCAACGATTAATTGACCAAAAACAAGAATATCATCCGGGGATGACAGATGAGTGGTATTTGCAAAAAGTTATCGATGATTTAGAACGCGATCGCGGCCGATAAAATAAAGTATTTAAAAGTAAGCGCTTTAGCTCGAAAACGCTTACTACAGATTTTTGTTGATTAACTAACCAAATCAGGAAACACCTCTTGCACAGCCGGATGTACCAAGCGATGATTTTGCACATTCAAGCCTTTAGCTAATGCGGGGTTAATATCCAGTGCCTTGATTCCTAAATTTGCCAACTGCACAACATAAGGTAAAGTACTGTTATTAAGTGCTTGGGTAGCTGTCCAAGGAACTGCGCCGGGCATATTAGGTACACCATAATGCACCACACCCTCTTCGATGTATACAGGATTAGTGTGGGATGTCACATGTAAAGTTTCCACACAACCGCCCTGATCAACTGCAACATCCACAATTACTGAACCAGGATGCATTTGTTTGACCAATTCACGGGATACTAGTATTGGCGCTCTTCGTCCTGGGACTAAAACAGCACCAATGAGTAAATCGGCTTCTTTGATGGCAGCTTCGATATGGGCAGAGTTGCTGTAAAGCAGTTCCACTCTAGAGCCAAATAAGGTTTCTAAATAGGATAAACGCTCGACATTCACATCTAAAATTTGCACCATCGCACCCATGCCTACGGCAATTTTAGCTGCTTCTGTACCAACAACACCGCCGCCTAAAATTACTACCTTGCCTGCTTTGACACCAGGGACACCGCCTAATAGAACGCCTCTACCACCTTGCTGACGTTCTAAAAATCTCGCCCCAAATTGTACTGCTAGCCGACCAGCAATAATACTCATGGGAGTCAACAAGGGTAGTTTGTTAGCACCAGGTTGTTCTACGGTTTCGTAGGCGATCGCACAAGTGCCACAATCAATTAAATGCTCAGTTAAATTGCGATCGGCTGCTAAATGCAGATAAGTAAATAATATTTGCCCTTTTTGTAAAAACTTATACTCACTAGTTAGGGGTTCTTTGACTTTAACAACTAACTCTCGATGCCAAACTGCTTCTGGTGTAGTAACAATTTCTGCCCCAGCTTCTTTGTAATCATCATCTGTAAATCCCGCACCACTACCTGCTTGAGTCTGAACAAAGATCACATGACCATTCTCTCGCAGCACCCGCACGCTAGAAGGACTCAACCCTACCCGAAACTCTTGATCCTTAGTCTCCTGAGGAACGCCGATTTCCATGTATCGCCTCTAATGATTTTTTTGTTCAACTTTAGCCTGCCAGTATTTAGCTTGCACTTCCGTATTAGGGATAGCTAACTACCAAACCATCTGTATTAACTCCATTATTGAAGCTGTAAACTCTTACCCTTGACTATTCCCCCAGTCTTTCTACAATATATAAAGAATAATTACAAAATGTTAAAAAGTGTGGGGATAGCTTTCTTAGGTAAAGCGCCTGTCACGTATCCTGGCATTCCCGCCCTAGCATCAGCCTAAAAGTTACCGAAGTTATGAGTAAAGACACTCTCCAATCATAACTTTTCACTAATCAAGTCCCGTTTGCCGAGTAAAGGTTTTGAAAAAATGACACAAACACAACCAACGATTACGCCCAAATTAGAAGAGCCTAAGTTTGGCTTTAATGAATATGCTGAACGCTTGAATGGTCGAGCTGCCATGATTGGTTTTTTATTAATGGTGGTAATTGAGTACGTCACCGATCAAGGTGTGTTATCATGGCTCGGTCTCAAATAGCCCTGCTATAAAGCATCAGGCTTGAAGTTGTAAGCTATTAATTAGAAGAGTTTGAACCAGCTGGAACAACTAGCTGGTTTTGACCGTATCAATACCTAATAGCAAAACAGTGTTACTGTTAACTTAAACTTGCACATCATACCTGCAAGCAGGTTAAATACAACTGCCCCTACTGAAAAAATCTCATATTTCTTTAGCTGGTGATCATCAGCAGGGTAGTTAATGTGTAAGGTGTTCTCAATCAAGTTAAACATCAGGTAATCTGGACAAACCAATTTGTGATGAATGCTGTATTACCTCGTTTTTTGAAGTCAACTTATAGAAAAGACCCCATAATCAGCGTATTAATGACGATGGGTGTGGTAGATGCGCTGATTGGGGGACTCGATGATAGTTGGACATTATTCGCCTTTGGCTTGGGCATGGCTGGAATCAGTCTGGGCTTTAAGTTGTGGCGTATCCAACAACGGCAACCCCTGCCAGATGAGCCTGTAGTCCAACATTACTTGCCTTCTCAATCATCTAGTCCGACTCTGCCCATGCTGTCGATTTCTAAGAAAAAACCACCGCGATAAATCCGGCCCAGTGCCGTTAAGGTAGCAGGTCAATTGGATTGGCGTCACTATTCAACAAGAGAGGAAAGCGAGTGAGGAGTGAGGGAAAAAACGGGAGCAATTCTATACGGCACCCGTCTGTTATTTTGGCATTGATGGCAGCGATCGCCATACCAATAACTATCTGGCAAGGATTTTCCGTTTATGCGGCTCATGCGGCGGTGGAAATCATCCCCAACTCCCCACTGAGAAACACAATTGCCAATCCACAACTGCTTCACACCTTCAGTGGACACAGAGGTAGCGTCAAATCTTTAGCCTTTAGTCCTGATAGTCAAATTCTTGTCAGTGGTGGTGGTGATAACGAAGGCGTAATTCGATTGTGGAATCCCGCCACAGGCAAAAGGGTGGCGAATATTAACAAAGCACACAAAACAAGCATCGAGTCTTTGGTAATTTCGCCCGATGGACAAACCCTAGTTAGCTGTAGCACCGACAACACCATTAATCTGTGGAATCTCAAAAATAATCAATTTAGTCGCTCTTTTGTCGGACATAGCAGCCATGTAATGTCTTTAGCTGTATCTCCAGATAGTCGTGTTCTTGTCAGTGGTGCTTTAGACGGAATACGCATGTGGGATTTGCTACAACAACGCCCACTAGCTACTTTAGTCCGGTTTAATAATTCCATTCATACACTCTCCATGAGTCCGGATGGTCAGACTTTAGCTAGTGGTGACAGCAAAGGTGCGATTAAGCTATGGAACTTGACAACTGGTGAATTAATGCGTGAATTTACGGGGCATTCTCAGACAGTTACAGATATATCTTTTACGCCAGATGGAGCAAACTTAGTCAGTGCCAGCCGCGATCGCACAATTAAAATTTGGCCTTTAACCTCAGATGCACCAGTCCGCACCCTGACAGCACACAATAATTGGGTGAATGCCATCGCCATCAATCCCAATGGACAAACTTTAGCGAGTGCGGGTAGGGATGGCATTAAAATATGGAATTTATCTACAGGGGAGTTATTAAATACACTGCGAGGACATACCGACTGGGTAAGTACCGTCGTCTTTAGTCCTGATGGGCAAATTCTCGCCAGTGGTGGATTTGATGGCAAAGTGAATATCTGGGGATTACAGCCCAACGTGATCACAGAGCAATAGCAAAGCCCTACTAAGTAAATATTAAACCCAAACCTCTGTCCTCAGGCAGATCCTGATTATATAGTAACTCCAGTTGAATAGAAGAAACCGTGTACGTATACGGGTGAATCTTCATGAAACGCGATATCACTGGTAAGTTTGTTAGCAATTGGGACTCAGAACCGAAACAACGAGTTAGTGTATCTCTTACCAGTACAGCGTGGCGATTACTGGATGAGGAAGCTCAAAAACGCGGAATTTCTCGTTCAGAAGTAATTGAACACATTGCTCGTAGTCTGGGAAATGATACTGACGGTAGTGGTGAAAACACGGTGCTACAGCAACGCATTGTAGAGCAGCAACAGGCGATCGCCACCTTAAAGTGTCAACAACAAGAATTAGCCGCCATCCTGGATAATGCTCCAGATATTATTAGCCGTCTTGATATTAACTTTCGCCATCTTTATGTCAGCCGTTCTATAGAAGCAGCCACAGGTATTCCCGCAGAGCAATTTATTGGTCAAACCAACGCTGAACTAGGAATGCCAGAAGAAATTTATAGCGGTTGGTATAAAAATTTGCAGCATGTTTTCGCCACAGGTCAGGAAAAAACTTTTGAATTTAGTTTTCCGACACCCACAGGTTTACGCTGGTATCAGTCACATATCGTCCCGGAATTTGCTAGTGATGGTTCTGTCAAAACCGTACTGAATATTGCCCGTGATGTTACGGATTATAAACAGATTGAGCAGGCATTACGAGCAAGTGAAGAGCGCTTGCAACTCGCCCTCAAGGTGGGACGCATGGGAACATGGGACTGGGATTTACAAACTAAGAAAATAGTCTGGTCGGCAGGTCACTTTAACGTCTTAGGTCTGCAACCTTATGAATGCGAACCCAGTTACCAAGTTTGGGCAAGTCGGGTGCATCCCGATGATTTAGTGGAAACCAAGGCTAAACTTCAGCAAGCCAAACGCGAACAGAAAGAATATCATCACAAATATCGTCTGCGTTGGTTAGATGGCTCTATTCACTGGGTAGAAGTGAGAGGACAATTTATTTACGATTCTCAAGGAAATCCTCTACATTCCATCGGTGCTGTGGTTGACATCACTGAGCATCAGCAAGCTAAAGCAGAACGGGAAAAACTGCTAGAACGCGAACAAATTGCCCGTACTCAAGCCGAAACAGCACAACGCCAACTGGCAACTATTTTTGAAACATCCCCTGTGGGAATTGGTTTATTAAATGCCCAGCAGCAATTTGTGGCTATTAATGAAGCCTTAGCGGAAATTAACGGACTTACCCGTGAGCAACACTTAGGGCATTCCATTGCCGAAATTTTTAGTCAATATGATGCCAATTTAGTGGCAATATTTCACGACATTTACACCACAGGCCAGCCTTTTGTTTCACCTAACTTTGCTGTTAAAACTCCAGGACGTAGCGATCGCCAACCCGGATACTACAATGTTTACTACTTGCCAACAAAGAACTCAAATAATCAGGTAGAAGAGGTTTTAGTTTATGTCGTAGATGTAACTGAGCAAGTCCGATTAGAGCGCGGTCAACACTTTCTTTCAGAAGCCAGCGCAGTTTTAGCATCCTCCCTCGATTATCAAATAACCCTGGAACAAGTAGCACATCTGGCAGTACCGGAGTTGGCCGATTGGTGTACAGTGCATATAGTGGCAGCAGATGATTCTATCGAGCAGATTGCTGTAGCTCACATCGACCCGGCTAAACTACAATGGGCGCAACAAACCAAAGATAAATATCCTCTAAACCCAGATGAGCCTCGCGGTGCGGCATTTACATTACGAACTGGGCAGTCTGATATCTTACCAGATATTCCTGATGAATTGCTTGTCCAAGCAGCCCGTGATCCAGAACATTTAGAAATTTTGCGGCAAGTTGGTTTCAAATCGGTCATGACCGTACCATTACGCACCAAAACACGAATTTTTGGGGTAATTTCTTTTGTCTCAGCCGAATCTGGGCAACGATATAGCCAGATGAACTTGCAACTAGCAGAAGAGCTAGCTTACCGTGCTTCCTTAGCCATTGATAATGCTCAATTGTACCGGGTAGCTCAACTTGCTCGTACCAAAGCCGAAGCCGCTAATCGAGTTAAAGACGAGTTTTTGGCTGTACTATCTCATGAGTTGCGATCGCCCCTCAATCCCATCTTAGGTTGGACAAAAATGCTCCGGACTAAACGGTTAGAGTCCACCAAAGCGGAGCAAGCCCTAGAAACCATTGAACGTAACGCCAAGCTACAAGCGCAACTAATTGAAGATTTATTGGATGTCTCCCGCATTCTCCAAGGCAAAATGTCTTTAAACATTGCTCCAGTGAATCTTATTTCCACAATTGAAGCAGCCCAAGAAACAGTAAGACTCGCAGCAGAAGCTAAAAGCATTTACATCCAGATCACCCTCAACCCAGTTTCTGGAAACGTTTTAGGTGATCAAAACCGCTTACAACAGGTTGTGTGGAATCTCTTGTCTAATGCTGTGAAGTTCACGCCATCTGGAGGGCGAGTTGAGGTGCAACTACAGCAAGTTGGTACCTATGCTCAAATTCAAGTCAAAGATACGGGTAAAGGCATCAGTCCGGAGTTTTTACCTTATGTATTTGAATACTTCCGCCAGGAAGATGGTACAACTACCAGAAAATTTGGCGGCTTGGGATTGGGGTTGGCTATCGTCCGCCATTTTACGGAATTACACGGTGGAACTGTTGAAGCCAGCAGTCTAGGTCACAATTTAGGGACAACATTCACTGTCCAGCTACCATTAAACCTAGTTGAGCCAGCGCTCTCTGCGGATGTCAGCCATGTAGAAAGTGAGACACACTTAGCAGGTGTGCAGATCTTAGTTGTGGATGATGATGCGGATATGCGAGAATTAGCAGACTTCATCTTGACCCAATCTGGTGCCCAAGTAACCACAGCGGCTTCAGCTGCCCAAGCATTAGGAATTTTAAATCAGTTTATTCCTGCTTTGCTATTGTGTGACATCGGGATGCCAGAGATGGATGGCTATTCCTTAATTCGCCACATTAGAAAATTGCTTCCCCAAGAGGGAGGGAATATCCCCGCGATCGCACTTACTGCTTATGCCGGAGAAATTAACCAACAGCAAGCCTTAGCTGCTGGATTTCAAATACATCTGCCTAAGCCTGTAGCACCAGAAGATTTAGTGCAGGCGGTTTTTAAATTAATTCGTAATTTATAAAGTCATTGGCCCCTAGTATCAGTGACCAATGACTAAGGTAATTAATTCTTCTGATTATTTTGGAGCAGCTGTTGTACCTGCTGTTGTAAAGCTGGGTTTCGTTGAACAGCAGCTACTATCTGACTGAATCGCTCTGGTTCTATGCCCCCAGACCGAACTACTTGCTCTTGTTCAGAAAAGGTTTCCCGTTGAATTGACTGGATTTGAGTAACTACTTGGTTAAAGGATTGCTGCTCCTCTGGAGTCACTGGTGTAGACGGTTTAGCCTCTGGTGACTGCTGGGCTTGAACAAGTTCTTGAAAACGCTCTACGCTGAGATCAGATTTTTCAATCACTTGTGCGAATTTCTGTTGAGCTGTTTGACCAATTTCCTGCAATCTCGGAATGACGTTGGCAAATTGTTGCAGTTCTTCTGGACTAACAGCTTGTTCGGGAGATTGTTGAGTTTGAGGAGCTGTTGGCGCTGGCGTACCTTGAGGTTGTGCTTCTGGAGCTTGTGCTAGAGCCGAAAGATTGCCTGCAAGCAAAAAAATAAAAACAGAGCTAACTTTCAAAAGTTGCTTTAACATAATTATTTCTTCCGTGAATATTACTCGTTTTGCATGAGCAAGGAAAATGTTTTTCAAAAAATCAAGCTTGTTGAATTTTTCCTCAAAGATGCACTAAATAATGGATGTGACAGCAAATACTTCCCTTTACCGTTTTATTAGTAGCCTGAGAACACCATCTACATTGGGTTTCCGCATAGCTTAATACATCTTTACCCATTTTTGCAAGGTTTAAATAAAACCTTCTTCGTTGTTTATGGAAATAGATAATTCCGGCTCTGCGTCAGATTTTCACAAGATAATCCAGCAATAGCAAAATATTTATCACCTATAAGATAGGTATAAAAATCTATCTTTTGAGATCAGACATGTAGCACTAATGGCTGATTTTTAGGACAGAAAAAAACCCCCTTTTGGGGGCTTATTTAGTTATTCGCGTGGAGTGAACAACTAATAATGAATACTTAAAGTAAATACAGTAATCCGAACAAAATAATCCAAATCACGTCCACAAAGTGCCAGTAGATTTCCGCAGCTTCAATGCCAAAGTGCTTTTCGTTACTGTAGTGACCCGGAACGCGCGATCGCCACAACACCGATGCGATCGCTAAAACGCCAATGGTAACGTGGAGTCCGTGAAACCCAGTTAAAACATAAAATGCACTGGCAAACAAATTGGTAGTTAAACCAAATTCCAAATGGGCGTATTCATAAACCTGACCAAATAAGAAAACAGCACCCATCAACGCCGTAATAGCCAACCAAATACGCATACCCTTGACATCATTTTTTTTGATGGCGGTATCAGCATTGTGCATCACAAAACTGCTAGCAATCAGATTGACAGTATTAACACCGGGTAGCAAAAGTTCTAATTCTGGTGTACCTTCTGGGGGCCACACAGGTAAGGTAGAACGGAAAGCTAAATAAGCTCCGAACATCCCCAAAAAAATCATTCCTTCAGCAATCAAAAATACCACTAACCCAAACAGGCGATGATCTGGATGTGCTTCATGATGAGCATCTGCTGTTGCGGGATGATGATTTAGTTCAGTTTTCGCTGGGTCAATTATTTGACTTTGCATGAATCTTTAAAAATGTAATGGGGACTGGGGATTGGGGATTAGGGATTAGGGATTAGGTAAGATTTTGGTGATAGCCAGAAGTATCTCCCCTCTGCTCCCCTGCTTCTTCTCAGACACCAGACTCAATAGTCGGGTACGGTTCATCAGGTTTGGCGCGTAATACCGCTTCAGTATCAACTTCTTTGTGACTGACGCCATAGTCGTAAGGCCCTGTAGTTAATACTGGCAGTTGTTCAAAATTCTCAATTGCCGGTGGGGAAGTAGTCATCCACTCTAGGGTGAGTCCCCGCCAAGGATTGTTGGGCGCTTTTGGCCCGTACAACCAACTCCAAACCGCGTTGATGATAAAGGGTAATGTAGAAATCGCCAGAATATAAGACCCGTAGGTGCAGATTTCATTTAATGAGGTGAATTTGGGATCATATTGAGCAATCCGGCGGTTCATCCCCATCATTCCCAGCTTGTGCATGGGTAAGAAGGTCATATTCAGACCGACAATGGTTAAAACAGCGTGAACTTTACCCCAAAATTCGTTCATCATCCGTCCCGTCATTTTCGGGAACCAGTGGTAAATAGCGGCAAAAATTCCTAAAACGCTACCACCAAATAACACGTAGTGTAAGTGTGCCACTACGAAATAAGTATCATGAACGTGAATATCAAAAGGAACTGCGGCTAACATGACACCACTGATCCCACCAATAACGAAGGTTCCTAAGAAACCCATGGCAAATATCATGGGGGAATTTAGGCTGATTTTGCCACCCCAAATAGTTGCCAACCAACCAAAAATTTTAATTCCTGTGGGTACGGCAATAATCATGGTGGTGATCATAAAGAACATCCGTAACCAACCAGGGATACCACTGGTAAACATGTGATGCGCCCAGACAATTAGCCCTAAGAAACTAATAGCTAAAGATGAATAGGCGATCGCCTTATAGCCAAAAATCGGTTTACGGGCATGAACTGGCAAAATCTCCGAAATTGTCCCAAAAAACGGCAAAATCATGATGTAAACCGCTGGATGGGAGTAAAACCAGAACATATGCTGGTAAACTACCGGGTCACCCCCGCCAGTGGGATTAAAAAATGTTGTCCCTGCCAATAAGTCAAAGGAAAGGAGAATCAGCGCCCCTGCTAGTACTGGTGTAGATATGAGTACAAGCGCCGAAGTTGCCAACATCGACCAACAAAACAAGGGCATTTGATGCACTCCCATACTGGGGACACGCATCTTCAACAGGGTAACGATAAAGTTAATCGCCCCCAAAATCGAAGATGTACCCAACAGCAGCACACTCATAATCCAAATGGCTTCACCCACTTGACCTGTAACCAAGCTCAAGGGGGGGTAGGAAGTCCAACCAGCATCAGGCGCATCACCCACCGCTAAACTAGCGATTAGCAATACACCAGCCGGGGGGATCATCCAAAAAGCTACAGCATTGAGGCGGGGAAATGCCATATCTCTCGCCCCAATCATCAGGGGAATCAGATAGTTAGCAAATCCTGCCCCAGCTGGCACAATCCACAGGAAAATCATGATTGTGGCGTGCAGTGTAAAGAGGCTGTTGTAAACTTCTGGAGTGACAAAATCTACTTCTGGTGTACGTAGTTCCGTCCGCACCAAGTCAGCCATGACGCCGCCAATGCAGTAAAAAACAAACGAAGTGACTAGATATTGAATCCCAATCACCTTATGGTCGGTACTGAAACCAAAAAAGTCTCGCCAATGTCTTTCCTCTGGTTCTTCATGAACCGGGATATTGGCAGTTTCTTGCAACTGAGTTTGTGTCATAGAAATTAATTATCAGTTATCAGTGAGCAGGCTGCTCACTGAGTTGCTGACTAGTGGTGATGAGCAGTGTGAACATGATTTAGCATTTCTGGCTGTATTCCCATGTCCTTGGTGTAAGGAGCGAGAAATTCATCTGGGGATAGATCCGCAGGGTTAACGGCCACGGCTTGATTTAGGGTTTCGTTGCTAGCAACTAATTGCTCTTGCATCCAAGCTTCATAAGCTTCTTGGGTTGCTTCTACTACTACTTGGGTTTTCATGGCACCGTGGTAGGGGCCACAAAGTTCAGCGCAAATTAAGTCGTAAGTACCAGCTATTCTGGGTGTAAAACGAATCTCGCTTTGTCTACCAGGAATAGCATCCTGTTTCAAGCGAAACTCTGGTACCCAAAAAGCATGTATCACGTCGTTGGCTGTCATGTTGATTTGGACTTCCCGACCAACGGGAACATGTAGTTCACCTGTGGTGATACCTGTATCAGGATAGGTAAACAGCCATGCATATTGTAGACCAGTGACGTTGACCCGTAATTCGGGTGGTAGACCTGCTTTTTCTGGACTACCCCCAATGGTGGGCGCAACACTACCTACACCGGGAGCATCTCGTTTTTGGGGAATTTGATCGGCATTACGCACTGCGGCTGTGGCTGGGTCTTGCATAGCCTCATCAGATTTTTCTTGATTGAGGTTTGTCCCTGTGCTGGGAGGCGTATCACTCAAGGTGGCAGCGATGGCAGCCCCTGGCATTGTCATCGATTCTTGAGTAATTGGGGCTTCATGCACAGCGTGGGGATCAAAGCCACCGATGTCGTTGTACACCTCAAAGCTATAAACAGAAATACCGATAACGATAATTGCAGGGATCGCTGTCCAGAGTATTTCTAAAGGCACATTACCTTCAATTGCTGGCCCGTCGTCATTGTCACCTGCCCGCCGACGATATTTAATTGCAGAGTAAATTAAAATACCTTCGACAAGTAGAAATATGCCTGTGGAAACGATCATCATTGTGTTAAACAGACCATCCACTAACAGGGCTTCATCTGTGGCGGCTGTAGGTAACAGACCGTGATTTTGACCGTACCAAAGGCTGACAAGCGTTAGTACGATGCCAATTAGTAGTGTCCAGATGGAACTTGGAATCTTCACGGTTTACTTAAATAAATTTACTACGTTATCTCTATGCTACTCACTTACTAAGGTAGTGCAGGTAGTGAAAGATAAAGTCTCATGGTCTGAAATTTTTATTAATTTTTGCCGCTAATTTACTAATTTTGAGTACAAGAGATTTATTAGATACTGCCAAGAGTAGATGTAAATCAGTAAAAATCAGTGAAAAAATTTAATAAAGAATTTAGATTAGCAAAATTAATGGTTATTGATCAATTGCTGACAACTTAAAAAATACCTAAAGCTCAAGCTAAAAGTAGCTAGAGTGATCCAAAGTATAAGTGCAAGCCAATCTTTTCAACTCTGGTTCATACGCTAGGGTGTATATAAGTCGGTAGAAAATTGCAAATTTTAAGAGAAGCTCAACCCAGAGCGGGCGTAAGGTACTGTTCATGATGAACGAATTTGTCCTAGAACAACAAAATGAAGCGGCAACTCAGCAGCGACAGCCCAAGGAAGTGATTCGTCGCTTGGTGTGGAAAATGTGCATAGCCACCTTGATTTTGATGGCCATAGGCAGTGCCACCCGCGTGATGAATGCTGGACTTGCTTGCCCAGACTGGCCATTATGCTATGGAGAACTGGTGCCGGCAAAACAAATGAATCTCCAAGTGTTTTTGGAATGGTTCCACAGACTAGATGCAGGGTTGATTGGGTTAAGCGCGATCGCCCTCGCTGGTTTATCCTGGTGGCATCGTCGTTTTCTACCTAATTGGCTCCCTTGGGCATCTACATTTGCCCTGTTTTTAATTGTCTTCCAAGGCATTTTGGGAGGACTCACTGTGACTGAATTGTTGCGGTTTGATATTGTGACTGCTCATTTGGGAACAGCGTTGTTGTTTTTCACCACCTTACTGATTGTTGGCATAGCCCTAACTCCTTATAAGGGAACTGGAACCGTGGGTAAGTTACCTTGGGTGGGCTTAACTGCTGCTATCTTGGTTTACTTGCAAAGTTTACTAGGTGCCTTAGTTGGTTCTCGTTGGGCATTACACCAATGTTTTGGTGATTCTCAGCTTTGCAGTGTGATGTATAGCCATATTTTTGGCTTGGTACCACCAACTGTGGCTACCTTGGCAGTGGTATTTATCTCCTGGCGCACACCAGCACTACACCCAGTTTTACGCAGGCTGGCAAATATGTCTGGTATGTTGTTGCTGTTACAAATTTTGTTGGGAGTTGCCACTTTCCGATTACATCTCCAAGCCGAGCCGCTGACAGTTTCTCACCAAGTGGTAGGAGCTACTTTGCTGGGTACGTTAGTGGCTTTTACGGTGCTAGGGCTACGTGACTGTAGCTCGGCCCGGGAGATCAATGCTTATCCTGTGGGTGTAACAGCAACTGTGACGAGTACACAAGTAAATGGAACGAATTTGTAAGTTAACTCAACTGCATTTCTCCATTGCTGTAATCACCATGATGACTAATGACTAATGGCAATTAGCTGTTAGCCATGAGCCATTTAGTGATGAAGTAACTCAATATCACATCTAGCAACAATCCCTAGCAACTAGAGTGGTGGAACCCGACAAACCAAAATTGCCTGTACCCCTAAAAAAGTCTCGACTTTCTGAGTCAGTCTGAGCTGGGAAAATGGGGGAGCAGGGGCAGATTAGTAAGCAACATCTTCCTGATCTTCCCTATCCTCCTCATCTTCCTCATCTTCCCTGAGCTTCAGTAACTATACTTTAATGTCAACTCAGTATCAGCCGGGGCTGCATAGAAGTTGTTGAAAAATAAGGAACTAGAGTCAACATGATTGAGACTAATGTCTCTCGCCACCACCAAACATTTCTCCAAGTCATCCACAGCTACTATCAGCTCACAAAGCCCCGGATTATTCCGTTGCTGTTGATTACTACAGCTGGCAGTATGTGGATTGCTGCTCAGGGACAAGTAGACCCATTGTTGTTGCTAGTAACTCTTACTGGTGGCACTTTGGCTGCTGCTAGTGCCCAAACCATTAACTGTATCTATGACCGGGATATTGATTATGATATGGAGCGGACGCGCCATCGTCCTCTACCTTCCGGTAAGGTACAGCCACGGGATGCACTAATTTTTGCGATCGCCTTAGCTGTAATGTCTTTTACATTACTGACAGTATTCGCAAATTTACTGGCTGCGTGTCTAGCATTTTCTGGCATCATCTTTTATATTTTGGTCTACACCCACTGGCTAAAACGCCACAGCACCCAAAACATTGTTATTGGTGGGGCTGCTGGAGCAATTCCCGCTTTAGTGGGTTGGGCTGCGGTGACAGATACTTTAAGCTGGGCAGCATGGTTAATTTTTGCCATTGTCTTTTTGTGGACACCTCCTCATTTCTGGGCCCTAGCACTGATGATTCGGGATGACTACGCTAAAGTTGGCATACCTATGCTGCCTGTGGTTGCAGGTGATACGGCCACAGTCAGGCAAATTTGGTACTACACACTGGTGACAGTCGGTGCGACTCTGTTACTGGTTTATCCTTTACACGCCAGTGGATTTGTCTATGCGGCCATTGCAGTAAGTTTGGGTGGATTATTTATCCATAAGTCTTGGCGCTTGTTGCAAAACCCAGAGGATCGCACTGTAGCCAGAGAATTATTTCTGTATTCCATTTCTTACATGATGCTGTTGTGCCTGGGTATGGTAATTGATAGCCTCCCCATTACCCATAGTCTGATGAGTGCGGTAATCAGCCAGCTGCATTTTATTAGCTAAATGGATCATCTGGCGATCGCGTTGGCTATGATGGCGCGATCGCACTTAGGATGAAAAGTTTTCAGAAAATATAGGTTGGTCGTAAATGCTTTAGTGAGCATTCAAAGGGTTCCAAGAACTAGAGCCTCTAACTACAAAATTAATATTCAGACAACAACCACAGAATTAATCCAGTAACCAATACACAAATAATTCCCGCCGCTCCAGCGAGGGGTTTTTTATTTTTGCCAGTGAACCACTCCGACGTTTTACCGGTGTAAGTAATTAGTCCTGCGGTATCTACAGTAGCGATCGCCCAGATCAAGGCTGCATGTAGTCCCCACGCTATGCCCAAACTACCGCCATCAGCAATCCTGGCTAACACCAGCATGATTCCCATTAGCCATAATCCAGGGATTTGGGGTATGGTTTCACGCTGTTCCCAAACCAGGTGTAATAGAGCAAAAATTAAGCTAGAAAGTGCTACTGCTACCCAAATAGGATAGTCACGTTCTAATTCAGTTAACAAAAAACCACGAAAAACTAACTCTTCTATACCTCCAACCAATAACGCTATCAATAAAATGGTTGGCAAGATGGATGGTATTAAGTTGATATTAGACTTTTCTAAATGGCACCAGCCCAGCCAAAATTGGCAGGTAAACATCATCGCTAGACTAATTACTCCCAACCCAAAACCCAGTGCTAAGGAACCCAGCAGCGAAAGATTTCCTGCAAAGCCGTAATCTGAGAAAGATTGATCAGTTAGCCAAATAACTCCCCAGAGAACTAGGGGAGCTAATAAGTAAAGTGACACTAATAAGGGTAATTTCTGCTCTGATTGTAAAGGTTTACCGGGTCGCCAATGAAGTGCGTTAGCGGAGCTTACCGAAGGTATCGCTATTATTGTTGCTATTGGTAACCAGCATCCTATCCAGCAAACAAAAAAGGCCACCACTACAACTAGTCCTGATGCATCTGCCATCAATACTCGTAGGGAGTTGATTGATGGTTCCAAGTAATTTATCAAAATAGACACAAAAAAAACACGATAGACTTCTTGCTTATTATTCAAGACTCTACTAGAGTCTGTAATTTTTGCAAGCGGTCTAATCGCATTTATACGTAACAAAATTCTTCAATAGAATTGCTAATTTACTGTCAGAGCCAGAATAAGTTTTGTAGAAAAATGCCAAATGTGGAATGTAACAGGCAGACGATTAAGACCACCAAATGATAGATTTAGTGGTGTCTGGAAATCATCTATTGGCCCATCAGTTGCACAGAACTGATGCTGAATTCTGGCGACTGACTCCTAAATTATTTCTTGTTAACTTATCCCGACGCGCAGTAAATTTACTCTTCGTCTTCCAAATCTTCGTCTGATTCGTCAATGTCTACATCATCTGGGGTTAATTTTTTATCAGTTTCACCGAGTTGAATCAAGTGAATGTGCTTATATCCCAGTCTGATTTCAAACTCATCTCCAGGTTTTAAGTTCATGGCCTTGGTGTAGGTAGCACCAATCACAATTTGACCATTTTGATGAACGCTCACTCTATATGTCGGTTCACGACCACGGCCATCTTTTGGTGCTTCTGGACTGAGGGGAATTCCTCTAGCCGATAGCAAAGCATCATAAAAATCTGTCAGATTGACACGAACCTGATTATTTTTAGTAACAGTGTAATAGCCGCATTGCTTGGCTCTTTCTCGACGTGGTAAATTAGAAAGTTCTTTTACCTTAGCAAGCAGTGCTTTTCCAGTTAATGGTGCGGTTGCAGTTTCAGTCATTATGCTCAAGTTTTCCTTACTCTCTCCAAACTGATAAACAATGTTGTCTCATGGCAGTATTTGATTTTTTATCATCTGCACAGAGATACTCACACCCCTAGGGTGAGAAGTAAATTCCTACTGATAGGATGAGCTACAAATGCCTATATTATGATTACCCACAACATATTAAACGTCATGGTTGTCACAGGCATTAATTTCGGTGATTTTACGGCACTTTTAACGATTATTCGCCATCAGAAATAAATTTTTTTTTCTTTTGGCGCTACTGTAGCAGGGTGACTTACAGCCACTTTTACAACTTGTTAGAGTTCTACTACAAATAAGTCGTAGACCCAATAAATTGTGGGCTTTCTACTTCCAGTGCTTGTCTTTATTGCCCTTGAGTTGTAAGGCTTTCCTTACTCTCCCTCCTAAGCTTAGGACAGCTTAGTATTTAAACAGGGTCTGACGGATATTCACCTTTTATCCTGCCTGTAGAGACATGAAATTTATTGTCTCTACATTACGAATCAACAAAGCAGCATTAGCCGCGCTTATACGGCTATTGATACTGGATTTGTTACTTCGTAATTTTATATTAAATACTAGCATGGACTAATAATAGCAAAATTATTGTTTAGTTTTAAAATTAACTTGCGCGTAAAGTTTTATCTAAATCTCTGGACTTAGGGAGGCAAAAAGCGCTGAGGATTTTCCTTTTGCTTTATTATCCTAGAGAGTATTGCCGCATGACTTTTATAAAAATTAATCTAAAATTAGACGAGCAGTTTTGAAAATTGAGTTGAATCCCAGATTTTCTTGATTGAACACAGACAAAAAGTAGTAAGGATTGACTTCCCGGCTGATTGTCATGAGACAAAAAGCGGTAAGGTATTTTAAACGTCTGTCTTGGGGAAGAATAAATTTATCTACATCTTGCAAATGCTTTATTGCCATGACCAGATATTTATCATTTATATAGTAATCCGGTTTGATTCTTAAATTTATTTGCGTGTCACCGAACAGAGAACAGTTAAGAAAGTATGATCTGTACTTAGTTTCGTAAACCCAAAGTACAGGCTACGCTAAGAAAAATCAAATAGGAGTCCTACCATAACCAAAAAATCTGCTTTCATGACTATATGAGGGATTTTCCTAGCAATACCACTAAATACTGTTGACATCAAGATTTATTGAGAAGCATTGGTGCAGTTAGTTAGGTTAGATATATTCACTAAGCAGCAGATCAACCTTAGTCGTTCTCCTGTGATCCACTTACTTGTCCTTGCGGCTTCAAACAGGCAAATTGAACACGAAGCCACAATTACCTTTTTTGGCGTTTGGGTTTGAATATTCAGACTAATCTCTGCTACTGGGCTTCTTCAAAACAAATTTTAATGGTTATCCTTAAACTAGAATCAGTTGCTCTTTTATCATCAGCCTCTTAATACCTGGTTCTGAATTAAGGGCAACAACAGTATATTTAGCAGAATTTTTGCAATCGTCTGCCTTAACTCAAGGTTTTTCAGGCTGGTAATGCAATTTTAAGTCTTTGGTTGGTAGTAATGGAAATTCTATTTAAGATCATTCGGCAGCAACAAAATTCCTCTCCTGTTGTAAAAACTTATCTGTTAGATGCAGAACCTGGTAATACAATCTTGGACTGCCTCAATCAAATTAAGTGGGAACAAGATGGAACGCTGGCATTTCGCAAAAATTGTCGAAATACCATTTGTGGTAGCTGTGCTATGCGAATCAATGGGCGTTCGGCTTTAGCTTGTAAAGAAAATGTTGGCAGTGAACTTGCCAGATTGGAACAAATATCTGCTACGGCAAATCAAACAAAGACTATTTCGGAAATTACAATAGCTCCTCTAGGTAATATGCCTGTGATTAAAGATTTAGTCGTAGATATGAGTACTTTTTGGGATAATTTAGAGGCTGTAGCTCCTTATGTGAGTACCGCAGCACGACAAGTCCCAGAAAGAGAGTTTTTACAAACACCATTAGAGCGATCGCGCCTCGATCAGACTGGCAATTGTATCATGTGTGGTGCTTGCTACTCTGAATGCAATGCCCGTGAAGTTAATTCAGATTTTGTCGGGCCTCACGCCTTAGCCAAGGCTTATCGCATGGTCGCCGACTCTCGTGATAGTGAAACTGAAAATCGCTTAGAAAATTACAACAAAGGTACTAAAGGAGTGTGGGGTTGTACCCGTTGTTTTTACTGTGATTCAGTTTGCCCAATGGAGGTAGCACCATTAGAGCAAATCACTAAAATTAAACAAGAAATTCTCGACCGTAAACAAGCCGACGATAGTCGCTCAATTCGCCACCGCAAAGTATTAATAGAGTTAGTCAAAGAAGGTGGTTGGATCGATGAACGTAAATTTGGCATCCAAGTAGTGGGTAACTACTTTCGAGACTTGAAAGGATTACTCAGTCTTGCACCCTTGGGCTTGCGGATGATAGCCAGGGGTAAATTCCCATTATCCTTTGAATCGTCCCCAGGAACTCAACAAGTGCGATCGCTCATTGAATCTGTGCAGGCTGAGGAGATTGAGGAATAAGCCTCTAGCCTAAGCGCCTCTAACGCGGATCTTGAGGAATATTCAATGGTTGCCCAGAACGCTCATAAACTAAAACATCCCATTGCCCATTGTTACTATACTCAAAAGCAATCCTGCTACCATCAGCGTTAATAGTAGGGTGGCGAACTTCTGCTTGCAGGTTACCCGTTAAATTTCTGGATTGGCGTGTTTCTCGGTCATAGAGAAAAATAGTTGAACGGCCTTGACGACTAGCAGTAAAAACAACATAACGACCGTTTTCAGCCACACTAGGATGAGAGGCGATGGTATCTAAAGAATTTAAACCTGGTAAATCAACCAAACTACGTGTCAGCGTATCAAACATATAAACATCTTGGCTACCCCGGCGATCGCTCGTAAACACAATATACCTCCCAGAAATTTGGGGATTGAGTTCTGAAGCCAGACTGTTAAGACCGCGACCACCAGGATCAAAAGGATAATTAACTAGGCGGGGGTAGCCAACACAGCCACCTAAAAAACTCACACTAGCAAACACAAGTATAAAAATAGTTCTATTAGTCATTAGTCATTAGCCCTTCGGCTACGCTCAGGGTAAATCAATGGTCATTAGTCAATGTCAAGAGGCTAACAACTAATAATTAATCACAAATAATACATACTTTTCTCGCCATCTCCCTCATTTCCCTCATATTCCTGATCACTCTGCCTCCAAGCGTCGCACCTGAATTTGATGCAAGCGTGGGCCGACGGCTGATGTTATGGTAAATTCAAGATTTTCATAGTGAAATATTTCATCTTTAGTGGGGATTTTCTGTAATTGGTACAGCACAAAACCTCCTAAGGTCTGATATTCCTTGGTTAGAGGCAAATTGAGATGCAAAACTTCATTGAGGTCTTCTAAGTTAATCTGGGCTTGCACTAAAAAAGTTTGCTTATCTAACATCTCAATCAGTAAGTCATCACTGTTATCAGGTTCGCCAGCGTTGCCGATAATTTCTGCAATCACATCCTGGATGGTTACCAATCCCACAGTGCCACCAAATTCGTTAACTACTATCACCATTGCGGGTTTCTCTTGCTGCATCATCGGCAAGAGTTCACTTAAAGGCGTGTGTTCTGGTACAAATCGGGCAGGACGCATCCAAGGTTGGATATGTACTTCTGGAGTCAGTTTTCCCATGGCCAATGGTTGTGCCAAGTCTCGAAAATACACTATACCGCGAATATCGTCTAAAGATTCGCCAATGATGGGATAACGTGAGTGACCAGCAGTGATCATTTCCTGAAGTAAGGTCTGGAAAGTGGCATTTTTGGGTAAAGCTACAATGCCCGTACGAGGAATCATCACATCTTGGGCCATCACATCCCCAAACTCAAACACATTGTTGAGCAATTCTCGCTCTGAAAGTTGTAAACCAGTAGATTCTCGTTCAGTAGAAATAATTAGTTGCAATTCTTCAGGAGTCACAGGCGATCGCCAACTTTGTCCAGTGTATTCGATGCCAAAAAGCCGCAGCAGAAAACTGGTTGATTGGTTGAGAACCCAGATGAAGGGGCTGAAAAAGCGCATGATTGCTTTTACCGAGGGCCCCAAAAATCTTGCCAGATCCTCTGAGTAAAGCATCGCTACTGATTTAGGACATAGTTCACCTAAAACAATTTGTAGATAGGTAATCAAGAAAAAGGCGATGGGTATTGATAGGGAATGAGCGATTAAATTACTCATCCCTGTAGGTAAAGGCCAAGATTTTAGCCATAGATCCACCAGTACGGCAATGGAACTTTCGCCGATCCATCCCAGGGCCAAACTAGAAAGGGTAATACCCAACTGAGTTGTAGATAATAGTCTTTCGATACTACGTTGTAGTCCTTCAACAGCGATCGCCGGAATGTCACCAGCTTGCACCAGCTGATGGATGCGCGATCGCCTGACATTCACCATGGAAAACTCTGCCGTCACAAAAAAAGCATTGATCGCAATCAGCAACAGCACTGATAACAATCGCAGCCCCACATCCGTCCAAATTAAATTAGAAAAACCACTCACAGCCAAAGTTCGTGTAAAACTCACGCTCCTATTTTGGGCATTGGGCATGGAAAAAAGGCAGAGGTGCAGGGGTAGGGTGTAGAACAAAGAAGAAGCAGGCGTGAGCATAGTGAGCCAATATCACAATTTTTCTTCCTGATCTTCCTCATCTCCCAATCCCTAAACCTACCTACCTTTCTACAGGAACATCCAACACCTCTAGCTTCAGTTTTTGAGCGGGATAATCTGTCAAAGACAGGGATATCTTATTCACATCATCCAGTAAAGCTGTGGGAATGATCACCGTGCCAGAAACTACTGGGCCATTTGCAGGCAATTCAGCTGGTAAACCTTCTGTACTGGCACTCAGGGTTCGTCCTTTTTCGTCACTAACATCTAAAAAACTATACAAGAAACGCACAGAATCAGCACCTTTATTCTGCATATTCACTCTCATGAGTAAATCACCACCAGAGTAACGAACAGATTGCACCGCAAAAGTTACGCCCTCACTTTCAGCAGTCACAGGAAAACCAGGTGAGAATTTTTCTGGCACTACTGCTGGAGGTTGTTCTTGGGGCTTTTGTCTACTGCTGTTGGTTTCTTCATCATCTTCCTCTAGCTTCTCTGATTTAGCAGCCTTGGTCTTGCCTTCAATCCGAGCCTTAACAATTTTTAATATTTCGTCTTCTTTCAATAATGCCACCCCTAACTGTTGAGAGCCATTTGTCCGACTGCTAGGAAATTTGCTGGTAGGGCGACCATCTGGTGTGCTTACACCTTTGAGTGCCGAACTCCCCATCTCGAAACCCAAAAGCGCACTCACAGAACCTGCTCCCAGCATCAGGACTAACAAAATTAAAGTCAGAAGTACAGTGGAATTTATTTTCATCGCTGATTAAGCTATTGCAAAAAAAATGCTGGTCTATTTTAAGCGTATTGAATATTAAAAGCATTGAGGCTTTGTACCTCAATCTTTAAAAGAACTTAATTAATACTAGTCTGCACCATTTCCCAGAAAACATGTTGTATAAAATCTCATAAAATTTATTTGAGTCTACACAAGACTGTAAAATTACGCTATAGTTTATATTCGACCAGGGTTGGCCGAGCGGTTGAGGCAGCGAACTCATAATTCGCCCAAGGCAGGTTCAACTCCTGCACCCTGGATTATTTGAGTGCTGAAAGCTGAGGACAAAATACTTGTCTCTATTACTCTACGGACTAATTTGGACTTCCGCCTTTTAGTACTAGTCCCCAACACCCAGCACCTTTTTTATCGTTGTGACATATTTTCAAATCTGAACTCAGTCCCAACTCTTAGTTGATTAGCATTCAAGCGGGGAGACATCAGTAAAGATGTACCATAAGGATTAGGTAAATCTGGAGTACGAAGATAAGGGTCATTGCTTACCTGCTGTTGCAGGACATCACGATAAAGCGTGTTAACCAACTCAGCATCGCGGGCAATTTCATTTTCTGGAAAGGAATTACGGAAACCAGAACCAGAACCTAGTATTGCGTCTAGTTGACGCTTAGGGGTAGTATTTTCGTAGAAGTTGCGATCGTGTCTAAAAAAAGCTCGCTCAAAGACATCGTTTGTGGTTTCATAATTGGGTGTTTCTGTTTCAGCAACTACAACAGAAGGAAAAGCCACAGTAGCAGCTAACAATACTAATAAACTACCAAAGCTTGGAAATTTTATACCCATCTTCTGTACTCCTCAGTTTTTAGGCAAATCTTCATTTATGCTTAAATTCAGAACTCTCATAAGTTCAACCTTTGGTGTAACATAAGTTTGCATGTTTTGTAATGACGTATACTACTGAAACCTTTACCCAATCAGATATTTGTGCAGCTACTACTGATTTAGAAACCCTGCGCCACAAGCTCCTAAACTTATTTTGTCAACTCGCTTATCAAGAAGGTGATTTTGTTCTATCTTCTGGTCAAAGTAGTTCTTACTACATCAATGGTAAGCAGGTAACTCTTCATCCCCAAGGCGCTTTAGCCATTGGGCGCATTATTTTATCCCTGTTACCTACAGATACCCAAGCTGTTGCTGGTTTAACATTGGGTGCTGATCCTATTGTGTCAGCGGTAAGTGTAGTTTCTGCGTATGAAAATCGCCCCATACCAGCACTAATTATTCGTAAAGAAGCCAAAGGACATGGAACCAAGGCTTATATTGAAGGGCCAAATTTGCCGATAGGTGCAAAAGTCATCGTTTTGGAAGATGTCGTCACTACCGGACAATCTGCCATGAAAGCTGTTGAGCGGCTAAGAGATGCAGGTTATACAGTTGATACAGTAATTTCACTAGTAGACAGACTACAAGGTGGCTCTGAATTTTATCAGTCAGTAGGGTTAAACTTTCAGGCGGTGTTCACAATTAAGGATATTCAGGAACGGTATCGAGAATTAAGCAATTAATTGGGGAATTAGGGTCGCGCGGCGACTCTCCCAACAGAGTTTTTAATCTTTACCACTTGTAGGCGCATCTACAACCCCATGACAAAATCCGCAGATGTCAGCACAAAACGTTTGATTAGCCTTGCACCTGATAATTGGGTACAATGGGTAACGCAAATTCCCGATATTACAGCACAGGAAATACTCAACTCAGAATTTCAATGGATAAGTCGAGAAAGTGATGTTTTAATTCGTGCTAAAAGTCCCCAGCATGGAAATTTTCTCGTTCTCAATGAATTACAACTGCGTCCCACACTGGATATGCCCCGGAGAATGCGTGCTTATGCCGCACTTGCAGAAGAAAAATATAAGTTGCTGACGTATCCTGTATTAATCAACATTCTCAAAACTACAAATGCAGAAATATCTACCACTTATGAATCAAATATTGCTGGTTTACGGGCAATTCAAGATTATCGTGTGATTAATTTGTGGGAAGTTGATGTAAATATTGCTTTTGAACAACCTTTACCATCTTTGCTGCCGTTTGTGCCAATTCTCAAAGGTGGTGAAAATGAGTCTACAATTCGTGAAGCTCTACAAATACTCCGGGCTGATGAACAATTAAACCAACTGGAGACGGTTTTAGCATTTTTTGCTACTTTTGTATTAGATAGCGCCTTAGTTCAGGAAATCATGAGGTGGGATATGGCTGTATTACGCGAATCGCCTTGGTATAAAGAAATTGAGCAGCGTGGAGTAGAACAAGGACGAAGGGAAGAGCTATTTTTGAGTATTGAGATGCTATTAGAGATGAAGTTTGGCAACGAAGGTTTAGAATTGATGCCTACAATATCTCAAGTGAATGATTTGGAGCGATTAAAATCATTTCAACAGGCAATTAAAACTGCTAATACAGTTGAAGATTTGCGAGATATTTTGTAATGCGATCACATTCTCTCATATTTTCATCCACATTGAGAAAATCGTTTGTAATGTCTTCTAGTGTGGTTAGGAAGGAAAGGAGAGAGGTTCAATAATTAATCGGTTTCCTTCTTTTCGTAACAAAACTTCGGTATTAGGTAAAGCAAATTAATGGGGAATAGTTAGGACTTAATTTATTTGATGCTGTATTCATTGCTCAATAGTTTGACATCATGAAGATTTAGGTGGATATGTTAATTTAAATCTTAATTAAATTGTTGTTTAACCTGTTCATAAATTTCAAGAATGATTAGAGATATACTATTCTCTTCAGCATAGGGTTCAATTTTTTTGCGGGCAAAAGGACGGACAAAAAAAGGGATTTCCTTGAGTTTAGCCTCAGCTTCAGCAGTCCATTCAATTGATTCACTCATTGATTTTTAGGGATTAATTTTGATATAAAAATTTGAATTAATGTAAAGTTACCCTCAACACTAATATCGTTACCAGGTTAACCCCAGTAACGATATTTAACGAGAGAGAACTATCTTACTTAACCTTGTGCTACAGGTTCTTTTGCTAAGAACTTCTCAAGTTCTGTCAATGCTTCAGCATCAACTTTGGTTTGCATGGGGCAGAACTTCGGCCCACACATGGAACAAAATTCAGCAGTTTTATAAATGTCTGCTGGCAAAGTTTCGTCGTGATATTCCTTAGCTCTTTCGGGGTCTAAAGATAATTCAAACTGACGGTTCCAATCAAAGTTATAACGGGCTGCTGATAGTTCATCATCTCTGTCTCTAGCACCTGGGCGATGTCTAGCAATATCCGCTGCGTGAGCCGCTATTTTATAAGCAATCAAACCATTGCGGACATCTTCAGCATCGGGTAAGCCTAAATGTTCTTTCGGTGTCACATAACACAGCATTGCTGTACCGTACCACCCAGCCATTGCAGCTCCAATTGCGGAGGTAATGTGGTCATATCCAGGCGCAATATCTGTCACCAATGGCCCCAATACATAGAAAGGTGCTTCAGAACACTCTTCCATTTGCTTACGGACATTGAACTCAATTTGATCCATTGGTACGTGTCCAGGCCCTTCTACCATTACTTGGATGTCATCTTCCCAAGCTCTGCGGGTTAGCTGTCCAAGGGTTTTGAGTTCTGCTAATTGTGCAGCATCTGAAGCATCATGAGTACAGCCAGGACGCAAGGAATCACCCAAACTGAAGGAGACATCGTATCTTTTGAAAATCTCAATGATGTCGTTGAAATGGGTATACAGGGGGTTTTGTTTGTGGTGATGTAGCATCCACCGCGCCAGAATCCCGCCACCACGGGAAACAATACCTGTAATGCGATCTCTTACTAAAGGTAAATGTTCAATTAAAATCCCGGCGTGGATGGTTTGATAATCTACACCTTGTTGGGCGTGTTTTTCGATAATGTGCAGAAAATCATCGGCGGTGAGATTTTCAATTGTGCCGTGGACACTTTCTAAAGCTTGGTAAACTGGTACCGTGCCAATGGGAATAGGTGAAGCATTAATAATAGCGGTGCGAATTTGATCTAAGTTACCGCCACCTGTGGACAAGTCCATGAGGGTATCAGCACCGTATTTCACAGCTAGGTTTAACTTATCTACTTCTTCTTGCAGATTAGAAGAATTGGGAGAAGCCCCGATATTTGCATTAACTTTACATCTGGACGCGATGCCGATCGCCATCGGTTCTAGATTGGTGTGATTAATGTTTGCAGGAATAATCATCCGTCCCCGCGCCACTTCATCACGAATGAGATCAGCAGGAAGATTTTCCCGCTTGGCGACATAGTGCATTTCTTCAGTAATAACACCCTGACGCGCGTAGTGCATTTGAGTAACATTACTCTGTCCACGACGCTTGGCAACCCATTCTGTCCGCATATTAAATTCCTCGATAAACAGCTTCCCTCCGCTGGTATTAGCCAGACTCAGGTGTTAAGGGTCTGATCTCAGCCTGTATTTTCAGGCACCCCTAGCATGAATGTAAATTGTACCACCTTGGTTATGAATGCGGAGAAGGTGTTTACAATTTATGAGATGAGCCACTCTACGAACTTCTAGTTCGTGGATTCAGGCAAAGATTACGCCAAAAGCAACGCTTGAAGCAATAGCAGCATTTACCGCATCTTCATGAAGTTTGAAATTTTTACGCCTCTCGGATTTACGGTTAGATCATCCGAAGAGTATTGGCAACGCTTGATCATCAAGCATCCTGATATTGAGGAGTTAGAGGAGCTAGTTCGATTAGCTCTAGCCACGCTGGACGAAGTTCGACGCAGTAGTCGAGATGCAGAAGTATTATTGTTTTATCGGGTACGAGGAGAAGAACGTTGGGTTGTTGCGGTTGCACGGCGCTTAAATGGAAATGGATTCCTCATCACAGCTTACCAAACTGATGCGATTAAGGAGGGAGAAACAGTATGGCTCAAATAAAGGTGTTTTACGAGCCGGAGACAGAACTATTAAGCATATTTTGGCAAATTCCAAGAAAAAATCAAATTATTACTGAGCTGGGAGATGGTGTGATCTTGATAAAAGATGGGACAAGTGGTGAGCCAATTGGGTTAGAGGTTTTGTCCTACCGCCCTGGGGACGACCGTTTTGATACTGTGAGTGTTGAGTTAGGGCAAATAAGTTCCATGCAACCAGCCAGCTAATAACCCGATTGGAGAGGATTGATTGGTTGGGCTGCAAAAGCTGCTAGCAACCGCACAATTTCACCGTTGGGCGGAAAATCATCGAGACAACCGAATACAATAGCGTGCGAGTGGCTGTCATGGTAAGGCAACTGGTTGGGTGATAGACCGAGCAGAAACACACCAACAACAGCAGAAAACCTTGAACTCTCACCGATATACTCCTTATATTTAGTTTTTCCTGTCAATGTATAAGTCCTATAAATATATTATTTTTTATAAACCCTATGGAGTCCTCAGCCAATTTACACAGGAAAGTCCCAAACACGTTACCTTAAAGGACTATATTCAAGTTCCTGATGTTTATCCTGTAGGGCGTTTGGACTGGGATAGCGAAGGTTTATTACTATTAACAAATGATGGACAGTTACAGCATCGTCTGGCTCATCCTCAGTTTGGACATCAACGTACTTACTGGGTGCAGGTAGAGCGCATTCCTGATGTAGATGCTATAAACAAGTTACAAACAGGTGTGGATATTCAAAATTACCGCACTCAACCAGCCCAAGTTAGGCTGTTGTTAGAAGCACCGCATTTACCAGAACGTCATCCGCCAATTAGATTTCGCAAAAATGTCCCAACAGCTTGGTTGGAAATGACGTTGACTGAGGGAAAAAACCGCCAAGTGCGACGAATGACTGCGGCTGTGGGGTTTCCGACATTGCGACTAGTCAGGGTGAGTATTGCCAATCTCAATTTAGATGGTCTACAGCTAGGTCAGTGGCGCGACCTCACCTCAACGGAAGTGCAATTTTTGCATAATTTGTCTAAAAACTACAGAAGAGTTTCTAAGACGAAGGGATAAAAAGACTTATTAGCTAGCTAAATGTGTAATTTATTACACAGCAAGATGATGAAAATATCTCTCCCCAGTACCTACTCCTTACTCCCTGCTCCATATTTACCAGATAAAGAAATTGGATGTAAAGCTATGTAATCCGGAGCTAAGGAGACTATTTAATTTTTTATTTGCTAAATTTAGCCTAAAATCGTCTAAAACAACTATAATGTTCTTTTTTTATGACTTCCTAGTTAACATCAGTCCTTGGGTACAAGTTTAAGTTTTATGAGCCTGAATCAGCGATTACGCGGAGCGCAGCGCCAGAGGCGATCGCTCTGGCATCAAACTCACCAACCAAAAGATATATCGCCGACAACGCCTGTGTACTTGGAACTGGAGCCGGAACGAGTCTCCGATTTAGAACTTGGCACAGCAGAAACGCTGCGTCGTACCCAAGCAGAACTTCAGTGGTATCGCCAGCTTTATGAGCAAACTCCTGCTGTATATTTCAGTTTGGATGCAACTGGCATCATTTTGTCTGTAAACCAGTTTGGCGCAACTTGTCTGGGTTATACCCCGGAACAATTAATTCACAGATCTGTATTTGACTTGTTTGAGGAGTCAGATCAACAACAGCTATCTAATGTCTTCATGAGGGCATTAACAACTACGCCTCAAAGCCAAACTGCTAGCGGGGAATTTCGTTTAAACTGCCCTGCTAGTAAAGTAGTTTGGGTAAAAGTGATGATGCGGTTGTTACCCAGTGGAGATAAAAACTGTGTTTCACCCGTTAATCAAGGGTTAGTGGCTATAAACGAACGAATTTATACAGCACAGTCGCCGCAAAAAAATTCGTTCATTTTGATGGTGTGTGAAGATATTACTGCTTATAAGCAAGCAGAAGTAAAGGTACAAGAATTAGCAGCATTAGCCGTCAAACAAAGTCAAACCGTGGTGCAGACACATTTAGCGGAAATGGCAGGACTTAATCGCCTCAAAGAAGAATTTCTTAACACTGTTTCTCACGAACTACTCACGCCATTGGCTAACATGAAAATGGCGATTCAAATGCTGGGAATTACCTTGCATAGAGAGCAAAATTTTTTGTCGGCAATGGCCAAGCCACAAGCAGAACGCTCAAAAGCATTTCGCTATTTTGAAATTTTAGATAACGAGTGTGAACGAGAAATCAACTTAATCAATAATTTTCTAGATTTGCAACGCTTGGATACCAACGCCAAGCCTTGGGTATTAGAAACAATTCAGGTGCAACAATGGCTGTGGCGAGTTGTAGAATTATTTAAATCGCGTCATCATCATGCTTGTAAGCAAGACTTGCACCTTAACATAGCTCCTAACTTACCCCCATTAGCGTGTGATCCATTTAGTCTAGAACGCATCTTTGTAGAACTACTGACTAATGCTTGTAAATTTAGTCCACCAGATGCCAAAATTACTGTTTCTGCCCGATTGATACCTGATAATATCCAATTCCAAGTGATAAATTCCGGTGTAGAAATTCCTCACTCTGAATTACCACGGATTTTTGACAAGTTTTATCGTATTCCTAGCAATGAGCCGTGGAAGCAGGGTGGTACAGGGTTAGGATTGGCACTAGTACAAAAACTGATTAAGCACTTAGGAGGAACAATAGAGGTGGAAAGTGGGTCTAACATTACCTGTTTTACTATTCAATTAGGTCTGAAGAATCAGGGATGAGGGAAATGAGCAAAAAGAATTGTAGAACAGCCCAAAGTCTTGCCCTATGACTGTTCTGTGCCCTATTCCCTAACCGAATATGAAGAATTGGCTACCAATATATGAAATATTTAGCTAAGATGCGTCACAATTAATACGGCCACCAAGATTCACTGGTAAAACCACAATTTTTTGTACGTCTACTGTAGTTGTGGCACTTTGGATATTTTAGTGGCTAGAAGCACCTTGGAACGGGAATTAAGGAACTTCCACTATGCTGATTTGCCCTCAGTGTACATTTGAAAACCCTCACACTAACAAATTTTGCCAAAACTGTGGTGCGTCCCTGACCCACAAGGTATGTCCTGAATGCAGTGCCGAAGTACCTGTAAATGCACAACTTTGTCAAAACTGTGGTGCAGAATGCGGAACGGTTTGGCAGGCAATTATTATCGGGATTGAAACTGGGGAACTTGAGGAACCCCTTGGTGAGCAGGTACAACTGGAACTAGTGAATCAAAATGAGCTTGGGGATTTTTCCCATAAGCAACCGATACTAGTCGAAGAGGTGCCGGAGGTATCACCTGAAGGAGAGATTAGCGAAGAAAGAGAAGATACGACTGTCGGACAAGTGGGACAAGTAGAGCCAGAAATTTCACCTTCTTCCTCTATTTACCTATCACAACTCACGACAGGCTCATTTTTAGACCCAGAGCAGCGTTATCAATTATTAGAACCGCTATCTGCCGCAGAAAGCAACTTTGCTCCCAATGAAGTATGCGTGAGAGTGTTAGATTGTCAACCGTATCAAATATCACCTGTTGAGGCAGTACTTGCTCATCAGCAACAGGGGTTGGTAATGCCGTCAGTGGAAGCTAATGGAATTTCTCAACTTGCTAAAGCTTATATTGCCTTACAATCCCCAAGTGATTCAGCAATACCACCAATTCACGATGCTTGGCAGCAAAATAATACACAGATTCTACTAATCGAAGATCGCTCAAATTGGCAATATTTAATCGAATTGTGGCAGGAGGACTCAACAAGCTCGTTACAAATTTTACACTGGTTTTACCAGATGACTCAACTCTGGTCTGTTTTGGAACCAGTAAATTGTTGTCAAAGTTTGTTGGATTTATCGAATCTCCGGTTGGATGAAGACCAGACTCTAGCGCTACAACGTTTGTATGTGGAACCACTGAATGGTCAATCCGCGATCGCATTATCTACAGATGAAGATATCGAAACACTGACGATTCCGGCGCCACCGTTAACTATTCAAGCTTTGGGACAAGTGTGGCAAGCACTATTTCGACAGTCGCAACGGACTCAATTTGGTGCTGTGGTGCAAATTTTAGAAGATTTGGAACTCAATAAAATTCAGACAGTTGAGCAGTTGCGATCGCGTTTAGAAGAAATTGCCGCTGAACTAGAAACACCCATAACCCCAGGTGTTGCCCCAATTAAAGAAAAGGGCACCACTGCACCCACCATTTTGCAACTAGAAGAGCCAGCAGATTTTGCTACTAGATCTGATGACTTACCAACATTTGTGCTGTCCATGCAACTAAGCAGCTTAGAAGATGCGGGACGCACTGATGTAGGGCGTCAACGTAATCATAATGAAGACTGCTTTGGTATTAATACCAAAATCGACAAGCTAGAATTACCCAAAAGCCGAGTTTTACACGCCTGTGGTTTGTATATTCTTTGCGATGGGATGGGTGGCCATGCGGGCGGTGAAATAGCTAGTGAGTTGGCAGTGAAAACTCTACGCCAATATTTTGATGAATGCTGGATTACTAATCAAATACCCACAGAAGATAACATCCGTGAGGCAGTGTATTTAGCTAATCAAGCAATTTATGAAATCAATCAACAAGAAGCCCGTTCTGGTATCAAGCGCATGGGTACTACCTTAGTCATGCTCTTAATTCACGATACTCAAGCTGCCGTTGCTCATGTGGGAGATAGTCGTCTTTACCGCTTGACACGCAAGCGGGGACTGGAACAAATTACCGTAGATCACGAAGTAGGTCAAAGAGAAATTTCTAGAGGAGTGGAAGCAAACATAGCTTATGCTCGTCCTGATGCTTACCAACTAACTCAAGCATTGGGGCCGCGTGATCAAAACTCTATCAATCCTGATATCCAGTTTTTTGAGATTACTGAAGATAGCCTCTTCGTTCTGGTATCAGATGGTTTATCAGATAATGATTTACTAGAAATTCATGGGCAAACTCATCTCATACCCTTTCTAAGTTCTGGTACTCACTTAGAACAGGGCGTTACAGAACTAATTGATTTAGCTAATCAACATAATGGCCATGACAATATTACTGCTATACTTATTCGGGCAAAAGTGCGCCCAAATATGCAAAGTTGAGGAATTGGAGACTGGGGATGAGGTACTAGTGAAATTTTTATTTAACCTCTACTTCTAGCCTCGAGTCTCTAACCTAAGCGCCTCTAATTTCTTTTTTAGCTTATGCAGGTTGTATTGTGGTTATTCTGACTTTGTTGGAACCGCAACAAAAAACGCCACTCAAACAGTGGTGCTTTGAGGACTCTTCCGTGATTCGCATTGGACGGGCCTCAGATAATCATGTTGTTTTATCTGATAGTTTGGTTTCGCGGTATCATCTAGAGCTAAGACAAGTAACTTCTGCCAAAAATGTTGGCTCTTGGCAGGTAATTAGTCAAGGCACAAATGGCACTTTTTTGAATGGTGTTCTGGTAATTCAAAGTTCATTGCCAGATAATTCCCTACTGCAATTGGCACAGGGCGGGCCACTATTACAATTTCAAGTTCAACAGATACCAGATACTTGGCTGCGATCGCCAGAAAATGGCGAAGTGAATGAAAATAATCCTGTACAAGTGTCGTCGGCTAGCATTTCTGCAAGTTTATCTTACACTTGCAAGCATGAAGGCAACTCGCCGAATAATCTATTTTGTATTCACTGCGGTCAACCTCTGTCGGTTCAACACCAAATTCGTCAATATCAGGTGTTGCGAACTTTAGGACAGGGAGGTATGGGAACTACTTATCTTGCTTGGGATGCAGTAGGTTCAATCACCGGCAAACCTCAATTGTTGGTGTTAAAGCAAATGAATGCTGATATGGCTAAAATTGCCAAGGCCCAAGAATTATTTGAACGGGAAGCATATGCTCTCAAATCTTTGAACCATTCTGGTATTCCCCAGTATTATGACTTTTTTGTAGTTGGTGGTAAAAAATACTTAGCAATGGAATTGATTCATGGGCAAGATTTGGAAAAAAGAGTTTATGCTACTGGCCCAGTCACACCCCGCCAAGCGATCGCTTGGATGATTCAAACTTGCGATATCTTAGACTATCTCCATAGCCAAGACCCACCATTAATACACCGCGATATTAAACCCGCTAACTTGATGGTAAGGAATGCTGATAATCATATAGTTGTGCTAGATTTTGGCGCTGTTAAGGAGATTGGTACAACACCAGGTACTCGCATTGGTGCAGAGGGTTACTGCGCTCCGGAACAAGAACGGGGACAACCTCTGACTCAATCCGATTTGTATGCCATTGGGCCAACGTTGATTTTCCTCCTCACAGGCGAAAATCCTTTTAAATTTTATCGTCACCGAGGATTAAATTCTCGATTTGATTTGACCAATATGCCTACAATTACTCCCAAGTTAAGAGAGATTATCGAACGCGTTACGGAGCAATTGCCACGCGATCGCTATCAAAGCGCCAAGGAACTGGCTGTAGCATTGGCCAATTGTCAAGGATAGAAAGTGGGGATTAATGAGTAGGGAGTGGTAATTATGGAAAAAGACTTACTCCCGATACTCTATTGCCTACTCTTCGTCCCAAGCTTCTACTGCTAGTAATTCGCCAATTGGGTCTTGCATACTAAACCCAAAATCTAGCAGTTCCTGTTTCCAGTGCTGCCATTCATTACCATAGAGCAATGCAATTTTCCAAATGCTATCAGTTGGCTTGATAATATTGGATTCTACTAGTGATTGCACGTTACGTTGCAATTTCACCATTGGGTGAATCACTTGCTGAGTCATAGCCTCAATTCAATTCAGATTTTGTTTGGTAAATGCTTAATCAAAACTGCTTTCCGTTTGGCAATTTTCTTCGATGCGTAGAGTATTGTGATTGGCAAAGCTAGTCTTAACATTCTAACTATAACATAACAAACTCTACTAATTTGTGGGAAAATTCGGTTTGGTACGGTAATTACCACCACAAAACAAAAATCCCTCCAAGCATCTATAAGTTAATGCTAAACGAAAAAGTTAGTCGTCCGGAAAATTATATGGAAATCACGAGTGGGGACAACTTGTAAAATTTTATGGGGTTGATCGCCACCAGAATCTGTGCAGTTGTTAAAAAACCATAGAACCTGGGATTTTTTAAAGGTTTTTGCACAACGGTCAAGAAAATTCACGGCGCATATTTAAACGTTATTTAGAATATCGCAAACATCGAGGGTTGATCAAATTTCTTGCAAATCTTTATACAGATTTAATTTTCTGCGAGAAGTTAATTCTCTGCCTCTACTACGCGTAACTTCTGACTACAGCCATACGAGGGCTTTATGGGAGGGGAAAGGATGTGCAACATGAACTGAGAATCTGCTCCCACAGCATCAATTTGACGATCAGAATTTCACATAGCGTCCTTTTCTAGCAATAAAGTAACTGGGCCATCATTCTCGATAGCAACTTGCATCATGGCACCAAATTGGCCGGTAGCGACCTGCAAACCACTGCTTCGTAATTTGTTCACAAAGCGTTCATACAAATCTGCGGCTACTTGGGGATTAGCCGATTGGTCAAAAGAGGGACGACGACCTTTGCGACAATCGCCGTAAAGGGTAAATTGACTAACTACCAGTAATTCACCGCCAATTTCTTGCACTGATTTTTGCCACCTTTCATCACCTTCAGGGTCAGGGAATAATCGCAAATCTAAACATTTCCATACCATCCAGTCAATTTCAGCACTAGTATCTGTGCTAGCAATCCCCACAAGCAAATTTAGCCCCCGGCCAATTTTGCCAACAATTTCGCCGTTAACGGTGACTTGAGATGATTTAACTCGCTGGATAATAACGCGCATTGATATTTATCTACTAGCGTGACACGACTAAAATGGTGTGATCGATATAACTCTTGTAGTGCGGGCATCTTGCCTGAACCTGACGGGCGAGACGCCATCCTACAAGATAAATTTAATTAATGCAAAATTTTAGGCGTGTCACTCCACTACTACGCTATTGAGTTACTACTATGCACTTCTGGCTTATGGCTATTTACCAAAGCCTTGACCTTTGCTAGTAGAAGGAAGACAAATACAGTTTTCTAGCTGCGTGAGAATAGTTTCACGATCCAAATTTTGCCCGATTAGCACTAATTGGTTTTTGGGTTCGCCTTTCCATTCTTCATCATCTAGGGTGAAGCGTTTACCGCAAAGGTGGAAAATATGACGCTTGGGACTTTCATCAAACCAGATTATCCCCTTGGCTCGGAAAATAGTTGAGGGTAATTGATTATCTAAGAAATATTGGAATTTCCTGATAGCCAAAGGCTTATCACTTTGAAAAGAGATAGATGTAAAACCGTCATTTTCTAAATGGTGAGAATGATCATGGTGGTCATGATCGTGATGATCATGTTCACATTGGGAATGATCGTGATCATGGTGTTCATGGTCATGATCGTGTTGATGTTCACTCTCAAAATACTTGTCAGATTCAAACAGACCGACACTGAGAATTAAAGGAAGTGGCACTTGCGATCGCTTGGTGCGGATTATCCTCGCACCTTCTTTGACTTCATTAATTTTGCTTTCTAATTCATCGAGTGCAGATGGCTCAACTAAGTCTGTTTTGTTGAGAATAATTACATCCCCATAGGCAATTTGACTATATGCCGCCTGGGAGTTAAATAAATCTAAGCTGTAGTTGGCTGCATCAACTACGGTAATTATGGAATCAAGACGAGTTAAATCTCGTAATTCTGTACCAAGAAATGTTAAAGCAACTGGTAACGGGTCTGCAAGTCCAGTTGTTTCTACAACCAAATAATCTAAATTTTCTTGGCGTTCTAAAACTTTATAAACGGCATCTACTAAATCATTATTAATTGTGCAGCAAATACAACCGTTATTTAACTCCACCATGTTTTCGTCGGTGGAAACAATTAACTCGTTGTCAATGCCAATTTCGCCAAATTCATTGACTAAAACGGCAGTTTTTAAACCCTGTTGATTGCTGAGAATATGATTCAATAAAGTTGTCTTGCCACTACCAAGAAAACCAGTAATAATTGTGACTGGCATTCCTTGTTTGGGTGCATCCATCGCTGATGATTCGGAAGAAACTACTGATTGCATGGCGCTGGTAACAAAAAAATAGCAAATATGAATGTGGTGCAGAGAGTCCAGAAAACACTAGCACCGATATCCGGAATTAGTGTGGGAAGATAAATGGTTTATTTCTGCCCTGTCGTACTAGCATAGGGATGCTGGACTTTTTTCAGCTGCTTTCTCCTATTATTACGTATCTCTAATTCCATAATTACTCTAGTTATGACCCTGACTGTTTACAATACTCTCACCCGTCGTCAAGAACCATTTGCCACCGTAGAACCAGGTAAGGTAAAGATGTACTACTGCGGCGTGACGGTGTACGATTACTGTCATTTGGGTCATGCCCGAGCTTGTATTGTTTGGGATGTAGTCAGGCGTTATCTCCAGTTTATCGGCTATGAGGTGCGCTATATCCAAAATTTTACCGATATTGATGACAAAATTCTCAAGCGATCGCGCGAAGAACATTCGTCAATGGAAGCGGTGGCTGAACGCTATATCCAGGCTTATTTTGAGGATATGGCACGGCTGGGAGTTAAAGAAGCCGATGAGTATCCCCGTGCTACCCACACAATGAATGGCATTCAGCGGTTAATTCATGAGTTGGAAAATAAAGGTTTTGCTTACCCGGCCGATGGTGATGTTTATTACGCTGTCCGCAAATTTGATGAGTATGGCAAGCTATCTGGACGCAAGTTAGATGATATGCAAGCAGGCGCTAGCGATCGCGTGCAGATAGAAAATCCAGAATATCAAAAAAAGAAAGACCCCTTTGATTTTGCTTTGTGGAAAGCGGCGAAACCAGGAGAACCAGCTTGGAAATCACCGTGGGGCGCAGGTCGTCCGGGATGGCATATTGAATGCTCGGCAATGGTGCGCGATCGCTTGGGTGAGACAATAGATATTCATGCTGGTGGTGCTGACTTAATTTTCCCTCATCATGAAAACGAAATTGCCCAATCAGAAGCAGTTACAGGTAAACCCCTAGCTACTTACTGGCTGCATAACGGCATGGTAAAAGTTGATGGGGAAAAAATGTCCAAATCTTTGGGCAACTTTACCACCATTCGGGATTTACTCAATCGAGGCGTAGAGCCAATGGCTGTGAGGTTATTTGTCCTCATGGCCCAATATCGTAAACCCATTGATTTTACTGAAGAAGCCATTGCCGCAGCTACCAACGGCTGGCATACCCTCAAAGAAGGTTTATTGTTTGGCTATCAATTGGGGGCTGGGGAACCAGAATCTGGGGAGTGTTTAACTGCTTATGTTGAGCGTTTTCAAGAAGCTGTAAATGATGACTTTAATTTTCCTGGCGGGTTAGCTGTGCTATTTGAGTTAGCTAAGGAACTGCGCCGTGAGGGTAATATTATTGTCCATCAAGGGAAAACCGACACGCCAATGCAGGAGTTACAAACACAGTGGCGAACACTTGTGACTTTGGCAGATGTTTTGGGTTTAGAAGCTAAACCAGAAGCGGTAACTTCTACTGTTGAAGGTTTAAGTGATACCGAAATTGAAGATTTGATTCAACAACGGCAAACAGCCCGTCAAGCCAAGGATTTTGCCGCAAGCGATCGCATCCGGGATCAATTACAAGCACAGGGAATCACCTTAATTGACAGTCGTGATGGTACTCGTTGGCATCGTAATTAATAGCAGAGGCTAAGGTGTATTTTCTCTTGTCGGTGGTCTCAAAAATAGACCCTAGGGCGTGTTTTTTTCCCTTAGCCCCTAATCGCGGAAATAGTTGTACTTTTATAAAGTATAATTAAGAAAAAGATAAAAAAGCCTGGATAGTAAGGTAGGCTCAAACGGCCGAAAATACTCCCCAGAAACATTTTAAGTTTAATAGTTTTTGATAAAACTACTAATATCCTCGACCAGCAACTAGTTTGTGAGTTGAGGAACAAACAACAGTGTAGATTTCTCAGTTGAAGAGGCAAATAAAGGCGTGGGTCAGTATCAACCTGCTCAGCTAAGGCGCTACAATCCAGACGCGATCGCTCGTCATTATCGTTATCGTCCCTGGTTAGCTTGGGGACGAATGCTAAAAATAATTTGGTATTTCGCCGGATTTATTTTGAGTCTCAAGTGGGACGAATGGCAAGACCAAATCGAGCTGAACAAGGGTAAACGTGCCATCCAGTTACGAGAATTGCTTACCAGACTTGGCCCGACTTTTATTAAAGTTGGTCAAGCCCTATCCACTCGGCCGGACTTGGTACGCAAAGATTTCTTAGACGAACTCATTAAGCTGCAAGACCAATTACCAGCTTTTGATAATGCACTGGCTTATCAAATTATCGAAAACGAGTTAGACCGGCCAATTACCGAAGTTTATAGTGAGTTGTCACCAAGTCCAGTTGCCGCAGCTAGCTTGGGTCAAGTTTATCGCGGACGATTACTCAGTGGCGAAGAAGTGGCAGTTAAGGTGCAACGCCCCCACTTACGTCCAGTAATTACACTCGATTTGTATTTGATGCGATGGGCGGCCGGTTGGTTAGCCCCCTTTCTACCCTTGAATCTCGGACACGACTTGACTTTAATTGTGGACGAGTTTGGCATCAAGTTATTTGAAGAAATCGATTACATCAATGAAGGTCGCAATGCGGAAAAATTTGCGACTAATTTTCGGGACGACCCCCAAGTCAAAGTTCCAGTTATTTACTGGCGTTACACCAATACTCGTGTTTTAACTCTGGAATGGATTAACGGCTTCAAGCTGACAGATACCAAAAGTATCACAGCAGCAGGTTTAGATCCAGAAGTGATTATCCAAATTGGTGTAACTTCGGGTTTACAACAGCTATTGGAACATGGTTTCTTCCATGCTGACCCCCATCCAGGAAATTTGTTTGCCATGCCTGATGGCCGAATGGCTTACATTGATTTTGGCATGATGGATCAGTTGGAGGAAAACACCAAAGAAAGTTTGGTTGACGCGCTAGTACACTTGGTTAACAAAGACTACACTGATTTAGCCTCGGATTTTGTCAAATTAGGTTTTCTGACTCCAGATACCAATATTTGTCCCATTGTGCCGGCGTTAGAATCAGTGCTAGGAAATGCCATTGGTAAAAATGTCGGGGAATTTAACTTCAGAACCACCACCGAGGAGTTTTCGGAACTGATGTATGAATATCCGTTCCGAGTTCCCGCCAATTTTGCCTTAATTATTCGCTCTTTGGTAACCCAAGAAGGAATAGCCCTCAGTCTCAACCCTAATTTCAAAATTATAGAAGTAGGTTATCCCTACATAGCACGAAGATTGCTAACTGGGGAATCAACAGAATTACGGCGACGATTACTAAACGTGTTGTTTAAAGATGGTAAATTCCAGTGGCAGCGTTTAGAGAATTTAATTGAGATCGCTCGGACTGATAGCAACTTTGATGTCTTACCCACAGCACGCATGGGATTACAATTTTTGCTGTCTGACGAAGGTAAATTTCTCCGGCGACAGTTGGTATTAGCACTCACCGAAGATGACCGTCTGCATACCGAAGAAGTCCAGCGTCTCTGGGATTTAGTTAAAGATGACATCAAACCGACTCGTCTATTTGACGTAGCCATCGGTATGTTGGCAGAGTTATCTAGAGAAAGTGTAGCTGCTATTATTCCTTATTCTTCGTTCTTCGCTGCCTTTGGCGATGTTCAACCCCACAATAACAAGTAAAAACATCATCTTTTCTGCATGTATTACTTGTATCGGTGACTTTTTATGGAGTTCTCAAGATAAATCCGGAGTTTTCATGTACTATTTTCCTGCCGAACCGCCTTATTTATTGATACTTATTGGTTTTTTAATGGCATTAACTTCAGGGTTCGCTTTATCTGGCACCCTGAAAGTAATGGTGCAGCAATGGTCAACAGATAGTGCCGAAAATTCCCCACCTCCTTCTTTACTCAGACAATTGCTTGTCCCATTTTTAGGGATAACTGCTGGTGTTTGTCTGTTTCTCTCCTCAGGGTTAGAAATATTTGGCTTTCCGTCTGTATTAGCTTTAGGAGTGGGCTTACCATTGAGTCTTTTGACTTGCTTACTTGTGTGGTTACAACTAGGTAGTATGTTAAGTTTTGCCCAACGCCAAGGAATGCGATCGCTAGATTTAGATTCTTAACCCCAACGCAGCAAAAAACACAATTTTTAGGCTCAGTTTGACGCAAAACCAGCAAGACGAAAATTACTCGTTCCCTAAATCTAACTGTACTTGTACTCCATCATTGCTATCCACGGACTGAGCCGGCTGCAAAAAAATCGGATTTCTTGGCAGTGATATGGTTTCACTTAAGCCAAATCTGCCTGAGGGACTTTGTGAATTTTGGACATCGAAAAACTGTTGGAAGTCATCCTGGGCTGTTCTAGTGTCGATTCCTTCTAGAGAATCACCAGTTAATTTATAGTCATCTGGATTGGAATTGCTTATTTCTGATGACTGAGCGCGAACTGGGCTTCCTAAACTTACTAAAGCTACCATAAATGACAAAGCAGCAACGATTTTAGCGTTCATTGGTTTTACCCCAATGCTGTTTTATTAATAGTTATTTTGTCTAGGCAATTGCTCTTGCGGACTTGGTTATTTATATTTATGAACTAAACTTTGCTCGCAATCTTATTTTAGAAAAAAATTAATTGTTAATACACATATCCAGAGATATATCCTGACGCCGAATAGTACTAGGCTACTAATCTGAAATCTAGTAAATCAACTTATCTGGTGTTATTGGTAGATCACGAATGCGCTGACCTGTGGCATGATACACAGCATTGGCGATCGCAGCTGCTACGCCGACTATAGGAAGTTCCCCTAGGCTTTTAGTTCCTAGGGCGTTGACATAAGGATCGGTTTCTTCGATGAATTGCACTTCCATTTTGGGCATGTCGGCGTGAACGGGAATTAGGTAATCGGAAAGATTGGCGCCTACTACTCTCCCGTGATGATTGTCCATAACGGTTTTTTCCATTAGGGCCATGCCAATTCCCCAGGTAATACCACCAACAACTTGACTACGTGCTGTTTTTAAGTTGAGAATTTTGCCGACGCTATACACGCCTACGCAACGTCTAACTTTGATTTCTCCTAATAATTCGTCTACAGCTACTTCGACAAAGATGGCACCAAATGAGTGTTTGGAGTATTTTTTGGTTTCTGGGTTGGGTGCGGTTTCTTCTGTGACTTCTAAGCTGTCTAACCCATGACGAAGCAGAATTTCACTGTAGCTGTCTCTTTGGGCTGGGTCTTTTTTTAAATATATTTGTCCTGATTCGACGCTTATCTCTGCTATTTGAGCATGATAAACAGGGGAATGAATATCGGCCATCGCCATCTGGATAATTCTTTCTCTGGCGGCGTTGGCGGCTTGATGTACGGCTGGGGAAACGCTACCCACTGTCATGGAATTACCTGTCATGGGGGCGTTGGGCAGGTTACTATCACCGAGTTCAAATTTTACCTGGTGGCTGGACACACCTAAAGCTTCAGCCGCAACTTGGGTCATGACTGTATAAGTACCTGTACCTAAGTCTTGAGTACCAGTTTTAACTTCTACTTCTCCATTGGCAAAAACTTCGACTTTCACAGTCGCCTTACTAGAATTACTAGGAAATGTGGCACTTGCCATTCCCCAACCAATAAGGAAATGACCATCAATCATGGAACGCGGTTGAGGATTGCGTAACGACCAACCAAATAGTTCTGAGCCTTGTAGGTAACATTCTTTGAGGGATTTACTTGACCAAGGTAAGTTGGTTTGGGGGTCGATATCAGCATGATTTCGCAGTCGCAGTTCTATCGGGTCAATATTCAATGCTGCGGCGAGTTCGTCCATTGCTGATTCTAGGGCAAACATGCCTGGTGCTTCTCCTGGCGCCCGCATGAAGGTAGGCGTGATGGTGTTAATGCGCCCTAAACGGTATTTAACTTGCAGGTCGGGACAGGCGTACATCATGGTGGTAGGCGCGCCTACAGGTTCCACGAAGTCATCAAACATGGAAGTTAAAGATGTGCCAATGTGATTGATGAATGTGAGTTTGCCGTCTTGGGTTGCACCTAAACTTAGGTGTTGTTCGGTTGCAGATCTATAACCGCAAGATGTGTACATTTGCGATCGCGTTAACACAACTTTAACTGGTCGCTGTACCTGACGAGCTGCCATTGCTGCCAAAATGGTATGAGAACGCAGTAAGGCTTTGCAACCAAATCCACCACCTAAATATTTGGAGATGACACGCACATTTTTCTGGGGAATATTCAAAACTGCGGCGATTGACCGTTGAGTTGCGGAAATACCTTGAGTAGTTTCATATAATGTCAAGCTTTCCCCATCCCACATGGCCACTGTTGCCGAAGGTTCCAGAGGATTATGGTGTTCCATTGGGGTGGTATAAACTTGTTCCACCAAGACATCTGCTTGGGCTTTCCCAGATGCAATATCTCCTCTGGTGATTTTGCCGGGCATAATACCAAAAAATATGGATTCTGGCTCAAACACTTCTGCTTGTGCCATTGTCATGGTGGGTTCTGTTTGTTCGTAGGTAACTTTAATTAAAGAGGCGGCAAATTCAGCTTGTTCTGAGGTTTCCGCAATCACAATTCCCAGATGTTGACCGTTGTAATAAATATTGTCATCTGATTCGGTGGGCAAATTTTCTGGAGTGGGGAAGAAGGGTATTTTGACTAAAGTGGGAGTTTGCTGATAGGTAATAATGTCTACTACACCAGGGGCGGAGGTGGCGGCGGTTGTGTCTATGGCAATAACTTTACCTTTAGCGATCGCACTTTGAAAAATCACTCCATAAGCCAGATTACTTATAGTCACATCGGCAGTATAAGGTGCGTCTCCGGTGACTTTCAACTTACCATCAACCCGATCCAGTGGTTTACCAATAATTTTATTCATGATTTTGTGGCCACAACTGAAAGGGCGCGGACTACAGCCCGTTTAACTAATTCGATTTTGAATTGATTATGTTGTTGCGGCTTGGCGGCTTGCACAACTGCGGTGGCTGCGGCTGTAAATGTAGTTGCATTAATTGGTTGTTCTCTCAGTAAGCTTTCTGCTTCCTCAGCCCGCCAAGGTTTAGGCGCTACTCCCCCCAAAGCTATGCTTGCAGATTTGATCATGTCTTGTTCTATATCTAAAGCGACAGCAACAGAAACCAAAGCAAATTCATAGCTAGCCCTGTCTCTAATTTTCAAATAATGGGATTTTTGAGATGAAACATGGGGAATTTCAATAGCCACAATCATTTCCCCAGGCTGTAAAACAGTTTCTGTTTCTGGTGTTTCACCTGGTAACAGATAAAAATCATCAATGGCAATTCGCCGTTGGGTTTCCACACCTTGAACACAAATTACTGCATTTAATGCCGTCAACGCCACAGCTAAATCAGAAGGATGCACTGCAATACAATGTTCACTCGCCCCAAAGATGGCGTGCATCCGGTTGTAACCTGTAATTGCCGAACAGCCTACACCGGGGGTGCGCTTATTACAAGGAAACACAGGATCACGAAAATAACTACAGCGGACTCGTTGCAACAAATTACCACCCACCGTTGCCATGTTTCGCAATTGAGGTGAAGCGCTTTGTTGTAATGCTTGGCTAATAACTGGATAGCATTCTTGAATTTGGGGATGAAAAGCGACATCACTTAGCCGACAAACTGCACCAATGCGGATACTATTTGCTGAAAATTCAATTTCTGCTAATGGTAAAGAGTTAATATCAACTAACTTATTGGCTGCTGCTATCCCATCTTTCATTAATCCCAATAAATCCGTACCTCCGCCGATAAATACAGCATTTTTATCCTGATCAACACAGGCGATCGCACTTTCTTTGGAGGTAGCTTTGGCATAACTAAATGGCTGCATTTTTCATACCCTCTAGCACATCACAAATCGCTGCCATAATATTAGGATATGCCCCACAACGGCACAGATTACCACTCATCTTTTCTTTTATTTCTGCTTCAGATTTTGGTGGTTCTTCTAATATCATTCCTAGGGCAGATACAATTTGACCTGAAGTGCAGTATCCACATTGAAAAGCATCATGGGTAATAAAAGCTGTTTGCAAAGCGTGAAGTTCACCATCTGTTGCCAAACCTTCTATGGTGGTAATCAAGGCATCGGTATGCATGATAGCTAAAGTCATACAAGAGTTAATCCGTCGATGATCAACCAAGACAGTACAAGCTCCACATTCGCCGCGATCGCAAGCTTTTTTCGTACCCATTAACCCTAGTTTTTCCCGCAATGCATCGAGTAAAGTGATGCGAGGTTCTATTTTCAAGGAATAAGAAATATTATTGACATTCAAAAATATATCAATTTCATCTGGCCCAAATATTTGCACTTCTTTATTTGCAGGTGTTGGTGTTAAAGAATTTTCTACCATTTTTTAATTGTAAATCCTGCTAATTATATATATTATCTCTCGTGAGGCTGATGCCAATGCCAAACATTACTTGGGATCAACGTCTACAGTGGCCAGGTAATCTGGTTCTTCGATACCTGTACCCGTGTAAAGTGCGATCGCACATAATACTTTTTCTCGTTCCGCCTGAGTAGCGGCTTCCGGCGAAGCATAACCAAGCCCGCAGCAAGCATGAGTCATGGTCTTGACTCCTTTAAGAAGTTGTAAAAATATATTTAATTACTTTGAATTGTGGCATGTTAGGCGATCGCCGGCCATGTCTTGAGAGGGATATCTTTACACTTTCTTTGTAATTGTTTACTAAGCAGATTGCCTGGTTGCCTGTTTTTGATAATTCTGTTGCAATTGATACATATGATTAAATAAATGCCAGCAATATTCCTCTGGTAGTCCACAGGTAACAGCACCGCGCAGTACAACGTTAAAGTACCAATCATTGGGTGCCATTTCTTCTATAAGCTTATTAACAACTACATAAGTGCGCGCATTTATATATACCTGATGCTGACAGTGAATTTCCACTGTTTCATGACGATATAAACTTTGGGATACACCTTCGCGGATATCTAAATATTCACTTAAACGCCAGGGTAAGTGATAAAGTACACCTTTAACGCTGGCTTGGGAATCTTTGACTACATCCAAAACCCCACATTTGCGAGTCGGAGAATAAGAATAAAACCCCAGTCGATAACCCTTTAAAATTCCCGGGCCAATGATGTAAGGATGGGTGTTTTCACCAAGCGATCGCTTTAAATCCACTGGACACATACAAGAGCCATAAGCAAAATAATAAAACATCGGCTCTTTTTGTCGCTGTTGTTGCAGTTTTAACTCTGATTTGGCAGGATTATGAGATTGCACCCAACTGTGGTGTGAGTATCGACTTTGGTTACTCATCTATCCTTGGAAGTAATTATATATTCGTATAAATTAATTTTTGGTCAGCAGCACGAACAATTACCTGCCAACCTGGAACCAAAGCAGCAAGACATAATTCATTGATATTTCCCAATTCCAAACAGCCATCTCTCCAAGTTTGTTGTTGAGCTTGCATAATACTGAGGCGGGAAATTGGCTGTTGCAAATGTCTGGAGGCTGCTTGCAAAACAGCATTTCTGACATTTTGGGGCAGTTGTTGTCCAGTAATTTCACTAGCCTGTTCATTTAGCCTAATGGCAGAACCTGTGTGATTGGTGTGATAAACCAAGGTTTGATCAACAGCGCCGACAATTACGCGCCAACCACCTACTAGAGCCTCACTACAGTTCTCATCAGCACCAGGTAAATCCAGACAGCCATTAGTCCAAGTTTGCTGTTGAGATTGCATAATATTGAGGCGGGCAATTGGCTGTTGCAAACGCTTAGAGGCTGCTTGTAAAACCGCATTTCTTACAGATGGCGGTAGATTGGCTGATGGATTCGTGGGAGCATTTGCCGTAGCTAACCTTAAAGAACGTCCGTTGTTATTGGTATGATAAGTCCAGTTTTGTTTACCATTAGTTACCACAACCCGCCAACCAGGAACTAAAGCTTGGGTACAGAGTTCATTGGGTTGAGGCAGTTCCAAACAACCATTACGCCAAGTTTGTTGACTATAATCACTAATTTTCAGTTCTCTGATGGAAATTCTTTGTCTGCGGGCTAAATCTCGCCGTACCGCGTTAGCTACTGGACGTGGTAAGCGGTTTGATTGGCGGTTTGCTACAAGGTTACTGATTTCTGGTGTTAATTTTACAGAATTAGCAGTGGCGTTTTTCATCAGTGTTAACCCACTACCAACAGACAACACACCTGTTAAAAATAAAGCGGTGATAATTCGGGTTTGATTTGTGGAAGGATATTTTTTTAGTTTAATCTTCATAATGTAATAACAATACTTAGTAGGGATGTACGTACAATCTTGACGTTTTTCAACGCAAAGTTACCTAAGGTAAAAACCAAGGTACACAGAGTGTTGCTAAATTTAATTTGCTACCAACTAATAAAATGCTGTATTAGTCCGGATCAAAAGTATGAAAAACTAAGATTTAGCAATTAAACACAAAATAGTAATCAGTCCCACAACTGAAATGTGGGGAATATATGAATTATCTATCTTCTGTTATTGATGTAATACTAGACTCTAGTATACTGAGAGTTTGTTCCTAAATTTTTATAGTAAATTTATATATAGCGAATTGGAAAGTCCACGTCATCCGAATTGGCATTACTTGGGTAAATTAAAATTAAACTTCTGAGGCGGTGAATGCTGAATTTGGCGTTGCTTGATGTTCATAGTTATCAAATCTAATAGTACTAGCTGCCCAGTTCTTCAAATCAGGTGCTAGCCAAACTAGCTTACCCAGGATGTCATCATTAACCCATAGCACTAGGGGAAAGTGTAGGTTTTTGCGAAACTCATCGCGCATGAGATTAGTGCTGATAATTAGTTGATTAATTTCTACCACAGACTCTAAACCTTTCACCATTAAAGCTTCGGGTTGATTTGTCCCGATTGTATCGGCAATTGTTGTATAGAGTTTCTCCGCCGTAGGTGAAATGACAATCTCTTGGATATCTACAGATGACAATTCCTGTAATAAATTCAATATTTGTGGCTGTGCTTTTACAGAGTTACAACAGGCTAATATCAAAGAAAATTGACCAGTGGCCAGCATAATCGCCCTTACAAGCCTCTGGACAGATGCTGTTATATTTGCTAAATTGTCTTCTGAATTATTTAAGCTTTTCATTATAATTCCTGTACTTGCAGCAAAAAATAGTACAGACTGATATACAAATGACTTCTGTTATCAGTGATATACGATTAAATTGACACTCTCACCGCTAATTGCTTTCCTTCGGAACGCTCCGCGAACGCAATGTAGCGGGAGATTCTTGCTTCTCAGAAACACGCTTTTTGGCACAAGTACCAACGAGTCTTACTGATTCTCCACAAGCTTGAATTTCTGTGTGTCCCACAGTATTTGATAGGAAAATTATTCTTCTCTAGTACTTAGCATAATCTTAAATATAAGCTAGTGGCTAGGTTTAAGATTTATTGATTCATATGTATAAATGTATCAAGCTTCTTGTAAAAAGAATAACTATGTAGTGGCAGTAATTTGGAGACAAAAAGAGAATAAATTGCTGGCAAAAATTTAGTAACTGTCTTGACTAGTAGGTAACAACGCAACTTCTATCCCCATATACTAGTCATGATTAACGTTTTATGCTTTCTCCAGCAAGTTATGAAAAAATTTGTCAAGTGGTGTGTGGAGTTAATTGGGGGAAAAATCCTTCCTGGTAAAAAACAGGCTTTGTTTGCCGTGATAGTTTCCTTGAGCATGATAGCTACAGTGATGCTATCCCTGCCTTTGAACGCTCAAACTAGACCTACGCCACCGCCTAACTCAGAGTTAAGGGGAGTGTGGTTAACCAATATTGATAGTAATGTACTATTTGAACGCGATCGCCTGAAGAATGCTTTACAACGCCTGAATGAACTTAACTTCAACACCGTTTATCCTGTGGTGTGGAATTGGGGATATACGCTCTATCCTAGTAGAGTAGCAGCCAGAGTAATTGGGCGATCGCTTGATCCTGAACCTGGACTGCAAGGGCGAGATATGCTCAAAGAAGTGGTCACAGAGGGACATCAAAAAGGATTAAAAGTAATTCCCTGGTTTGAATTTGGCTTCATGGCCCCAGCTGATTCCCTCTTAGCGAAAAATCGTCCCCAATGGCTTACCAGTCGCAGCGACGGTACTAAAATTGTCAAAGAAGGTATACATGAGCGGGTGTGGTTAAATCCTTTTAATCCAGAAGTCCAAAAATTCATTCAAGATTTAGTCGTGGAAATCGTCAGAAACTACGATATTGACGGCATTCAATTTGATGATCATTTCGGCTTACCGTCAGAATTAGGCTACGATCCCTACACAGTAGCTCTATACAAAAAAGAACACCGTGGTCAAGCCCCCTCCAAAGACCCAAAAAATCCCGAATGGGTGAGATGGAGAGCTAACAAAATTACCGACTTCATGAAGCGGACATTTACAGCCATCAAAGCCAGTAAAAAAAATTGCATTGTTTCAGTTGCTCCTAATCCCCAGCGTTTCTCCTACGAATATTATTTAGCAGACTGGCAACGCTGGGAACGCATGGGAATTGTCGAAGACTTGGTATTGCAGATATATCGGGATGACTTAAAAGTATTCACTCAAGAATTAGAGTATCCCGAAGTCAAAGCCGCCCGTAGCCATATTCCTGTAAGTATCGGCATATTATCTGGCTTAAAGAACAGATCAGTACCCATAGAACAGATTAAAACCCAAGTACAAGCAGCGCGCGATCGCAATTTTGCTGGAGTCTCCTTCTTCTTTTATGAAACCCTCTGGAATCTAAGCCGAGAACAGCCCCAAGCGCGTCAAAACGGATTCCAGAGATTATTTCCCACACCAACCGCTTATCCGAATTTGCTCGCAGGTTGGAAACCGTAGGGTAGGGACTGGGGACAAATCAATTCAAAAGTCCCCAATCACTCCTGTGCGAGACGCTCCGCAGTCAGCGCAGCTCTACCCATCAGGGCTTGACGATAAATTGTATGGCTAGGGATTGGGGAAGTAAAAGCCCCCATGTCCCTAACCCTCATCCTCCAATTCCCAATCTTCCTGCTACACCAGGAGTCAAAGGCAAGAGGGTGGTAATCATTAAGAAGAGAGCCAAAAGACCTAAAGCGGCTCTAGCATCGTCTGGTTCGGTGATTTCATTTAAACTGGGGCGTTCTAAATCCCGTTGTAAAAAGAAAATAACTACTGCCCAGTAAACAGCTAGAGCATTACCCAGAGATACTATCCCTAGTAAAATTAAAGTTGCTATGGTGGCTCTTCCTGCGGTTTTGCGTCCATAAATTGCTTGGACGATACGGCCCCCATCTAATTGTCCGGCTGGCATTAAGTTTAAAGCAGTGATTACCAAACCCAGCCAACCAATCACCACCAAGGGATGGACACTCACTACGGGTGATTGTAAAGCCGAACCCAAGACAACCCGCGCCAAGCTACCTACTAAGATTGAGCCTTGAAAAAACTGATTGGGTAATTGAAATAAACTACCAGGGTGGGAAAGCAGTAAACCGGTGATTAACATTAACAAAGAAACGATTCCGCCAGCAGCAGGCCCCGCTAAAGCAATGTCAAATAGTACCTTACGGTTAGGTAACAGAGACTCAAAGCGAGTAATGGCGCCAAAAGAGCCGATTTGCACAGCCGGCAAAAAGAACGGCCAGCTAAGGCGGACTTGGTGACGACGGGCGAGTACCCAATGACCAATTTCATGAGCTGCCAAAGTCGCAAATATCCCCACACCTATAGGTAAAGCTGCTGCAACCTTTTCTGGGTCAGCAAATAAATCAAAATTCAGCAGTAATCCCGCAGTTTCTAGACTGGTGGCGATAGTTGCAATCAACAAAATCACTGCAAAGGATTTTTGCGATAACGTCATGGGACGGGGATCATTACGGCTAGGTAGAACAATCACCACAGGTTTCGTATCTGTGTTTTCTACCAAAAATAGTCGATATTGCTCACCCAAGCGTTCCTGTAAACTTGCAGTCAGTCGATTATGAACTTCTTCTGGTTCTCCCCGCAGATTTCCCTTAAAAATAGCTCCATCTTGGTAAGAAATAGTTTCTGTGGCAAAAAATGTGTCAATACCGAAAATACTTTTAATGGCGCTTAAATCTTCATCAGGGATGCGTAGTGGTTCAATTTTTAATTCCTCAAGCACTACTTGCGGATTATTTTCTGCTTCCTGTGCAGAACTAGCGGCTAATCTTTCGGTTGCCCGTTGCTTAAGTATGGCATCTTGCCCAGCGGTGCGTAACTGTCTGCCTAAATAAACATACACACCAGCAGAAACTACCACCAAAATCAAGATACCAACTATGTTAATGTAAATTCCTGCGGCAAACAAACCAAAGAATAACAGCCAGGGAGTCATCAATACCACCGACTGCAACCAGGCTAAGATTCCCAGTTTCCCAAAAGGTCTAGCGCGATAAAAGCCCCAACCTAAAATACCCAAAGCAATTAGTAAAATTGTCCCAATGATGGGAGTCTCTGACGAAGTAAACATTTCTAAACCCTTCGCTGTGAAATACCAAGCCCAAATTAGTCAGGTGTTACAGATATATTTATTAATGTATAACGCCATCTGTAGTCTGCCCAAATAATGCAGCTTGACAATTTGATGATCGCACTTTGGTTAGGATATGAAATCCTAAAGTTGTGGGGTTGTGGATTTCTTGGGAAGCTTGTTGTTTAGTGGTGAGACATTTTAGTCTGATTCAGTTTCCTCATCCTCAATAGTAAAATCGCTGATATAGTCACGCACAACTCGCTCAAAAAATAAGGGAGCAGGTAAAGCAGTCCAATCGCTGTAATGACCAAAGCCGTAGCGCAGTGACTCTACAAGAGCTGCTAAATCATCAGCGTTATCTTCTGGTTGACGTAAGGTAACAACAATCTCCAGGGGGTTGGGAGTAGGCCAGCGACCAGTAAAAGGAGCTTTTTTAGTGAGTTGATGTACCTTTAACCCAGCTTTGTTACAAATTTGTTTTTTAGAATCATCCGTTTTTTTAACTAAAGTGTCGGTTGAGCGATAGCAACTTTGTCCACGAGTATATTGATGTGGTAATTCACGCGCCACAGATAGATAAGCTACGCATCCAGTTTGCTTAGTTGCACTGAGTCGGAATAACCCTTTTGCACTAGATGCTGAGGGAATTTCTAGCGCAGATGGCAGGTTTTTTAGTTCCTCTTTAGTTCTGGTATCTTCTACAGAGGTTTCTATTAAGTGTCTGGCTTTTTTCTCAATAAAACCAGGGGCAAATCCTTGGCGTATACGAATTATACGTGCGCCTTGCCAGTCAACCTCCATATTTTCATGCTCCTGACCAAGGTTAATTTGTTTAACATTAATTCTGCTATCAGCTAACCAAGACCATAGTTGAACGCAGTTGGTATAATCAATCATCACTAACGGTTGCTTACCTGCTTCCACAGATTCAGAAATAATCTGTTTCACAAATTCCATGAATCGAGTCTGGCACACCTTTTTATCATTACCTAGCTTAATGGGAGTAAGTTGAGAAATAAAAGCTCGTGCATTAGCAAAACTTTCCCACGGACTGGTTTCTAAACTGTTTCCTTTTTCATAAGCACAGCGAAATTCACATTTTCCCGTATCTACATTGAGGCGCATTGCTATGGGTAAAAATGTATTTTCAATTTTGCCACGAACGCGACCTTTTTGTTTTCGTTCGATTGTAACTGAAATAATTTCTTTTGGTCTAGCCTCTGGTGAAATATTTTGCAGATACTTATCAACTTTTTCTTTGATATCATCAATGCGACCAGAATGAGCAAAGAGCAAATCTTTCAATGCTGACTGCATCCGATGGAAAAAGTCTGCAAGTTTAAGACCGTTTGTTTTCCTTTTATTTTCAATGGGTAATAGAAACTGGACACCAAAACCAGCCATTGCTAATGCTTTGCGGGTTGAGGGTTTATTAACCTTATCGTCAGGTTTAACAGTGTTTTGACCATTAGGATTTGGATAAAACTGTCGCGCCATTATTAAGCAGAAAGTTGGCTGATTGAACTTTTTAATCTGTTGTGCAGTAGATTCCCATGCTTTAATTCGCTCATTTGAACGCTCTTTAGCATTTAACTGTTTTCCTGGTAAACCTTCTCTTGGTCCGTGGGTATCTTTTGGCAAGTGATTAATTTCTATTTCAAGCGTTTTTCCCCACAAAAGTTGAGCAACTTTCTGCAACAGTTTTGCTTCCGTTTTTAACTGAGATTCATAAAATATAAATAATAAAGGTCGTTCATTAGGATACAATCGTTGTATTGCTGTTTGGTTTGCTTGAATTAAGGCTTTAAGTTCAGCTGTCTGATTCAATGTGCGTCTTTTGAATTGAAGAGCTTTCCTTCCCCAATCAATCCCTTCTAAACGAATGCTAAAGTATTTATTTAGCAAATCATCAATTTGTTGGTCGTTGAGTTGATCGAGATATTTCGGGGTAAATTCCAAGTTAGCATCTGTTTCTAGAGCTTCCAAAACACCACCAAGCAGTGTAGGAAGATTAATCATGCGTGATGCTGTATCATCTGGTTTATGCTTAGATTTTACTTCTGTGTAATCCTGAAATATTTCGATTCCTAATGGTTGAAGAATTTTAGCGATCGCCTCAAAAGCATCTAATTTATCAATTTCTGGTACACCTGTTTCGATACCATATTTTTCAGAAGTTTCTTCGTCGTCTTCTGAATTATCTTGAAGTCCATTTCGGTAAGTTAGAAGTACCTTACAGCTATTAGTAGAAGCTGAACCTAAAGCAACTTCTTGACCATCACAAGATGACCCCAGATTTAATTTGCTACGCAGTATTTCAAACTCTGTATCTGTTTTCCAAACCCATTTTACTTTTTCTTCTTTGTTAGTTTCGCCATTTTTGCTGTTTTTATCTCGCTCGCATTTGACTTGATAGCTAAAGGCTCTATCATTATGCTCTTGAGAAAAGATGAAACCGCTAATATTATTGCGGTCATATTTAGGAGCCTTTAACTGAGTCAACCAGCGACGTTTAGAAACTTCAATTTGTAATAAAGGTTGATGAAAAGATGGGTAATTAATAATTTTTAAACTTACTACAAAACTAAATTTTCCTTTTGTATCCTCCAAGCTAATCGGATCAGTAATTAGTTCTGCAACACCAGAAGTAAATGTACCATTGCTGAAAATAGTGCGTTTTATCGGCCCTAAACCTGGAAAAATAACTTTTCCAGCAATTTGTCGAGCTACATAATCTGCAAGCATTCGATAAGCATATTTATTGTTTGGGTCTTTTGGTTGAGTTGTACCTGTCTGTTTAGACCAACTCCAAGGTAATACTTGAGATTTGAGTTGAGAAATTTGTAATAACTCTCTCCTTTCGTGCAAATCTTCTAAGCGGTCAATAATGCCTACTGGTATATCTTCTTCTTCAGCAAAAGGTCTGAGATGATTTGTGAACCAATCGTTAATAATTGGGCGAAGTGCTTTATTTATTTCTTCTTCATTGCTACCAGTCAAGTAAACAAAAGGTTCTGGCACAACATCAGCTTTAGCATAATTCCAGTCATACTTGCTAAGACCCACATCCGGTTCAATTCGCGTAGCATCTTCTAATACTACTTGTAGAAAACCTCGCAATGAGGCATAGGGGAGGTTTTTGACATTAGCTCCTTTTTGAATTTCTTTAAAACATTGCAAACCTACTTTTGTCCAACTAAGAGTATAACCCTCTACCATGATTGGAGAAAGATTATCTGGTACGGTAAAAGCTAAAGGAAATTCTTCAATTGATTTGAAGCATTGCTGAATATACAATGTATCTGATACGCAATCACCTTCAGTTTCTTCGTCTTCCTCTTCTGCTAATAAATCTTCTTCCAATTCAGTTTCATCAACAAAGTTATTAGTCATTTTTACATCTCCAGTAATGTTGAAAACTCGTCAAAACCTTCTTCTTCATCCGCCGATTCTTCTAAAGAATGTAATTCATCAGGATAAATTACTCCTTGAATGCGCTGTAAAGGTTCTAGAAATGCGCCATACAGTTCTTGATAAATTTCTCGAATCACGGGGTCTTCATGGTTCACACATTCTTCTAAAATAATTCGCATCTGAACTAGCATACTATCTCGTCCAGAGTCGGGTTTATCTTCTGTTGATTTTTTAGCCCAAGCTGCATCAACAAAGTAAACTGATACTGGGCATCCATTCCGCATCCCTCGACCAATTGTTTGCAGAATAGCTACCATTTGATTAGCCGTAAATGATTTGAATAGTTCAGTCCCCAAACGGCTTGCCATTAAGGGTTCACGTAACAATCTATTGGCAGTTAACCAGAGGTCTTTTCTTGATTGTCGCCAAGCTGTTGTTATGGCATTCAAATCTTCTGTTTCACTAAAAACTCGACTATCAAATTCTTGTGTTGCTCGTCCTGCCAAGCTGTACAAAAGTTGCATATCATTTTTGGTAGAGTGAGGACGAGTGAGGAAGTAAATTGAGCCAATTGCTGCATCTAGTTTCCTGTCCCCTTTGGTGAAAACTATGTTGACACCTCTACCAATTGCCAGCATGGGAAAAATTAAAATATCACAGTTTTCATCATCTCCTAATGCTTCACATTGAGCAGAAGTGATAAAATCCCTTGGTTGTTCCCCTTCTCTCAAGGAGTTAACAACTGCTTTTGTATGCCTACCAATGTCAGGATAATAGTTATTGATGTATTTCTTAATCTGACGAGCTTGGTCATAACTGTTGACAACTAAAGCGGCTTTGCGTCGAATACCAGACTTGACATCAAATTTATCCATAGCTTTATAAATTTCAGATTTAGTAGTTCCTCCTTTAACAAGAGCATCTACCATCAGTTGAAGATTACGTTTCTGCAAATCGGTATCGCCTGCGCCACTGTATAGTAAAGGTTGATCACCCCGTTGGCTATCTGGAAACCATTTGAAACGATAAATGCTTTTTGCTGATGTATGATTTTTTGGCTGACGTGCTTTGAGTAAATAATGTGGCCCGGCGTTAATATGATAGGCTGGACTTGCTTGTAAAAATGATGTAGCTGAGGTAATTAAAATAGCTGGGCTTGCTTGTCCATTATCTGCTTCTAACAACCGATGAAAGCGGTGCATTAACATCCGAGGCGCACCTACAAATGTAATGTAGGATAATTCCATATTTCTCGCAGCAGTGCGCGTTGTTTGTGCTTTGAAAAAACTGTATTGCACACCAGAAAATGAACCTAAAATGCTTTCTGGAATAAATTTTCTTAGTTCTGGTGATGCAGTGGATTCTACAATTGGATCACGAATGAAGCCTTCCGCAACCATTGTTCTTGTTCCTGGTACAATTCGCTGATAACCTAGAATTACGAATGTAACAGTTATCAGTAATTTAATTAAATCCTCAGCTTCGATAGTTAATTGATGCTTGGGAAAACAGAGTTTGAAAAATAATTCAATAATTTCTTGGACAATCGCATCACGTTGTTTAATCAGATTTTCAGCTAAGTAGCGACGAAAATGATTAATGAGAGTCTTCCATTGTTGTTCTAAGGTTTCTTTGTTTATTCCTATATAATGAGGCCAAAAATCTGCTTTAAAATCTTGAGGGTTATTAACACCTGTGCGGTCATAAAAGGCGTTATATGCTGCTTTTTCCCAAAATTCAGCTAACGCTCGACTTCTGGTAACTTCTGTGTTGACCTCTTGTTCATCAATTTCATCTTGTTTAGTAGATTTTTTCAGAATATTCAAGAGTTCGCTAACAATTCGTAATACAGTCAACAATTGATTTTCGTAGCGTTCTTTTACCCGCGACCCTGACATATTATGGATGGTGGTAATCAAAGAGGTATTATGATTACCAAATTCCGCTAAGTCACGACTGTAAAGTTCTATATCCCGATCAAATAGTCGATAGTTTTCACCACGAGCAAAGCGATTATGAATTTGTTCGAGAATGACTCTATGAATTGAGTGTTCTGAGCCAGAAATACTTAAAGTTGCAGCGCCATAATCATCTAAGACTTTCTGCACCATGTCGCCTTCGTCGAAAACCACTAGGTCGAAGGTACGGGCAATTAATTCAAAATATCGGATTTGTTCGTAAGTCGCATGGGGTGATATTTGAGTATCGAGCGATCGCACATGACCAACCCAAATATTAGCATCCAATAAATCTCGCTGTGCTTTGTTACGACCGCACATTGTCCAGAGGGGACACAGGCATTTTTTCATCTTTCCCTGTTTCCCCCCTCCTTGCAATACCTCATTGCAAGGTGCATAACCAAAGCCCCACAAAGACATATCCGCAGTTGAAAAGGCTGGTAGAACGCAGTTCAGTCCAAAAACTTCTGCCTGTTCTAAGGTGTAAGCAAAACCACCATTGTTTCCTGTAGCGGCGATCGCTTCTGCAATATTATCTGCATGGCGACGACGAGTTTCATCACCTTGACCGACAAGCATTCCCACCTTAACTTGATGAAATGCCAAATCAGCCATGTACTGTCTAGCAACTTCAATAGAGGGAAACACAAACATTGCTTTATAATCATGTAGCCCCAACCAGACAGCTATCAATACCAGCAAGGTAGTTTTACCCGACCCTGGTAAACCAATTAAGTGTTTAATATCCTCTAATTCCAGTACATCATCTTCTTTCCGCAGTCCTTTTCCAGCCTCTGAAACCATCAGGTCAAAGCGTTTAAAGCGATCTGCCCAGTTTCCAGGTCGTCGTTCAGGATATTGCTGTTCACGCTCGTCCATTTTACGAGCCAAATCACACAGTTCTTTTAAGGGAATGCGAATCTTTCCTCTTGGTTGGCGATTGAGGGAATGGGTACGATGTGCAGCAATCGGGGCAGATATACGCGGAATGTCTAACTTCACGGAGGTTGAGTCTTCACCTAACGCCACAGCCATTGGCTGACGAGGATCGGCAACTGTAAAACCATAGTTATCGTAGGGTAAAGGGGAACTGAGAATTTGCCGCGCCTTTGTAATTTGCGAATCTTCTAAAGCATCAGTCCTGTGAAACTGAAGCGTTTCAATATCAATTTCATACGTCCCTTGAGTATTGTTCGAGTAATGATAATTGTTATAGAGAGCGATCGCGTGCTTCACTGACTGGTGCGTTACATAAGCCAGTGACATTTGGCGCATATTGAAAATAGCTTGACGAGCTTGTGCAAAGGTAGGTGCATTTAAAATGCTGGCCATACCTGACATGACTACTGGTGCATATTCCAGTGAATTAGTACCGATAAATTCTTCCATAAAGACGCAAAGCCAACAAATTCGCTCTGCACCTTTCCAAAAATCAGGTTTGGTTCGCATAGGGCATCTTCTTTAAAAACTCAATGACGGCGGAAACTGACATAATCTCTAAACTGGCCGCATCACCTTTTTTATCAAGTGTTGATTTGAGGGTAGAGATGTAACTTGAATTATCCTCAATTAAGCGATCGCTCACAGCCAAAATCCGACGACGATAATAAATCAGACCGCCAATACTACGATTGAGCCGCAAAGCTAAAGTCACCGGACTTGTGTAAGACTTAGCATCAATGCCAATAGCTTTTTCATTAATCGCTATATCGCATAAATCCGATTCTGGATAAAGTTCAGCATCTAGTCCGTTTTCTCTAGCTGTATCAAATATCTTTAATTCATCAATTGCTGGGCCTGTCCAGTAAGTAAGAATTTGCGGCTTGGCAATTCGTAAAATATCTTTGTCGGGATCTAGTTTCTCAGATACTTTTGGCAATTCATGACCAATACACTGACGAATAGGACAACGCCCTTGTGCAAAAAGTCTATTGTTAGGGTGAGGTCGCATAAGTGTGCCACAGTGGGCGCAACGGTGTGCTAAACCATCAATTAGCCAAATATCCGGTACTAGGTCGAAAAATCTATCAATGATCATTCCCTGTAAAGGAGTTAAGTCATTGTCAACTAAATAATCAAATAGTTGACGTTGTCCTATTAGGGAATACCTACCCAGCAACTCTCGTAATGCAGTGTAAGCTTTGTGTTGACGACGGCCGCCCAACCTTTGAGTTGCATCGCATAACTCAGTATAAAGCCGATGTTCAATGACATTATTTTCCCCAAAACCGCCACTGAGGTTGGCAATCTCTGCACAGTCTGAGGTAGGAACTCGCAAATCTGGATCAATGATGGTTGCGTTAGCAAAGCGAAAATCTGATTGGCTAAAAATTCCTAACCCCCAACGCTCAGAACCAAGCGGGTAGCGTGCGTTATCCAAAACAGTGTGTACACAAGCCGCGCGATCGCATTGTCCTTCTTCAATATATAAACGACCTAATTTGCACATTGCTTGATAGAGTTCTGGCGGCAATGTACTATCCTCTTGACGAACAATTTGTTGACCCGGTAGCACTCGGTCATATTGGCGAATAATTCCTTGTGCAAACAAAACTACAGCATCTTCTGCCAGATGTATTGCTGGTCTGTGTCCAGTCGGTAACGGTAAAGGAGTTGCAGTAATTGTGGGTAGCCATGTAGGGTCTTGACCTTGAGCCTCTGCCAGAATTTGGATCTCCAAAGTCTCTTCTGAGAAAGACGGTAAAATTTGAGCGATCGCTGCTAGTGTCCAACCCTTCTTTAGTAGTAAAGTTGTTGCCAATCCCTCTAAAATTTGACGAAAGCCAAATTCTCTCCCTTTAGGTTGTGATAAAAGTTGCTTTGCTCTCCATGACCGCACGGTTCGTAAGGCTGGTGGTTCGATTGAAAGTTTAAGGTGTTCAATCTGGCGTTTAAGTTCTTTTGTAAGTACATCCGCAGTTCCCTGCCATTGACGCACGTTTTCAAAGTACATAACTGTAATCAGATATTTTTTACATTAATTACTGTTTACACTAAATGATGTAATTATAGATGTCAATACACCAACACGACGCAAACAGAACTTTTTGTGTCTTGGCGCGCTACTGAAGATTGGAGAACGAGGGATTAGGGAACTTTGTCAAAATAAAACAAAATCAAACAAATGATGCGCCATGTCTAATTTAGAACAAGGTGCAATTTCTATTTGTCGTCCTTGCTTATCTAAAAATATGGCTTGATTATTATCACTGCCAAAACCACTGTCAGGTTTATCAATGGGATTAGCAACAATAATATCTAAGTTCTTATTCTGCAACTTTTCTTTTGCAGGAGTGATAATATCTCCTGTCTGGGCGGCGAACCCGATTAAACTTTGATGGGGTTGTTTGAGTTTTGCTAATTGAGCAATGATATCTGGTACTCGTTCTAGCGGTAAGGTTTGGGGAAGCGATCGCTTGGGTAATTTCTCTGTACTATAATCTCTGGGTTTGACATCTGCTACGGCGGCGGACATGACGATGATATCAGCATGATGTAAATTTGACTGCATTACTTGCTGCATTTCTTCCGCAGTAACCACAGATACAGCTTGCACTCCTAAAGGCACATCCCAGTTAGCTGGGCCATGAACTAACGTCACATTTGCCCCGCGATGCCATGCTGCTTGTGCTAAGGCTAGTCCCATTTTCCCTGTGGAGGGATTACCAATATATCTTACGGGGTCAAGATATTCTTGTGTACCCCCAGCACTAATTAATACACGCTTACCAACTAAATCGCGTTTGCCACGGGTGTGTAACAGTGATTGAATGTAAGTGACAATTTCTGGAGGTTCTGCCATCCTCCCAGCACCGATGCGATCGCAAGCTAATAAACCTGATGCTGTACCCAGTCCATGATATCGGTTATCTGTGAGTAACTGTCGCCAATTTCGCTGTACTGCCGCCTGTTCCCACATATCTGTATTCATGGCTGGTGCTAACAACACAGGACAGGTTGAAGCTAGTACCGTATTTGTCAGCAAATTGTCAGCCATCCCATAAGTGAGCTTGGCTAATGTATTCGCCGTTAAAGGTGCAATAACTAACAAATCTGCCCATTCACCTAACTCGATATGCAGCGGACGTGAGTGAATTGGTTGCCAAAAATCGTCATCTGTGTATGCACAATGACGCGATAAGGTAGCTAAAGTTAAGGGCGTGATAAATTTTTGTGCAGAATGGGTGAGAATTACGCGGATTTCTACACCAGTTTTAAATAGCGTGGAAACTATTTCACAGACTTTGTAAGCGGCGATACCGCCGCCTACACCAATTAGAACCTTATTCAATTTTGGATGTTTAAGATCGGATTTGGGAATTAACGCAGACGGCATTGGCACAGTACAGATCAATATCTCTGATTTTAGCTAGTTAACCCCAATCCAAAATCCAAAATTAATTATTAAGCTTCGTCGTAGGCTTCTAAGTCTAACAGATAGGCATAAGGTTCTACTAACTCCGGACGCTGAAACGCGATCGCTCGCAGTAGATGCCAATCATTTAAACCCTCAAAAGCATTGCTGTAATTATCTAGCTCCAGACGATTAGCCAACTCTTCCACATCTGCTGTAGTCATAGCAGAAATTTCTTTCTGGGAAATGCTTAGAGTTTTCATAATGCTTGCCCCTCCCTTATGCAGAATTCGCACTCAGCACGGGTTAAGTTGCGCTTAACGCACCCACCCAATCTATCTTACTCATTAGAGGACATGTATTTCCTAAAAACTTTCAGGATTTTTCCCAAATTTTGGCAAGAATTTGTACTCCAGACTAAGCAATAGCATTGATTACGAATCTTCGCAGCACTTCTAACATTTGTGGGCTAATTTCGTGTCCTGTGTCAAACTCGTGATATTCTACGGCAACGCCTAGAGATGCTGCGGTTTCTCGTGTTTTTAAAGCAGCTTGCAGTGGTACAACTTCATCGTACCTACCATGCATAATTATTGTTGGTGAAAAATCTCTTTTAGCTGTTGTGACTACATCGGGATGCAAATATCCACTCATCACTACTAATCCAGCTAAAGGCAATTGTAATCCTACATCCAAAGTCATTGCCCCACCTTGAGAAAATCCACTCAAAATCGTGCGCGATAACGGCACTCCTGTAGTACTTTCTAAAGATTGCAGCAAATCCATGAGCATTTGCTTACTTTCTGCTAAACCTTCATACATATTCTCCCTTCTCAGGTCATACCACGCCTTACCTGTAGGCGCATGAGGATGAGGAAAGGGGGCATTGGGAAATATAAACTGGTAATTTGGTAAGTTGAAAAAAGGTAATAAAGATGCTGCATCTTCAGCATTAGCTCCCCAACCATGTAAGCAGACGATTAAACCTGTGGGTGGTTGAGAAGTGGAGGGGGGAACATTAATAATTTGCAGAGACAGAGGTTTACTCCTAAATTTACGCTCTTTGAGTAAATACTAGTTTAGATGATCCCAGTGAGCGTCCCCGCCCTGATATATCGTGAGTTCTATGAACCTCTCACCAAACCCTCTCCGACGCGGAGAGGGGCTTAAATATGCTTAATTACCAACGAAGAATTAAGCTTTTAAAGGCTTCTGTGTACACCGTAGCCTTGCACGCTCTTGCGCTACGCCGACTTGTAGAGTCGCTCTGCTCGGCTTCTCGCAGAGCAGGAACTGGCGTGGTTTCCCCCATGAGCAACTGGCGTTGATTTGACAACATGATTGATATCTCACACCCAATTAGTATTAGAGAATAATTCTTATCTGTATTGCTTTTTGGCAACCTTTTTGATTTAATAGAAACTATTATCAAGTATTTATTGGAATTTTATTCATATTAATTATTGATAATATATGATAAAAAAATGACATAATTCAAGAAACAAGTAAAATAATTAGTTTATGAAAACCACTATTATTTTGCTTATTCTGTAATGTGAAAAACTGGGTTTTTTAATACAAGACTATTTCTTGTATTAGAAATATTTTATGTAATAGTTTTTTGTTATCGGAGGAAATTATGAAGCGTCGCCAATTTATTTATGTAGTGGGACTAGCAACGGCTAGTGGTGGATTAGCGATCGCTTGTGATACTAATCCTAATCAAAACCAAGCTGCCCCAGAGTTAGAAAACGAATTAGTTGTATATTCAGGGCGCAACGAAAAGCTGATTGGTGAACTAATTAAGCAGTTTGAACAACAAACTAATGCTAAAATTCAAGTCCGTTATGGTGATACGGCTGAGTTAGCATCAGCAATTTTAGAAGAAGGACAAAATAGCCCTGCTGATGTATTTTTTAGTCAAGATGCAGGCGCTCTCGGCGCTTTGCAAAAAGCAGGGAGAACAGTACAGTTACCAACATCATTGCTGAATCAGGTAGATAGTGCTTATCGTTCCCCAGAGGGGCAATGGATAGGTGTTACTGGTAGAGTGCGTACAGTTGATTACAACACTAATTTAGTCAAAGCTGAGGAATTACCATCATCTATCTTCGGTTTTACTGACCCGAAATGGAAAGGAAGAATTGCTTGGGCCCCCACCAATGGCTCATTTCAATCTTTTGTCACAGGTTTACGAGTTGCTGAGGGCGAGGAACGCGCTAAGGAATGGCTAGAAGGTATCAAAGCTAATGATCCTCAAGTTTTTCCCAACAATACATCAATAGTAGAAGCATTGTCTCGTGGCGAAGCAAGTGTAGGATTCGTCAATCACTATTACTTGCAACGCATCAAACAAGATAATCCCGACGTTCCAGTAGAACATCATTTCACTGAAGATATTGGTTCTTTGGTAAATGTCGCTGGTGTGGCAATTCTCAATACTGCTAACCATCCAAATATTGCCCAAAGATTTGTCGAATTTATGCTGAATGAAAATGCTCAAAACTACTTTGCTGGTCAAACATTTGAGTATCCTTTAGCTGCGGGAGTTGAACCTAAAGGCAATCTCAAATCACTCACTCAACTACAAACACAAGCCAAAAAAATTGATTTGAGTAACCTCAACGATTTGGATAATACATTAAAGTTAATGCAGCAAACAGCGGTCATTTAGACTGTTGATAACAGCTTGGAGTCTGGTATGCCAAGAAAAAATTAATTCTTTCAAAAGTTTTCTTGCTTACCAGTACAAGTTAATGGTACTAGTAAAAAATAGCAAAATTATTGCAAAAACTTCCTAGTAAGGAAAAATGGAGTCTGGGAAGATGATTAACATCGCCGGTGTAGCCATCATGAACTCAACCAAGCAAAAAGCCGCAGTGGAAAAATTCATTGGCTACTTGCTCAAACCAAGTTCACAAACTTACTTTGCCAAACAGACTAATGAATATCCTGTAGTTTCAGGCGTAGCAGGGCCAGCCAATCAATTACTACTAAGTTCAGATAAAGACACCTAATGTGAACCTGACAAACTTAAACGATTTGCCAGGAACCTTAGAATTATTACAGCAGGCAGGAGTTTTGTAAAAGTTGAAATCTTCGGTTCGCCCTCCATTATTCCTGATTCTAGCGGCGGCGGTAGTCGCAGTTGCCATTACTTTGCCGTTAGTCTACTTGGTGATCCGTGCTGTAGGTATTGGTGGGGATGAGTTTTGGGCATTGATCTCTCGTCCCCGCAATATCACCATTTTCTTCAACAGTGCCGCAATGGCAGCCACAGTGACTTTATTTTCCACACTGATTGCTGTACCATTGGCATTTTTAACTGTACGGACAGATTTACCCGGCAGAAGTTTTTGGTTAATAGCAACCACACTACCCTTAGCAGTTCCTAGCTATGTGGGTAGTTTTGCTTTAATTGCTACCTTAGCGCCAAGAGGTAGCTTTTTACAGTTATTGCTGCAACCTTTGGGAATAGAAGAATTACCTTCTATTTATGGTTTTCCAGGGACAGTTTTAGCCATCACCTTATTTACCTATCCTTATCTACTATTAAGTGTGCGTTCTGGACTACAAGGCATAGATCCTTCCATAGAGGAAGCCGCCCGCAGTTTGGGTTACACCAGTAGAGAAACTTTCTTTAAGGTAGTGTTACCCCAGTTAAAACCATCAATGGTTGCGGGAGGATTATTAGTAGCTTTGTATTCATTACGTGACTTTGGTACACCTTCGTTGATGCGGTTTGATGCTTTTACCAGAGCAATTTTCATTCAATACAAAGCCAGCTTTAATCGCAACACAGCCGCTGTTTTGGCACTGATGTTGGTGGCATTAGTATTATTAATTTTATGGCTAGAATATCGAGTGCGATCGCGGGCTGCATATTACAGTCGTGGTTCTGCTTCTTTGCGTCCACCCAAAATTGTCAAGTTGGGAATTTGGAAATGGCCGGCTATGGCTTTTTGCTTACTGATCACTAGCTTCGGTGTAGTGTTACCAGTAGGCATTACCTTATTTTGGTTAATTCGCGGACTTAATACTGGCTACAACTTTCCTAATTTATTACCCAGCATCCTCAACTCAGTTTCCGCAGCTGGATTAGCCGCTATAGCTACTACTATATTTGCCTTACCTATAGCAATTTTATCAGTCAGATTTCCCACAAGAACTACCGCTATTATTGAGCGCTGTTCTTATGTAGGCTTTGGTTTACCGGGAATTGTTGTGGCTTTATCGTTGGTATTTTTTGGTGCAAATTACTTACCATTTTTGTATCAAACTTTGCCAATGCTCATATTTGCATACTTAGTATTATTTTTACCCCAATCAGTCGGCACAGTCCGCACTTGTTTATTACAAGTCAATCCTCAGCTAGAAGAATCAGCACGCAGCTTAGGCAGAAATTCTTGGCAAACCTTAAGAGAAGTCACTCTACCTTTAGTTAGGCCTGGTGTACTTAGCGGTGCAGTATTGGTGTTTCTCACAGCTATTAAAGAACTACCAGCCACGATGCTGCTAGCACCCATAGGCTTTGGCACCTTAGCAACACAAATTTGGCAAGCCACAGAAAACGTAGATTTTGCTGATGCTGCGGCCTCATCCTTAGCGATGCTATTGGTGTCTATGGGTTCAACATTATTGGTGCTATCCCAAGAAAACATCAAAAAAGAGCAAGTCACACCCCAAGTAGAAATCAAAACCAAACTCTAATTTTCACTATGCAACAAGCAATTGTCCAATTACAGAATGTCACCAAGCAGTTTGCTGACAATCCCTCTCCTGCTGTGAATAACGTTTCTCTAACATTGCAACAAGGGGATGTCTTGGGATTGCTCGGCCCCTCTGGTTGTGGTAAAACTACCCTGTTGCGACTAATTGCGGGTTTTGAGCGCCTGCAATCAGGACAAATTGAAATAGGTGCAAAGGTAGTATGCGATCGCTCTATTTGTGTGCCCGCAGAACAGCGTGATATCGGCATTGTGTTTCAAGATTATGCCTTGTTTCCCCATTTAACCGTGGCAGAAAATGTCGCCTTTGGGTTGAAACAAGCTAGTAAACAGCAAATACAAAAACGTATCAGCGAAGTTATTGAACTGGTAAGACTCGAAGGCCTAGAAAAACGCTACCCTTATGAACTATCTGGTGGACAACAGCAACGAGTCGCCCTAGCCCGCGCCTTAGCACCCCAACCGCAACTAATGCTGTTAGATGAACCTTTAAGTAATCTCGATATCCAAGTGAGATTACGATTGCGGGAAGAAATTCGAGATATTCTCAAAGCAGCCGGCACTTCAGCCATTTTTGTGACTCACGATCAAGAAGAAGCACTAGCTATTTCTGATGTTGTAGGTGTGATGCGACAGGGACACTTAGAACAATTAGGTACACCAGAAGAAATTTATACTCATCCAGCCTCTAGATTTGTGGCTGAGTTTGTTACACAAGCGAATTTCCTACCTGCCCGTCGCCAAGGTAATTTATGGGAAACTGAAGTTGGTAGTTTTGAGTTACCAATTAATCATGCTACGGAAACAGGCGAAATTATGATTCGCCAAGAAGACTTTATTTTAAAACCAGCTAACGATTCTTCGGTAGTCATTCGCAGCCGACGATTTTTAGGGCGTGAGTATCTATATTGTTTAAAAACTGCTTCTGGACAAGAACTTCACGCTCGGACAATCACTGATTTAGCCTTACCTATAGGCGCACGGGTGCAGGTATCTATAGTGGGTGATGCTGTCAAGGTTTTTTCTTAAGTTCTTTTCTAAAAGCTTGAATTGCTTGGCTGCTACCAACAACTTGACTTTGCTGAACGTATTGATTGACTAGCTCAATTATCGAAATATTTGGAAAAGTAGGACTAAAATTTGACTCTATATATTTTCCGCCTTGCAAGACGTTAATTTGTAAGCCTTGTTTTCCATATCGCCAAAGTTCTGGTACTCCCAAAATTTGATAATTTTCCAATTGCGTGCGAGAAGTTAAATCAATTTCTATGGCTAAGTCTGGGGGTGGATCTACACTTAAATTTATGCGATTTTTACCAATAACTGCCGCTTGATTTTGAATATAAAAACAAGTATCCGGTTCTACTCCCTGACTCATTTTCTCGTTTTTGAGGGTGGTTGAACCTAAGGCATCATAATTGATATTTAGTTCATTCAGTAAAATTTTGACTATATCGCCAATAATTTCTTTGGCTTTTTCATGTTCAGGTAAGGGAACCATCATTTCTAAAAAACCATGACTATAGGAAATTCTAGCAGCGCGATGTTCGCCTAATTCCGCCAAAATATTTTCAAATTGCTGCCAACTAACGTCCTCAAGTAACAGTTGCTGTCCCGGTTGAATCCTCAATTGTCTTAACTCTAAAAGCATAAATATTCATCTTCCTCTTTTACTACAATATTTTGGCTGATAAATACGGGTTGAAAACACTGGGATTTATGGGAGTTGGGCTGATACCCACCTAACTTTTCACGGTATCTGGAAAACCTCTCTCTAAATCTCTCTCCTGCGAGGCGAGAGACTTTGAATTGCTGATTTGGAAGTTAGATTTTCCGTGGACTTTTCCACATGACGTGAAAAGTCAGATACCCACAAGGGTATACCTCTTTTTAAACTTCAAGGCTACCTGTGGGATGGTCTGCTAAACCTACATCCTAGAGATTTTCTTGATCATAGCGGCGATCGCACTTAGCATTTAACATAATCAATGTAATTAGGGAGTAGAGAAACACCGCTTTGCGGTCGGTTGTTGCCAAGATGCCAAGACTCATGGAGAATCAAAAGATACAATTAATTCTCTAATTGGGCAAAGCTGCTAAAGGCAACTGTAAAGTAAGAATGTTTAATCTAATAGATGTATTCTGGGCTTATATTTTCATCGCTATATTAATTCTCGTGGGGCGGTTGATTAGACAACGCCTGTGGGCATTGCGATCGCTCTACATTCCTAGTTCCATTGTGGCTGGTATACTTGCTTTACTACTAGGTAAAAGTGCATTAGGTGCAGTTGTTCAAGCTGTAAATCCCGATTCACCCTTAGTTGCAGGCATATTTTCGGCAAATGTCCAGGCAGTGTGGTCACAATCTCCTGGTATTTTTATTAACATTGTTTTTGCCACTTTATTTCTCGGACAGTACGTACCGGGTTTGCAGGAATTTTGGCGGAAAGCTGCGCCCCAGGTGGCTTTAGGTCAGGCGATCGCTTGGGGACAGTATGTGGTAGGTTTGCTACTAGCTATTACCGTATTAACGCCTATTTTTGGCTTACCTCCCATTGTCGGCTGTTTAATTGAAGTCGCCTTTGAAGGAGGACACGGTACATCAGCCGGGATGGCGAAAACTTTCACAGACTTAGGGTTTCCGGCTGGTGCTGATTTATCTTTAGCTTTAGCAACAGTAGGGCTGGTGTCGGGGGTAGTTGCAGGTACGTTTTTAATTAACTGGGGACGCCGCACGGGACAAGTCCAAGTCAGCCGTGAACCAATGGTTTATTTAGAAAATGCAGAAAATCAGATAGAAGATGAACACCCCAGTGTGACAACTGCTAGAGAAAATTTATTCCGGGACTTACTAATTGATCCTTTGTCACTCAATTTTGGTTTTGTGGGACTAGCTGTGGCATTTGGTTGGCTAATTTTAGAAGCACTGCGCTGGCTAGAATCAGTCACATGGGGACAAACTGGACTACTATTGATGCCCTACGTACCCTTGTTCCCCATTGCCCTCATTGGTGGGATCATTGTGCAGTATATACTTGTACGTACCAGACGCACCTATTTGATTAGCCGTGTCCTCATGGAGCGAATTGGGGGACTGGCATTAGATATTACCATTGTGACGGCTTTGGCTAGTATTTCTCTGTCGGTACTGGGTGACAATCTAGCTCCCTTCATTATTTTGTCAGTGGCTGGTATTGCATGGAATATCTGCGCTTTCGTCTTTTTGGGCCCGCGTCTACTACCTTTTTATTGGTTTGAACGTGGCATTGGTGACATGGGACAATCGATGGGTGTGACTTCCACTGGCTTATTGTTATTGCGAATGGTAGATCCCGATAACCGTTCCGGTGCTTTTGAAAGTTTTGCTTATAAACAATTACTGTTTGAACCTATCGTGGGTGGAGGCTTATTTACTGCGGCTGCACCACCTTTAGTTGTTCAGTTTGGCCCTGTAGCAGTTTTACTATTAACATCAGCGATTCTGGCATTCTGGCTGGTATTTGGTTTCTATAACTGTCGGCAGTTACGCAAGTTGGACTTGCCAGGCAAAATTTAGTTGGTGGAAGTGAAACAATTTATGGGAGGGCGAAAATGCCCACCCCACAGTTAATGATTTTTAGGTGCCAAATTAGCTGGTTAATTTGCAAACAAATCTAAATCTGTCACCGCACCAACACTACTAGAAGAAACCAACTTGGCATATTTCGCTAGTACGCCTTTAGTATACCGAGGTGGACGGGGTTGCCAATTGGCGCGACGACGGGCTAATTCTTCGTCGGAGATGTTCAGCTGTAATAAACGAGCAGGGGCATCAATGGTGATAGTATCACCTTCTTCCACCAGAGCGATCGCACCGCCAACGGCTGCTTCTGGGGCCACATGGCCAACCACCATCCCGTAAGTACCGCCAGAAAAACGCCCATCGGTAATTAAACCCACTGCATCACCTAACCCAGCCCCAATAATTGCTGAAGTGGGCGCCAACATTTCGCGCATTCCCGGGCCACCTTTGGGGCCTTCATAACGAATGACGAGAATATCACCTGCTTTAATCTTGCCTGCCAAAATCGCATCTAAACAAGATTCCTCAGATTCAAATACCCGTGCTGGGCCAGTAATCACGGCTTTTTTGATTCCGGTAATTTTTGCTACAGCCCCTTCTGTGGCGAGATTACCTTTGAGGATGGCCAAGTGTCCTTGAGCATACATTGGTTTATTCCAAGGACGGATGACATCTTGGTCGGTGCGTGGTTCTGCTGGTATATCTGCTAAAGTTTCCGCGACTGTTTTTCCGGTAATAGTCAGGCAATCACCATGTAGTAAATCATGCTCTAATAGCATCTTCATGACTTGGGGAATACCACCAGCTTGGTGTAAATCTGTAGCGACATATCTCCCACTAGGTTTTAAATCGCATAAAACCGGGACACGGCCACGAATAGTTTCAAAGTCGTCTATGGTGAGTTCAACACCAGCAGCGCGAGCGATCGCTAAAAAATGTAATACTGCATTTGTGGAACCACCCACAGCCATAATGACCGAAATGGCATTTTCTATAGATTTACGAGTGATAATTTGGCGCGGTAAAATTTGCTTGCGAATGGCTTCTACTAAGAAAAACGCCGATTTTTCTGTACTATCAGCTTTTTCTTCATCCTCTGCTGCCATTGTGGAAGAATAAGGTAAACTCATCCCCATTGCTTCAAAGGCGGAAGACATGGTATTTGCTGTATACATCCCACCGCAGGAACCAGCACCAGGACAAGCTTGACGTTCCACAGCTAAGAGTTCATCATCATCAATTTTGCCGGCGCTGTATTCACCTACTGCTTCAAAGGAACTGACAACAGTTAAATCTTTACCTTTGTAGTGTCCAGGTTTAATTGTGCCACCGTAGACAAAAATAGCCGGAATATTCATGCGGGCCATGGCTAGCATTGCCCCAGGCATATTTTTATCACAGCCACCAATAGCCAACACGCCATCCATACTTTGCCCAGTACAGGCGGTTTCAATGGAATCAGCAATCACTTCCCGTGACACCAGGGAATATTTCATCCCTTCTGTTCCCATAGAAATGCCATCACTAATAGTGATAGTACCGAACATTTGCGGCATTGCTCCAGCGGTTTTTACGCCACTTTCCGCCCTTTGCGCCAGTTTATTAATCCCCATATTGCAGGGAGTAATAGTACTGTAACCATTAGCAATGCCCACAATGGCCTTATTAAAATCTTCATCCTGAAAACCAACTGCACGCAGCATAGCTCGATTAGGCGATCGCTGCACCCCTTGCGTGACAATTTGGCTTCTCAAATTCTCCGACATCTTTTTTCCTTCCGTGCCATCATCGCTTGTATGGCGATTGTATTATCTGATTTTCTCACGGATGAGAGGCAACAGGTAACAGGAGAAAGTATCAATTATTTTGAATGATGGGAAAGCTACAGAGCCGAATCAAAAATCTGCTGTGCGGTAAGTTTTAGTTCTGGGAAACAGAGAGAAACGATGCGGTCGTTTCCTCTAAATAGATTTTTGACGTATTCGCCATCAACTAACTTGCAGACAAAAATAGCGGGTTGTTTGGGTGCATCTCTGGTGAAAAATCCGGGTTTAGTACTTACGAATTACTAAAAGCATTTTGAAAAAAATCTAACTCACAAAACATGGCATAACGGTAAGTTGAGTGAATTACAGAACTAGAAGTAGCATATTTATCCACCAAATCTTCTAGTTGTTGTGTCAGGGGTTGAAAATCTGCACTACTATAAGTGCGAATCCAATCAGCATACTGATGATTAGGAATACCATTACTAGCTAACTGTTGTCCCAAAAAAGCATAAAGACGCATACAAGGAGACATAGCCGCAGCCGTTACCCCTACATCCCCACTCCAAGCAGTAGCCAATAAAAAATCAGTATAGCGCCGGGTAGCCATTCCAGGTTGCACAGCACGCAAATCAACTCCCCATTGAGTAGCGTAGTCTTCATGTAACCGCAACTCTGCCAAAACCCCATCAGCCAAGGCATGAAAAGTCATAAATCCTTGCCAATCGGGTGCTTTCGCTGCGGCGATACTATATGCACGGGCAAAGGCTTCTAAGAAAAAAGCATCTTGCCCTACATAGTAAGCAAACTTGGCAATTTCCAGACTACCATCACCGATACCTTGCACAAAAGGATGCTCTAAACAAGCTTTTGCAACATCTTGATTCGCTGTCCACAATTCATGAGATAAAGTCATTAATTCAAAATTCAACGTTTTTGAACGCCAGTTGCTACAAGTTGGGGAACCCGCCCATCCCACTGGCTCCTTGTGACTTCCCCCATTTAAAACGGTAAAAACTGAAGTAAAACCGAGCCAAGACTACCTAAAAAGTCAAAAAATCTGGGTTTACCAGTACTTACTTTATCAGAGTATGGTGTTTGCAATTCTGTGATAAAAGCCTGTGCTGTTTGGATTCCCGCTTCATTGTTTTGGGATCGAAACATTTTTTCGGCAATTTGAGCATCTTGAAATGCACTTTGTCGATCTAACATTTGGTAGCGGGCAACACCACGGGCTAAATAAGCACCTGGGTATTCTGGTTGAGAAGCGATCGCTTGATTAAAATAATTGATGGCTTGCTGTTGATTGCCTTTTTGTGCTTCGGCCACACCCAAGGCATAAAATTCTTCTGGCGTCGCAATTTGCATAGGTATCCCAATTGCACCTTGAAAGTTAGCGCCATTTAGGTAAGCATCCTGAAATTCTGTATTGGCTAAGTAGGTACTTCTCAAATCTGCACCTGCTAGGTTAGCTCCACTCAGTCTCGCCTCGCTGAGGTTTGCACCAAATAAACCAGCACCGCTTAAATTGGCACCCCGCAAATCAGCACCGCTTAAATTCGCACGGCTGAGGTTAGCACCTGCAAGATTAGCACCACTTAAATTGGCTCCAGATAAGTCAGCCATAACTAAACCTGCATTACTCAAGTTACAATTTTGACATTCTTTGGTTGCTAATAACTTTTGAACGTGTGTAAAATTGGCTGCTTGGGCAATTGTTGCCAGGCTAATGGTAGTTAAAAATGCGCCTGTAGCTAAAATTTGGCTTTTCATACTTGCTCGTAATATCTCCTACTCAATACACAAGCTAAAACTATAGATTTATACTTGAGCCTATGATATGAGTAGTCAGGGTGATTTGCCATCTGTAGTTTTCCACATCACACCCAGAGATACAAGCGATCGCTTAAAGGTAAATGTAATTGATTTTTGCTAGCATGATAACACGGGTACCATGCTAAATATGATATTATCGTTTAAGGATAAAGCGACTGAAGACATTTTTGATGGTAATGACTCAAAGGAAGCCCGAAAACAGTGTCCTAAAAACTGTTGGAGTGTTGCACAGAGAAAATTAGATCAACTCAATGCAGCGTTTGCATTGAATGATATGCAAGTTCCACCAGGTAATAGATTAGAAGTTTTAAAGGGCGATCGTCAGGGTCAGTATAGCATTCGGATTAATGACCAATATCGGATTTGCTTTACATGGACACCCGAAGGAGCGTCAGATGTTGAAATAGTAGACTACCATTAGGAGTTATGAGAATCCCAAAGCATAGATCCCCCTCCCATCCTGGTGACATATTACTCAAAGATTTCCTAGAGACAATGGAAATATCACAAAGAGAACTTGCAGATGCAATCCACGTTCCTTATCAGCGAATTAATGAAATTGTCAATCAAAAACGGGGTATAACGCCTAGTACAGCATTAAGATTGGCAAAATTTTTTGGGAATAGTTCAGAGTTTTGGTTAAACCTACAACAGAATTGGGAACTTTACCATGTTCTCAAAGAAGAGGAAGCGGAATTAAAAACTATTGTCCAGTTCAAAAGTGCTGAAATAACTGCTGGATAATTGAAGGCGATCGCACCAACGCTGTGTTAGCTTGCAGTATATGCCCATATCTCAAACTTGGCTTTTGATGATAACTCTGTTTCCAAAGAACCGTAATGTTCAACACAAAACTCTTCAAACTCACTCATGACATGAGGAAATATCTCTTCCGACACCAGCCAACATAAACCGTAAGCCCGTGATTTTAAAAAACCGAGGAGTTCTCCCACGCTATTGCTTACCGTCCACTCTTTTGCAATCACATAGTTTGACCGATAACCTTTGTTGAGCAGATAGTCTTCTGTGTTGATTTGTTCGATTACTTTCTTAACTTTTTTTGGTGCTTCTTTTACTTCGTATTTAGCTGCAATTTCTCTAAAATAACGCTCAAACTCCATACGTGCAGGTGGAGTAATCCATTGAGCATTGAGATAAAAACCTTGTGGTTTCAATACGCGAATAATTTCATCCAAAAACATCTTCTGACTGGAAACAGTATGAAGCATATGAACGGTTAGCACAACGTCAAAACTTTGATCTGAAAAAGGCAATTGTGAAGCATCTGTATTAATCAGCTTGAGATTGGGAGGAATATTTCCCAGCTTTTGCTTGAATTGGTCAAGCATTTCTGGAGAAACATCAATTCCTGTGACAGAATAGCCGCGTTTGACAAAAGGAAGAACATTCAAGCCTGTACCAACACCAGGTTCTAAAAAAGATGTTTCAGGTGTTGCGTTTACTAATTCCAGAATAAAATCTGCCACTTCCTCAGCGATAGACTCTGTTAACCAACGAGTTTGGTCATAGAGGTGAGCAATTTTATCGTAATAGTTATTAGGCTTTCTCATTTTGCTGAACTTTACACAGTAGTTTCAATCTACCATAGCGGAGCTTGTCTCTTATATCACTCCATGCCGCGGGCTTATCGCCTACTTACGGTACAACGTTAACAGAACCGAATTGATGGAAGTGATGATCAAATGCAAACGCTTGATTTAACTTAAGTTTTTGAATCACAACCTTACTAGAACAGTCTGTAATTATTTAACTTGAAGAATTATCGACTAAGATTACAGGTATAGAACTAGCTTCTAAAACGGCTTGAGATACAGAACCAATTAATACATTTTCCCAAGCCTGATGACCACGTTTTCCGATGATAATTGCAGTGGCTTTATGCTCTTGAGCGATGCGAATAATCTCTTCTGGAACAGCACCATTGACAGTTAAAAACTCATATCTGATATCAGCTAGTAATTGTTGACTTTGCTGTTTGAGTTGTTCAATTTCTTGCTGATTCGGCAAATTCACGACATGCAAAACGATTGCCTCACCGTTACTGCGTCGTGCTAAATCTGCTACCTTGGTTAAAACTGCTGTAGCTAAACCAGAAGTGTCAACTGCTGCTACTAATAAGGTACGTGTCGCCACTGTCACTTTGGTGGGATCAACTTCTCCCCGTTCTAATAACTGAGGTGCAAAAGTCATAGTTGCCCAAGCGCCCAAAGGTGCTGTAACTAAAATTGATAAAGCGGCGATCGCTAAAATTGTCTCACCTCCAGCAATACCTTGAGCTAGTGGTAATGCCCCAATAGCTGCTTGTACTGTAGCTTTGGGTGAGTTTCCTGGTAATAAAAATAGTTTTTCCCGCCAATTCCAATTACTACCCAATGTGGAAAGATACCATCCCAGCATCCGACCGACAAGTAAACCAATGGCTAATATTAAAATACCGGGTAAGAGAATTTTTTCTAATACTTGCAGTTGAATAGTTGCACCCAATAAAACAAACAAAAAAATCTCAGCAACTATCCACAAACTGTCAAAACCACCGCGTAATCTTCTAGCTAAAGGTGCATCTAATTCAATCAAGAAAAACCCCATAGACATGGCTGCTAAATAACCAGAAAAGTAAGGCAACCAATGAGCAGTAATTACTAGAAATAAAGCTATACTAGCAGCAATTACAGTATCTTGAACGGCATTTTGAGTCCAGTTTTGTTTGACTAACAACACAACTAGCAAACGAGCTGCTAAGTAGCCCAACAGCAACCCCAGAAAAATTTGCATGATGATTTGCAACGGTAGCAATTGCAGGGGTGTCAAAGTTAACCCACCAGGAAGGACAAGTTGCTCAACTCCGCCATCACCCAAGAAACTCAGCAACAAGCTAAATACTAGTAACAGCAGCACATCCGATAAAGCACTACCAGTCAAAATTGCATCGGGGATACCTTTAGTTACACCCCAACCTAAACTTTTCAGCCGCAGCATCCCAGGGACAATGACAGCGGGGGATTCTGCACCGATGACACAGCCCAAAAGTAACCCAGTGAGAAAATCAAAGTTAAAAATTACCATAGCAGCAAAAGCAATGGCGATCGCTTCGGTAGCTGCTGGTAAAAATCCCAAACGCAGCGCAACGGTTCCCTGTTGAGATAGCTTTTCTCTATCTAGCCCTAGTCCAGCTTTCATCAAAATAATCATCACCGCCAATGTTCTTAAATCATCAGCAGCATTTAGGATATCTGGACTAAGAACATTACGCACTTGGGGGCCGAGAAGAATCCCCACTATAATCATGCCAATTAAAGGGGGAGCGCCTAAACGACGGGCAAGTTGACCCACAAAAAAGCCCATCATGAGAATCCACAATACACTGGCTAACATTTTTATGACTCCTTGGGGCGCGATTTGTAGACAGATACTTGCTACAAGGGAGTCAGGTAATTAATAAACACAGCCCTACCCTCCCCGCAGCAAGTGGGAAAAGTAGGAGCCATCAGCCTGAGAAACGGCGGTTTTGGCGAGCTCCATCGCCATTGATAATTAACAATACCATTTTTTAGTTATTTTAAAGTTTATATCTCAGGCGATCGCGTCAACACCCGTGAACGCTCATGATCCATCAACGCATTCACTATAAATCCTCATCTGTAGGAATACTATTTAATTTGGAAACATAGATATTGTGAGCAAAGCGCACAGCATCTAAGTTTTTGTGGACTTTGCCTACTCTACATTAATGATTTTTTTTCACATATCATTTATGTTCCCTATAAAAATCATGCTTTTATAACTTGGTAAACTATTATCTAATTACATATTGATCGTCTCGATACTAATAACAATATTCGATTATATTGAATGAAAAATGATTTTATCTCGATATAAAAAATAGTAATTTATATGTTATGCTGCATATAGGAATCAGAAAAGTAAAAGCAGAAAAAGACTTCCAAAGAATTGAGATAAGCTCAATAAAGTTTTTTTGCTCTGGTAAATTCACTTCAGTTCGTTATCGCTTTTTGTAACGAATAGGTCAAATAAGGCTAGGTAGGATAGTAACTTTCATCACGACTTGAAGTCGATCACAACTTGCCTTGGTATGAGCCAGCAAGAGTTAGCTAACCTAGTTAGCATTACCAGCCAGATGCAATTAAACTTAGAGTCTGGGAAGAAAGACTTTTAGTAAAAATCGGCAATTCAATAGAAATTAGAACAGTTACTGACTTAGTATAAGTGGGAGAAAAATTTTCCACCGTGAACTAAGTTATGGCAGACTTTTCGGCTAGAACAAAAACTTCGAGCCGAGCTGATACTGTTCTACAATATCCAGGAATTTAACCATATTGTCAAATATCACCAAGAAGTTCTTGGCGTCCATAACATAAGCAAAATCTGGAAAATTGTAGCGGCCATTGAGAGTAAATTGCAATGATTGGTTGGTTATGTAGTTCAGGGATGTCATTTACATAAACTGAAATTCCTGTTGTAACTACTCTTAAGGTTTGAGCAACCAATTGGGACACTACAACAACCGATAATGCTTGATTCAAGCTTTTTCCAGCTGCATCACATGTGCATGTGATAACACTTGCAATATCTTGTGAGATGCTTCAAAAAAGTGATTTGGCGTCCACGCAATTTCTTGGTAGAGATGCTGTATGGATAAGAACTTGCTGCATAGAATCTGCCTACTTCACAACTGGAAAGAAGTAACAGAATTTGCCGCTAATTTACTACTCGTGATGATTTGACTATACCTAAACCAGCCTAAAAGTTAGATAGAAACTTCCAAATCCATCAACAAACAAAATTGTAGGGACACATTAACCATGACTGACGAAAAAATTAGACAAATAGCTTTCTACGGTAAAGGCGGTATTGGTAAATCTACCACCTCTCAAAATACCTTGGCAGCTATGGCAGAAATGGGTCAGCGTATCCTCATCGTCGGTTGTGACCCTAAAGCTGACTCTACCCGTTTAATGCTACACAGTAAAGCCCAAACAAGTGTTCTACAATTGGCTGCTGAAAGAGGCGCTGTAGAAGATATAGAATTACACGAAGTAATGCTAACTGGCTTCCGGGATGTACTTTGTGTTGAATCCGGTGGACCAGAACCCGGTGTAGGTTGTGCAGGTCGTGGTATTATCACCGCCATCAACTTCTTGGAAGAAAATGGTGCTTACCAAGATTTAGATTTTGTATCTTACGACGTACTAGGTGACGTTGTGTGCGGTGGTTTTGCTATGCCTATTCGTGAAGGTAAAGCACAAGAAATCTACATCGTTACTTCTGGTGAAATGATGGCGATGTACGCTGCTAATAACATCGCTCGCGGTGTTCTTAAATATGCTCACACTGGTGGTGTACGTTTAGGCGGTCTGATTTGTAACAGCCGTAACGTTGACCGAGAAGTCGAATTGATTGAAACTCTGGCAAAACGTCTAAACACCCAGATGATTCACTTCGTACCTCGCGACAACATCGTGCAACACGCTGAGTTGCGCCGGATGACTGTGAACGAGTACGCACCTGATAGCAATCAAGGTCAGGAATACCGCACATTGGCTAAGAAGATTATCGACAACAAAAATCTTACTATTCCCACACCCATTGAGATGGAAGAACTAGAAGAATTGTTGATTGAATTCGGTATCCTCGAAAGTGAGGAAAATTCTGCAATGTTGATTGGTAAGTCATCTACTGAAGTACCAGTAAGTAAATAAGTAATGCTTGGGGGTGGGTAGCACCCACCCCACACATCTCTAATTCTCAACAGGAGTTTGAGGATTATCTTTAATACTACTTACACAAAAATTAATGTGGGAGCGGATGGCTCGTTCATAAACTATGGTCTGCTTTGTGCGTACCCCTATAGGTTGATATACCAAGTTAATTTCGGGAAAGTCGCACCAAGACATTAAAAAAATATCTTTGGCCGGAGTAATAATTTCATAATTATTCTCTTGTTTTTTCTTTCTAAGTCTACAATTATTTAATTTTAATTTTTGTCTAAATAATGTTTCAAATTCTGGGATTAAATTTGCACTATCTTGCATTGTTTGTACACGTTTAATCGTGCTGCTTAGTTAAACATTATCTTGTGATATTACTAAGTATGACACTTTAGTTACCATCATAGGGTAGTGTATCAGTTAAAGGGGCATTTGAAAATTCAAGTATTCAATGTTAAATTATTTACTTAATTAAAAAAATTATCATAAGTGTTAGAGGGAAACGACCGATAATTATAGTAGTGACTAGGGTTGAGTTCTTAATTTATGATAACAAAAGTATCTAAAAAAACAAAATAAGTCCGTGTAAGTCTAAATACCACGCCAAAGTTTAAGTGGGAAATCCGTACTCAAGATGAGAGGTTCTCTGCACCAATATCTGAGTTTAGCTAGATAGAATTAGATTGCGACTTAAGTAATGCTGTTGTCTTAAAACACCAATGCAGCATTAGCGGGAGAGCAAAATTATGACAAATCAATTGAAAACGACTGCTTTGTTAGCTGCCTTGAGTGGCTTGTTAATTGGCATTAGTTACTGGATAATTGGCGGTACTACTGGCTTAGTTCTAGGTATTGGTTTAGCAGCAGCCACAAATCTGTTGTCTTGGTATCAGTCCGATAAAATTGCACTAAGTGTTTACCGCGCCCGTCCTGTGAGTGAAGCCCAAGCGCCGGGACTTTACCGCATGGTGCAGAAATTGTCTCAACGTGCCAATATTCCAATGCCGGGAGTTTACATTGTTCCTGGACAGACTGCCAATGCTTTTGCCACAGGACGTGATCCCGAACATGCTGCTGTAGCTGTTACCGAAGGCATTTTGAATATATTGCCAGAAGATGAATTAGAAGGCGTCATTGCTCACGAACTAACTCATATTATTAACCGCGACACTCTCACACAAGCCGTTGCTGCCACAATCGCCGGGGCTATTTCATTTCTGGCACAAATGGTCAGTTATAGCTTATGGTTTGGTGGAGCAGGATCTCGAAATGGGGATAGAGGTGGCAACCCTTTAGGTATTTTATTAACAGTTATACTTGCACCAATCGCGGCCACAATTATTCAGCTAGCAATCTCGCGCACACGGGAGTTCTCTGCTGATGCTGGTGCTGCTAAATTAACTGGCAATCCCCGGGCTTTAGCCAAGGCATTGCAAAGGTTAGAAGCCACAGCCAAACAACTGCCTTTAGATGCCAATCCAGCTTTTGAGCCGTTATTGATTATTAATCCAATTTCTGGGAAGTTTCTGGGGAATTTGTTCTCTAGTCACCCAGCTACTGAAGCACGAATTGAAGAATTACTGAAAATAGAGCAACAACTGCCTACACAAGTTTATTAGCAGACACTTCAGAAGTTTTGTAGTTAAATCAAGGACTAACCATGACAGATAACAACGTTGAATCCACAGTAATAGAAATCAGCCCTCAAACCAACGAAATGGTAGAAGTCGAAATGGTTGGCGAAACTGATGAACTCAAGCGCGAAACCAAAGCATTGATTGAAGCTTTGAAAAGACGCGCTCAAAGCGAAGCAGAATCAGCAGGTACTCTCACCCGTGAAACTTATTTAAATGCTGTGCGCCAAGCTAGAGAAGCCATTGAACGGGAAAAACTCATTGAGCGCGATCGCCTGGAAAATACTTGGACTACCATGCAAGAAGAAACAGAGAAAAACTGGCATTTATTAGTTAAAGAAATCACAGATTTTAGCGATCGCATCCAAGATGCCGCCAAAGCCGCCTGGGAAGCCTTCAACGCCCCACGTCCCTAAGATTAAGCAAAAAAACTATCTACACATGCAAGGCACGTAGTGGCTTTTCTCTGGGAAGGCCGCTTACGTGGTTTTTAAATTAATGGAGTCTGTGGATATTTTCTCATTTGTATCAACAGGCGATACCTACACTTGTGGCAAACTACGCCAACAGTGCATCCTTGTGGGTTTCATCAGGATCAAAGGTAGTTTGTTGGCGAAAAACAGCCCATTACCAAACCAACTTTTTGGCTTTATCAAGTCTAACCAAATGCGTACAATATGATGAAATGTCCACATAATCCGGAGGAATGCGAACTAAATATGTAATTAAAAGTATCCCTCCAAAACAAAGTCAAGCCTACACATGAATTTTTTGACTAGACATGTGTTTTCTTACTTTTTCTGTTTAGGATTAATACTATACTTAACTGTATTTTCCTTTCCTTCCCTCCCTATTTATTACCAGAAAACTAACTTACCCAGCACAACAGAAATTCGCGGTGTTTGGTTAACCAATGTTGCTAGTGGTGTACTATTTGTTCCTTGGGGAATTAACCGCGCTCTTAATCAATTATCAGCACTAAATTTTAATACGATTTACCCTGTAGTCTGGAATCGGGGGCATACTTTTTATAAAAGTCATGTAGCGAAAAAAGCTATTGGTTCCGACGCCGAACCGCTACTGAATTTAATGCACGGTGGACAGGATGTTTTAACTAAGATAGTTCAACTAGCTAAACCTCGAAATTTAAGTGTCATACCCTGGTTTGAATATGGGTTTATGACGCCGCCTAATTCAAAATTAGCCAGGCGTTATCCTGACTGGTTAACAATGGGGAAAGAAGGAATAAAATCTACCAACGAAATTCCCTTGGAGGAAATCAACGACAACTCGGTGCATCGCCAAGCTTGGTTAAATCCCCTGCATCCAGAGGTTCAAGAGTTTATTTTGGGGCTAATCGTAGAAGTTGTTAGTCGTTACGAAGTGGATGGTATTCAGTTGGACGATCATTTTGGAATGCCAGTCCAGTTGGGTTACGATGCCTTCACTGTAGATCTATATCGGAGAGAACATCAAGGTAAAAGTCCCCCTAGTGACCCATTTAACCCTAGATGGATGCGTTGGCGTGCTGACAAAATTACAGCTTTCATGGCAGAGATATATCAAAGTGTCAAAGCAATTAAACCCAATGCCATCATCTCGCTGTCTCCCAACTCACAAAGTTTTGCCTACAAATACTATTTACAAGACTGGGAAAGTTGGATCAGAAAAGGTTTAATCGACGAATTGATATTGCAAGTATATCGTAATAACCAAAATAGTTTTATTACTGAACTCGAACAACCAAGCGTCAAGTTTGCTCGGACTCGCATCCCTGTGGGTATTGGAATTTTGACAGGAACCTCAAAAACTCCTGTGAAAATCACCCAAATTCAAACCCAAGTACAAACAGTACGCGATCGCTCCTTTCCCGGTATTTCCTTTTTTTATTGGGAAAGTCTCTGGGGTAACATCACACCAGAAGCACCCCAGCAACGGCATCAAGTTTTTCAGAAACTGTTTGCCAGCAAAGCTATCAGACCATAAACTTTGCAACTCTCCAACATAACAATATAGTCTAGCAACCTGAAAATTGCTGTATACTATCGCTGGCGAATGGTATGTCAAAAACATGGTACGGCTTTTTGTGACAGTGATTTTGCTGATGTTAATAACAGCTTGTGGCAGTGTGGGACTGCTGCCCACTACCCAGTTAGTACAAAAGGCGATCGCTCTTCAAGTAGAACAAACCCAGCAGCAACTACAAAAAAAACTGGACTTAGATTTCCAAGGATTTGAAATCAAACGCATATCCATCAGCCAAGAACAACCCCTGACCATTCAAAATTTGCCAGCTTTCCGCGTCCTAGGAACCTACGATTTAATTTTTAAGTTACCCAAAAGACAGTTGAAACAACTTCAACAACCATTTGAGGTTTACCTGCAAATTCAGCAAGAAGGTAAAACCTGGAGATTGCTACGTCCTGAAAAGGAGAGCAAAAATACTCAACAGACTTGGCATAGCTATTTAATTTTAATCTTATAGACATATACATATATATGATGTGGGTAAGGTCAAAGGCGTTGTCAGCAAAGGATAGAGGGACTTGAAAAAAAAGTTAGAAAAACCCCTTGACGAAACTTGAAAGAGTAGATATATTAGATAAGTGCCAA